>JAOARN010000063.1 GCA_025210485.1 Marinifilaceae bacterium | reverse complement strand
CTATATTTGCTTTTAAATAAATTGAGTGGCTCATAATTCTTCTTTTGTTTCGAAACCCAAAGAAAACGAATTTTGAGCCATTTCTATTTTAAAAGTCTCCTCTTTTATACGCTATCAAAGTTTTATCCCAGCCCTCTAATCGTTTTAAAATAGTGCTACTGCCACTCCCTGCTTTTACGAGTAGTTCGGCGAGTGGGTCGGTGAGGGTTTGGCTTAGCTTGGGGTAAGCTTTTAAATCGGTGAGGTTTTAGAAAGAGTTCTGTTCTTGTTTTGTTGGGTTATTAGGAATTTACTTAGGGAAAGCATATGATTTAGGACTAGAAATTCAGTCTTATTCTTCAAATTCTTCTCCCTCAATCAATAACAGCTTATGCGCTTTAAAGACTTTTTCATAAAGTTCATAATCAAAATTATTCATGTCTAGAGTATAGGTTTCTTCTTCTCCTGTGGGGAGGTAGTCGCAAGCATATTTTTCTATAGCAGAGCCTGGTTCATAAAATGTTTTTACAGCATAAACTTTGTCAATTCTGTTTTTTAAAAACAGCTTCATTTTCTCATTAATTCCTCTATCTCCAAACACGATTTTGTCTTCTTTAAGCTTGCTGTCCTTACCAGTCCATATGTATAGATAATCCTCGTCATCTGGAGGCATTACTCTATATTTTCCTGCAGTAAATAGTTCTCCTTCAATCTCAATATGGATTTCAACTTTGTAAAATTTTTCAATATCTCTTTTTCTTAATTTCCGAAAAGTTAAGATTCTATTCTCTTTAAACTCTTCACTTCTCATTCTGAAATATTCATAAACAGATCTCTCAGAATCATCTGTATATCCATCATCAATAAAGTAAAAATTAGGGTAATCTGATGCCTTAATTTTTTGATAAAATCCATTTCCAATTTTAAAATCAGAGAAGCGATAACTAGGACCATAGATTTCTGCACCATAAATTAATGGATGATGTTTCGCCTTATAAATAACAAAGTACTCTTCGAGTATACAATTTACTATAGTTATTTTTTTATTGTCTCCCATATATTTTTATTTAGCCTATATTTTTTTATTTATTTTCCAAACATATCATATACTCTTAAAACAGCACCTTTAGGTATTTTCTTTAGTCCCTCCATATAATATTCTGGAATTAGTTTATTTTCAACACCTGTTAATCCAGTCTTGGTATATGGAGGTTTATGATTTAATGTCTTTTCAGAAAGATAAGGTCTTGTTATATCAAAATTATTTTCAAATTCAATAACAGCATAACCTTCATTTTTACTAAAGGTACTACCTGGGACATCCAACCTTAAATCGTCTATCAATTTCTGTGATGAACCAAAGTTGATATCTGTTTTTTTAACTACAAATTCACCCACAACTTTCTCTTTATCAATCACATTAATATTTTCACCTATATGATATCTTTTCAAATTTTCTAAAGAAATTACTTTCACCATTTTCTCCCCTTTCTTAGGTAAAGGAAAATAATCTTCTACAAATTTCCTTACATATTGTAATTTATTTTTTGAAATGGTTTGTTTTGAGACTAATCGATTTATTTCTAACACTCTTGCAATATCGACATCACCATAGCCCTTAGCATAAATAATCTCTTTTATGTGCTTGGAGATTTTAGTTTCTCCTATTTTGGTGGTGAGTTTTACATTTTTAAATTTCCTATCTAACAAAGCAACATCCCCAGGCTCGTTAATAGATTTTACGAGTTGAGCCTCCTTAAATAGCAGATTTTCAATGTCGGATTTGTTGGCTAGTTTAAGCGATTTTTCAAGAGCTCTACCCTTCTTTACCGAATACACAACGCCTTCTATTATGGTTAGCTTGGAAATAATAATAGTTCGACTGTTACACCACCTTTTTAACTTATTTTAACATACGACAGTTAATTTGTTTTAAGATATTTATTTTGATGATTAATCGATATTAGGAATTCTATAATCTCCTCACAACAGGAACAATTTCTCTAGATTTATATAAATCATAATTATTACGAATATGTTCAGAAAGCTCTTTCAATTTATCCATATTTTGTTTTGCTTCTAGCTCACTTATTTTAAAACTTCGAGAATAATCAAAAGCACTTTGATAAAAAACAACATTAATAACAAAACCGTGATCAGTTTTGTATAAAACAAAATCCCAGTTATGTTTAGCCAATTCTTCTAATACTTTCATAATTACAATCCTTTAGTTACAATATAATCTATTCCCTCTACCATACCTTTCGTTTTTACTATAGCTTCATCAACTCCACCAGAAGTTTTACCTCCAGGAATCCAATTTTTATTTACTCCCCATTCATTCCCTGATGGTATTTGTATTTTATCACTATGATTAAAATCTATCCTTACCAATCCACCTCCTTCTTTTAATTGCTCAACAGAAATACCTAATTTTTTTGCTTGTTGTTCTATTGGTAAATTAATAATTTTATCAATATCTGATTTTGTTGAAATAAATTCAGTGTTCCCATTGTCAGGTTTACCAATTCCATAATCATCAAAATCTTTTCTTGTTACTATTCTTGAGCCTCCATCATTAAATTTATCCAAGTGGTTTTTATAGTCTATCTCAGATATGTATTTTTTAGGATTAGGTCTTTTCCCTTTTGGTAAACTTAACGCTTCCAACGCCCCCACATTCTTTCTAATGGCATCATCCGCTCCAAGTCTTTGCATTTTCCCCCACGCCTCAATCAACTCTGGGTTCTTTCCAACTTTCTTAAAGAGCTTAGTTTTAAAGTTAGGAAAATTTTCGAGATCTTTTGTTAAATTGGTAATTAAAGTTTTATCCCAGCCCTCTAATCTTTTTAAAATAGTGCTACTGCCACTTCCTGCTTTTACGAGTAGTTCGGCGAGTGGGTCGGTGAGGGTTTGGCTTAGCTTGGGGTAAGCTTTTAAATCGGTGAGGTTTTAGAAAGAGCTCTGTTATTGTTTTGGTGAGTTTGTGGTTTGGTGATTAATTTTTGTATTTATTCAGAAACAGATAATCTCAATCTGTTAATTTTTGAATTCCTTATTTGTTCTAGGCTCACATAACTTTCTATAAAACAATAGATTTTAAACTTATTACCTTTAAATATCAAAATAGTTTCTTCATCATAATAATTATATTCCTTTTCAAAATCAGAACCAAATTTCTCTATAAATGTATTGAAGGGCATACATTCATTTAAAGTTATTCCTACCCAAGTAATTTTATCTTTATTAGACATAATAGAAACAGCTTTAAATAGACTATCTTTAGGACTAATAAAGTACCTATTTTCAACTTGGTTTTTCACATAACCGACTTTTTTTATAAATTCTTTAATAGTTATTTCTTTTTCAAGGAAATAAAGTAACTTATTAATTTCTCTCATTTTTATTCTAATATTTCAAATGATTTTATTTTATTTCGAGCTGATGGATTATAATATTGATTTCCTCCTCCTTGAAACACACTTCCAGAACCTGTCCAATCTTCGATATTAGTAGTTTTAGATTTAAGAAAATCTAAATCAGATTCTAATATTACTTTTACCTTAACCCTATTGTCTGAAGAAATTCTTTTAAAGTCACCTATTCCTATCTTAGTTATATCTTCATTTACATTTTCAAAAAAATATGATCCAAATTTAGGCTTACCGAAATCATCTAATAATACCATTTGAAACATAACACTATTCTTCTTTACAGTAACGACAGAAACAGGTGAATCAAAGTCAATACCTCTCAATTCATTTATTTTAAAGTCAGAATTATATTTTTTATAAAAATTCCTAGCAATTTCAAATGACTTTTTTTGAGTTTTAGTAAAATTTTTATTTACATAATCTAAAAAGTTATTTTTAGGATACTTAGGTTTAATTTTTAATTGTCTATTTATTCCTTTCCAAACCCTATACCCCCCAACAGCATCAATCTCGGCAATAAACTTAGTCTTACTTTTAGAACTAGCAAGAGTTATGGCAATTTCATCAGCAGGGCTTCCCTCCTTTATCCACTTGCTAATACTTTCTAGATTGGCTGATTTAAGCCT
>JAOARN010000062.1 GCA_025210485.1 Marinifilaceae bacterium | reverse complement strand
ATTCTTTAAAACCACCGAAATATTTTAAAATAAGCTGCTACTTTTTTTATATTGAACCGCGGATGCCACTGAAACCACTGAAAAAACTACTCCCTTTATTCATTAAAACAACCAAAATATTTTAAAATAAGCTGCTACTTTTTTTATATTGAATCGCAGGTGACACTGAAACTACTGAAAAAAATTACTTCCTTTATTCTTTAAAACCACCGAAATATTTTAAAATAAGCTGCTACTTTTTTTATATTGAACCGCGGATACCACTAAAACCACTGAAAAAAACTACTTCCTTTATTCATTAAAACCACCGAAATATTTTAAAATAAGCTGCTACTTTTTTTATATTGAACCGCGGATGACACTGAAATCACTGAAAAAATTACTCCCTTTATTCTTTAAAACCTCCGAAATATTTTAAAATAAGCTGCTAATTTTTTTCTTTTAAACCACGGATGCCACGAAAATCGCTGAAAATATTTCTTCCTTTATTCTTTAAAACTGCTAAAAACACCAAAAAGATTTCTAAACAAGCTGCTACTTTTTTTCTTTTGAAACACGGATGCCGCGGAAATCACTGAAAAGATTTTTGAAATATCTACTGATAAAAACTTTCTGAGTAATATATATTTAGCTTTACTTGAAAATTTTATTTTAATTTTTGTGTTATTTTTAACATTTTGTATTTTTTATTGTTGTTTTGTTGTTTTTTTACGCATATTTGCAAATAAAATATTATGTAACCAATAAAAGCCTTTTAATAACTATTAATCAAAATAAAAATGAAAGTTTTAAAATTTGGAGGAAGCTCTCTCTCTTCTGCAGAAAGAATACTTCGAGTAATGGAAATAGTTTCAAAAGAAACTAACTGTATTATAGTTCTTTCTGCTAATGGAAATACGACAAATGAATTGGAAAAAATAAATAAGGCTATATCTTTAGGACACAGAGATATAGCTAATAGTAAAATCAAAAAATTAAAATCCCATTTTAAACAACTTAGCTTTGAATTAATTAAAACTAAAAGATATTTCAACTTAATCACAAGTAAAATTGATGAAATTTTTCTAGAATTAGAGGACATGGTTTTAGAAGAACACAAATATCATAATAAAAATAAAATACTTTCAAAAGGTGAATTAATTTCAAGTTCTATTTTTTGCATATTGTTAACAGAACATAATATTAACTCAAAATATATCTCAGCTTTAGATTTTATAAAAACTAACGAACACAACGAGGTGGATTTAAAACAGATGAAAAAGTCTATTTCGAAATTAATCGATAAGAATTCGAAAATACACATTACAGAAGGATTTATCTGTAAAGACCAATATAACAAAACACATAACTTAACTCGGGGTGGAAGTGACTATACTGCATCCTTAATATCACAAGCATTAGGAGCAAAATCTACGGAAATATGGACTGATATCGATGGTTTTCATAATAATGATCCAAGGTATGTCGAAAACACAAAACCAATAAGAAAACTCTCTTTTGATGAAGCGGCTGAGCTAGCATACTTTGGAGCAAAGATAATGCACCCTACAAGTATACACCCATGCAAAAAAGGGAATATTCCGGTTTTACTAAAAAATAGCTTAAACCCATTGGATAGGGGAACTATAATCAGCAATAATACATGCCAATCAAAAATTAAAGCTATTGCAGCCAAAGACGGCATTACTGTTATTAAAATTAAGTCGTCAAGAATGCTTCAGGCATATGGCTTTTTGGCAAAGGTTTTTAATATTTTTGATAAATTCAAGACAGCTATAGATCTTATTAGCACCTCAGAAGTTGCAATTTCATTAAGCATAGACAACACTTCAAGGCTTGAAGAGATAGTATTGGAATTAAATAAAATTTCTGAAACTGAAATCGATTATAAGCAATCAATAATATGCATAGTTGGAGATGATATAAATGAAAATCCAGGATTAGCATACAAAATATTTTCAGAAATAAAAGACATCAATGTAAGAATGATTTCTTTTGGTGGGAGCAATCATAATATCTCTTTAATTGTTAATCAATCAGATAAAATAAAAACTATTAATAGTTTAAATAAATGCCTTAGACCGACAATTACTATGTCGAATACAGCCAAATAGATTTTGCAAAAAACACTCATACACCAATGGATATAAACGATTTAATACTGAAAGAAAAGACCCCTTTCTATTTATACAATATTGATATTTTAAGCCATAACTTAAGTAATTTATGTAAAGAAGCAAACAAGTATAATTATAAAATTCATTATGCAATAAAAGCAAATTGCAATCCAAGAATTTTAAAAGAGATAATAAAATACCGACTTGGTGCAGATTGTGTTAGTGGAAATGAGATAAAACTTGCCTTAGATTCAGGTTTCAAAGCTGAGTCAGTAGTTTATGCAGGAATAGGCAAAACTGATGAAGAGATCACATACGCCTTAAGATCGAATATATTATGTTTTAATTGTGAATCAGAAGAAGAAATTTACGTAATTAACAAAATAGCAAAAATAGAAAATAAAATTGCTTCGATTGCAATCAGGATAAATCCTAATATAAATGCCCATACACATACTAAGATAACAACAGGAACCCTAGATAATAAATTTGGGATTTCAATTTATATTTTTAAAAAAATTCTAAACAAATTAACAGAATTATCTAACATAAAACTAATTGGCTTACATTTTCATATTGGTTCACAAATAAGAAATCTTAAAATTTATGAGCAATTATGTAATACAATAAATCAATTACAAGACTATATAGACAAAAAAAATATATTTCTGAAAGAAATTAATATAGGTGGAGGCTTAGGAATAGATTATCATAATCCTAAGGAAAACAAATTTACAGATTTCAAAAGTTTCTTTTCTTTAATAAATCAAAACATAAAACTTAGAAAATATCAAAATCTTCATTTCGAATTAGGAAGATCTATAGTTGGACAATGTGGAAGTCTTATTAGCAAAGTATTATATACAAAAGAAAACGAATATAAAAAATTTATTATAATTGATGCTGGCATGACCGATTTATTGAGACCGGCACTATACGATGCCTATCATAAAATAGAAAATATAAACTCAAAAGAAGATAGCGAGATCTACGATATTGTTGGCCCTATATGTGAGAGTAGTGATTGTTTTGGCAAAGCCATTGAATTAAATAAAACCAAGCGAGGGGATTTTATGGATCACCGACAATTTCTGGGTTTATTTAAATTTAGGTTTATAATTATGATAATTATCATGCGTATATTTTTGTTAATCTAAAGAGGAAGAAATCTGTATCAGCAATCCCTCTTAACCTAGATCTGAAATCCTTTATTT
>JAOARN010000061.1 GCA_025210485.1 Marinifilaceae bacterium | reverse complement strand
TAGAGCATTTGCTTTTTCTTGTATCTCCTGCAATGAACTTATATTCATGGTTTTCATGAATTTGCCATTCCCAATAAAGGAGATGTAATTTAACCCACCCCTATTATTAAAAGAGGTTTCGAAAATGGTATTGATAGTTACAGCTGTTTTATCAGGAGAAGCAAGGTCAACCATAGCCTTTAATCCCATACCTGCATCTATATTTGGAACATATTTCATTCCACTTGATGTTACTCCAAGTTTGCTAGGATCTATATCATCATATGATAAGCTGGTTGGAGCCTCAGTTCCAACATGCATCATTTTTTTAAACATTCCCCCTCCAAAAGTATATGCATTAAGAGCAGGAAAAACAGGAACACCCTGTTCAATACTCATTTTACCATCTGCATACCAATATCTAAATCCATCGACCTTACCAAATAATGCGGATGTTTGTAAACTTATTCCAGGTTCGAATCTAGCTTCTACCATTCCTTTAAAGCCTGAGCCATATTCAGGAACATTCTTAAACCATTGAGCGATTCCCTTAAGAGAAAAAGCGCCTTGATTGACATCTATAGCAATTTTTTTTACCTCAAGTCCATCTACTTTAAATCTTAATTTGTCAGCTTCTTTTTTTGACCATAATACTAGACCCCCTTGTCCTGCAAATCCATCTGCAATATTTACAGTTAAATCGAAAGCCATTCCATATCTATTAGATCCCTTTCTATCAAAACCAATTTCTTTAATTTGAACAGGCAGGCCTTGTAGTGCTTTCTCAAGTTTATCAGAACCTAGAGAGAAAGCTTTAACATCAATATATGGAGCGTCTGACATTATTTTCAATTCTTGAAACTTGATTGGTCCTACCAAAAATTCTGCATATCCAGGGGTAAGAGTACCATTTAATATTGCAGCAGGTTTGAATCTCTTTTTATCTACTTCAATTTCAAGCCTGGAATCTGGTAATAGCACCACATCCGAATTAAATAAGCTGAAAGGATATGCAGACTGAAGGCTAGCAGTAATTTTATATTTGTCATTTTGTGATATCATTGCATATAGCCCGAGGATTCTTCGTTTCTTTGTAAAAGGAAGTTCTATCTTGCCATCAAACCAACCAGCTGTGATTTTATTATGTTGCAGTTTTATTCCTAATTCATCCAATGAATATCTCCATCCACTCATATCACCTTTTAATTCTTGATTGCCGCTATTGGATTCTTTATTTGGAAAAGGGATGGACTTTTGAACCGTATTTCCTTTGTTAATTATGTTTTCTGGCATTCTAATTCCAGATTCAATATTGTTAAATATGTTTTTGGCATATATATCACCTGTAAAACCTGTATTATCAATTATTGCGTCAGATATTCCAAAGCTAATGTTGCCAGTACTTTTAGCAAATTTAAATTTTTCGGGCATTTCCACTTCTAAACCAGAAAGATAAAATCCTTTCCATAAAGGGCTATTAGGTTCAGGAAGATTTGCCGATTTATAATCAGAGGGTAGGGTATTAAGGGCTGAATTTCTCGTATCACTATTATCAAATGTAGCTTTACCCACATGGAATTTAAATCCTGGTAGCTTGTTGACATAAAAATCATCCATATCGATATCTACAAGCAAATCAGATATGTCAGTAATACTAGTTTCAAATTTAGCTTTGACAATAGTGTCTGCAATATTGACTGGTTTAAGCAGGGTAGAGTCGAATCTGACTTCTGCCTCTATTCCCATATCGGAGTATCCATTACAGTCCCAATTAACAAAAGTTTTTTGATTTTTACTTATAAATCTAAGATCTATATCTTTGCTTATTTTTATTTCCTGATCAAATAGAAGTTGAAGTCTAGCATCTCCTGTAAATCCTCCTTTATTAAATTGAATATTTTTTGATCCAAATAATAGTTTTTGTTCTCGTCCAGGGAAACTAACTACTGCACCAGCGGACAAAATGCCACCAGGAGCAATCATGGCAACTGAATCAATATATAATAATGCTCCTGCGCCATCAGTTCCATATCTTATACCAATAGGGAGATCTATTGATTTTTTGCTGTTTAGTAATTCAATTATTTTACGCCTTTCTTCGTTTATTTTTTGGAAGACACTAATAATTTTAAATGCCTTTCGCTTCGCCTTTGGACCCATGCGTTCTAGTACCTTTTGCGAAACTACAGATTTGAGACTTTCTTCTGATATTTCTAATTCATTTCCATTGTTTTTGATTACTTGGGAAAAAGAGATATTAGTATAGTGTAAAAAAATCGATAATAATATTAGTTTGATATAATTAAATCTCATTATGTTTTTCTTTGTTGGTGTGTTTAAATTAAAATTCATTTAATATCGATTAGTTTAGAATGAATAATTATAGGCGAAATTTAGATTGAAGTTCCCGTATTCCGAATCATTTTGATTTCTATTCATATAGTTAGAACTTAGACTAAAGCGATGTTTTTTGATGGAATATCCCAAGTTGCCTCTGATAACATAAATCCGATTTTGAGTTTTTCCATTTTCAAAGCTTTTATTCCATGAAATCCCAGTCGAACAGCTAATTTTAGATTTAAAGCTTTTACTGATATTGAGGCTTGGGCCTATAGTGAGTGAATTATTTTCTTTCATATCACTATAGTATGAATTTAAACTGCTAGAAATATTAAGGGCTATGTCTTTTAATGATAATATATATGACATATTAGAAGAGTAGAATTTATTACCATAATGTATTTTACTGCCTTCTTTCTTTTCTGCTGAGAATTGTCCGTTAGTATTTATATTCAAATTTTGACTTATATTTTCTCTGTCAGGATTTCCTAATTGTTTTGATATTGAAAAACTTATATTCTGAGAAATTTGGGAGAAATCAAGAGTATCTAATAATTGATTTTGATCTGTTGTGTTTATTTTATCAAAATCAGATCTAATATTTGTGTATGATGTATAATTCGAATACGAAAAAGTAAAGATGGTTCTTGGATTTGCTTGAATATTGAGATTAAGAGCTCCAACGAAGTTTTTCATCTGCGATTGCTTTTCATTGTCAAGGTCGTTTCGTTGTAATCCAAAATTAGTTGACAATCCAATTTTTCCTTCAAATAGCTGTTTCGAAAAGTTTAATGAGATATTTTCTAAATCATTGGTGAAAAAATAAGCTCCTAAACTCTGATATTCTGGATCGACTCGTTGGTATTCAAAACCAATATTAAGATCCTTGTCAGCATATGATATTTTTGATGATATAGATTTGTAATCTACTGTTGTAGAATTGTTGTTGATTAAATATTTTCGAGGATCAATAGATTTAGTTTTGCCCACCGATCTCGAATCCATGCACATATAGCTGTCAGTAAAGTCAATTTCAAAATTGATTTTATTTATCAATTTTTTTCTCAGCTTAAGTCCTATTACAAAATTTTCCATTGGGGTAATCTCAGTGTTTTCTGGAATGTTTTTTATAGAATTTTTATCATCTTTTGCCATGAAGCTTATTAGTTGATATTCATTGCCATTGGGGCGATATGATAATTTAAAACCACCACCTAATCTTTTATATGAAAATACTCCATCTAAATCATCCTGTTCTGTTTTACTTGTATCCAATTCCTGCGCTTTCTTAAGTTTTCCATACATTAAGCTTAGACTAAAATCTCCTGGTGGATTTAGTTCTAAACCTAGACCTAAAAAATTATGACCACTCAAACTGTAAGGAGAAAAACTCATAGAAGTATTACCAAAATATAATTTTACCCACTTGTAACTTGGATTTACTATGAATTGATTATAATCTATCCCGTGAGCTAGATCTGAATTTTTATTCGAATAAGTAAAGCTCATGGGAAGATTCCATTGTTCAAGTACTGATAGATTTAAGTTTCCAGCTAGATAAAAGGCATGTGCGTCCTGTTGTCTAGACTTATTAAAACTTGCATAATTAGTGTTTTGTGCTGAAAAGCTTCCTGATAATCTGAATTTTTTTTTCTTAAACATACCATCAATCTGTTGTCCAAGTACACTAGAAGGTATTATTAGAGATATTGTAACAACTATTAGAAATTTTGTTGTAATAAATTGTTTTGTCATTTATTTTTCTTCTTGTATTTGAAACTATCGCATCAGATAGATTGATCCTGTTTTGTGAATTCGATTACCATTGGAGTATTTGCCTTTTAATTCCCACAAATAATTTCCTTCTTTTTCTTTTTTCCCTTTCGTTTGCCCATTCCATCCTGTGTTCTGAATGTAGTTAGAGTCATTCGAATGAAATACTATTCTGCCCCATGAATTAAATATATTTAACTCTAATTCCTCAAGGCCTGTTCCATATATCATGAAATTGTCATTCTTGCCATCTCCATTAGGTGAGAAAAGCTTTGGAATAAAAAATAAGTTGTCTACGTTTATATTTATTAGTTTTTCTTCCGATAAACATAGTTCACCATTTACAGCCTTTACGCTTATTTGTATGTTTTCCGAACTTGCTAATTTAGGATTAGCTAAGGTGTTATTTTCAAAAATATAAGAGGGTTCCCAGATGTATGATTCACCACCTTTAGCCCAAAGTTCGATTTTTTCATCACGTCCAACTATGGTGTCAGATATTGATTCTACTGTCGGTATTGGTATTACATTAACTCTTTGTTTGGAATAAATACTAGGACAATTGTTAGTGGAAACTTCAAGATCATATACTATTGTTTTGTCTGGGGATGTTAAAGGGTTTGAACTTAATGGATCGTCAAGTGTTTCTATTGGGGTCCATTTGTAAGAATACTCTTTTTTGCTACCTGTTGCTGTAGGTTGTCCGCCCAATTCGATGGATTCGCCTTGGCAAATTTGTAAATCTTTTAGCTCTGATAATTTAGTAATATTGTTAATATCGTAAATTATATTGTCTGTAGATATACAATTATGTTCATCTGTTACTTTTAATTGGTATTCTGTTTTTTTGTCTACACTTACTAATGGATGAAGTCCATCGTATATCTTGTTTGTATTTAAATCTGTCCATTGAAAACTAAGTTTAGATTTTGTTTCAATTTCCGCAGTTTCTCCCAGTTTTATCGATTTAGCATTACATAATAAACTGTCAATACCTGCATTTATTTTTGGAAGTTCAAGAATTTGTATCTCTGCTTTTTTTGTTGTTTGACAAGAATTTAAATCTGTTATTGTAACTGATATTTGTGTGTCATTTTCAAATTCGTACTCTAAGTTATTAGTTTTGTCGGCGAGTGTGGAACCTGTTTCCCCTTTCCATGATACAATTCCGGTGTTTGGGATATTTATCTCAAGTTTATCTCCTTTGCATTGTTTGTATACTGCATTTAGTTCTAAATCGGGCGATTTGTATGATTTGATATCTATTGTTTTTGCTGAACTACATAAGTATTTATTTGTTGCTGTGAAGTTTAAAGATTGGGGATTAGTATTGATTATATTGATATAGTTTGTGTTAGAAATGATCTCATCTTTCGAGTTCTTCCAAATAAAAGTATTTGCATCAGCTTTTGATTCTAATCTTAAATCTGCATTCTTACAAGCATAATACTCATCTTTTAGTTTTATTGTAGGATGTTCTCTGCAGTTTATGTTTAAAATATCGTATATTTTTGCCCCATAGTCTTTTATGAGTTCTAATCTTATATTTTCGTTATCTGTTATTCTATAGCTTATTTTATTGGAATTTAAAATTATAGGATTTCCATTTTTATCATACCAATTGCAGATATAGTTTCCTGTTGGGAAATCGATTTCTAATTTATCATTTTTACATATATCTCGGGCTGCTCCTAAATCTATGTCTTTGTTTAAGTAAAACATTTTAGAATCACTAAATTCAGACCTGTTCCCATATTGATCTATACATTGCACTGAGACATAGTATTTGCCTTCCTTTAAATTGTATATTTTCTTACAAAGAGAATTTGAAACAGGAAAATTTGCCGAAAAATTCCCTGTGATTGAATTCGATGAACAGCTATAATATTCTGTTTTGTCGATTGTAGATCCTAATCTTATAGTGTACTGTAAAGTTTTAGTATAGTTCGTATCACCTATAGGATTCTCCCATTGAATATTTATATCAGGGAATTTTGTTGCAATGCTAATGTTTTGTGGCTTATTGGGTTTTGTGAAATTAATGCTGCGTTTAAATTCAAATGCATTTATTATATTGCCTTCAGGATTGGATACTCCAAAAATTATTAGGTCTTTTTGATTATCTGAATTGAAATCTGCAACAGCAATATCACCTTTGCCTATATCTTTACTTATAATATTTGCAGATTCGAATTTCGTTAGTTTGTTTTCGAATGATATGGTTTTAGGCAGACCAGTATCAGTTTCTCCTATTGCTATAATATCTATTAGCTTGTCATCGGTCAGCTCCATACATACCATGCTAATATTTGATATAGCTATTTCTTTGGAAAAATATTTATTAAAACCCAGTATGTTATTCTGATAAATAGAGATAAGATTCTGATGCCCGTTATCTCCGAGAATAACTAAATCGTTTTTACCATCTAGATTAAAATCACACCATTGAGCATCGCCTTCAGAGATACCTTCTAATTCATACTCTTTTGTTAGTGATTCGCCACTGTTGTTTTTATATAAATAGGATATTTTACTATTACCTGTTATTATTCCACTTATAAGAATATCTGTGTAGGAATCATTATTATAATCTGCAGGCCTAATGCAAGGACTTCCAACATCTATTAATCCTAAATCAATATATTTGAAGTTTTCGTTTTTTTGATTTATATATGTATAGGTTTTTGGTTCATTGCTAAGTGTATAGCCTGCGTATATTATATCTTGAAACCCATCCGAATTAATATCCAATACTGCTATTTCAGAGGCACTTAATTGTGGAAATACATTTGCAGTTTTTTTGAAACCTAATCCGTTTATATTTTTAAATAAGGCATTATGTAAATTTCCGTCATAATCTCTGCCGCTTATCATAAAATCAGGGTAGTTGTCATTATTGATATCTATTATTGATATGCTTGCATTGGATATAGCATTAAGTTCTGGGAGTGAAAGCTCTACGAAATTATCAGCATCTTTTAAAAGAACCGCTGTGTAGTATCTGTCTAACATTTCTCCTGATATTATTATGTCAACCTGCCCATCAAGATTGAAGTCGGCTGTGCTTAATTTTGTATTACTTAGTATTGGTAGTCCTGTATAAACTTTTGAGTCTAAACTCCCAAAAGAGTTAAGAAAACTTATACAAAACAATGTAATTAGTACTAATCTGTTCATGGATAAATTTCTATTTTGGATTTTGAAATAAATACAAGGGGAAGAAAACATATTTGAACTAAAGTCTATTATATTTTCAAATTATTGTTTGATATGCGTTTTATTAAGTTGTTGTATAATTATGAAATAAGAACAAAAAATCTATTTTATGATTTATTGTTTTGTTTGTTGCTAAATTTATGTTTAGTTGTCTTTTATTGTATAGTATGGATTATTTATAAGCCACTCTCGAGCAGTGTCTAAGGCTGCGATATAATCATTGCTTATCAAATCACCAGATTTAGTTGTTTTAATTGGAAATGCTTTTATGTGCGGAGCAATATATTCTAAGGCTCTGTATGCGCAAGTTATGCGTTCAGCTCTCTCGGCATTCGATGAGTTACATAGTCTTTCGTCCGAAAATATTATGCTTACTATGAAATCGTAAATTTCTTTGTTTTTAGTATATATTAATTTTGGTATCAGTTGGTATGTAAATTCATCGTTTATATCTTCATTATTTACTACTTTTAAGATAAATTCTGTAGATTCATTAACTCCCATACGACTTCTAGCTATATGATATGTTATTAATGCCTTCTCCGATTTTAATTTCCCTTCTGATTTCATTAATTCTAAACTCTCGAGGAATCTTTCGTTCTTTAATTTGGCTGTAAATAAAATTAATTCTGAGTAAAAGTATTTTTTATTTAATACTATATTGTTTAATTCGTTGAACATATTGGTGTCGAAACTATTTGTGTTTTGACGGTTTAACTCATTTAAGATTATTGTACATAATTTTTGATTATGGCTTTTTAGTCCTGATATTAAGAAGTTTAAGATTGTACTGTTCTTGTCGTTTTTTATTCTAAGATAGGATGATGTTAACTTATATGCTGCTTCCAAAACAATTTCTAAACTATCATTTTGGTAGTTGTTAATTACGAAATCTATATCCTGTTTATTTGTTTTTTCTAGGTATTTATAAAAATTTACACCTATTCTATTAGTTGTACGGATATTTTCAAATATAGAAACTAGTGTATTAGTTTGACAATAAGAATTTTTTGCAAATGTTAGATTTAATATAAAGCATATTAATATTAATCTGAATGATCTTTGTAGTTTCATTATAAATTTACTTATGTTTTGTAAGTTTGCGAAAATAGATATAATTTATTAAACAACATAAAAAATTTTAAACAAATATTAATTTATTAAAACCCTCTATTTATAGTGAGTATATAAATTAATATTTTATATTATATTAAACTATTGCGAATGAATAATATAGATGTAGATAATTAACATAAATCATATAATATTTGTTTTATGGATTTTGTAAATTAAAATTTAAATCTTATACTTGCGCGCTAAATTTAATAATACTTAACAAAAAGAAATTTAGTTATATTAAAATAAACTAATAAAATCGTTGTTTTGGTATTTTAATATGGAATATAAATTTAGTTTGGTATGAAAAGAGTATTTACAATCCTATTATTTTGTTTCTTGGCTTTTAATATTTTTGCCCAGAAGTTGCCATTAATTCACTACTATGATTATTCTATGCAATTTAATCCTTCTTTTAGTGTTTTGGAAAATACCGCAAGATTAAACTTCTTAAGTAGACAACAAGAAGTGTCTAGTTCTGAGGAATTTAAAATTGCTTTGATACATGTGAGTATTCCTGTGTATAAGGATGAAAAATCAAAACATTTAGCTGTTGTTTCTTCTTCTTTTCTTTCGGATAAGTTTTCTGCTCATAATTTATTTAAGGAGGAAACTATGTCCTTTTCTTTTGCATATAGATTAAGGCTGTCAAGAATGCTAAATTTGGGATTGGCTATTTCATGGGCTTCAACTCAGAGATTTTTTGATATATCTAAATTTACCACTGGTAGTCAGTATGTTTTGGGACGTGGCTTTAGTCCTGAATTATCAAACAATGAGGAGAATAGAGATTTTTCTGGTGGTTATTCCTCATGGAATACAGGCTTAGTTTTGACTAAAAATTATTCAAAAGATTTTTATCGATTTATATTAGGAATTTCATATTATAATTTGAATAAACCTAAGTATGCTTCTAAATATACTAACGAACGACTCAATGCTACGTTGGGTTTGCAGGCTGCATATAGATTCAGATTGTCTAATAATATTTATATAAAACCAGATATTGAGAGCAAGATTAATACTTATGATGAATGGTTAAATTTTGGTTCTAGTTTCGAATATTTTTGGAATAAATCACAATATGCTGCTTTTTCATCTGGTGCTATTGCTATTCGACCCAGATATGTTTTGGATAAGGCTTACAGTATTGGTATTATGTATTCTCAATCTTTGTTTCAAGTCTCTTATGCGAAGTCAATTAATTCGGTCAAATCAAATAATTCTCACTTTAATTCAAATGAAATTAGTCTTAGTATTAATACTAATTTTAGTCGAAAGGAAAAAAATCAATTGGTGAAACGAGCTAGTCGTTTGAAATCGAAAATATTTAAACCAATTGAAAATTTTTCATGGGAAGATGAATATTGGAATATTACAAATATTAATAGCCACGAAATAATTGATGAAGGTCTTGAGAAATTTATTCAAACTATAATTCAAAGATATATTGATAAAGAAAATATTGCTATACATATTTATGCATATACTGATATGTTGGATACAGAGGCAAAAAATATCGAAATTTCTGTAAAGCGCGCTGAATGCATTGCAAAGTATTTTAGGAAAAATGGTTTTGCAAAGAATCGAATTGATTATTTTGGAAAGGGTAACAGCTCGCCTAAACTTGAAAATGCTTATGGGCAGGATAGATTGAAAAATAGATATATAGAGTTTAAAATATGTAAAATTAAACAATAAACTTAAAACAGCTATAATTGCGGCATGAAAAAACTACTACTAAACATTATACTTATTATCGCCAGTCTGACTTCCTGGTCTCAGCAATATCCTGTGCAGGTAAATCTAATGATGGGTGCTCCATATTCGGTATTCTTAAAGGACTATTCGGCTGTTAATTCTAAAAAGATGAATATTAGCATTCTGCTGCGTGGATCCACCACCAATAGTGTTAATGCTAAGCTTAGAATTAAAATTAGCGGAGGAGGTATCAGCATGCAGACCAAGGCTTCTTATCATAATCCTCAAATAATCAATTTATTTCCTGGTAAACCAGAATTTTTATCTGGGGATATGCTTGCTGATTATCTTAATCCTGCAAATATGGATTTTAGTGGTATTAGTCGTGAGGCTTTTATGAAAACTGGTAGGCTGCCTGAGGGAAGTTATAAGTTTACGGTTGAGGTTTATGAGGCTCGCCGTAAT
>JAOARN010000060.1 GCA_025210485.1 Marinifilaceae bacterium | reverse complement strand
TACATTACAAATCATTAAGTCTATAGAAATTCCAATTAGGATTCATAGAATTTATCAAAGCTTCTTTCTTTTCTCTTTTTAATTCTTTTAATGATTTTCTCTGGTAATAGCTCCTTTTATATTCGTGAAGTGCTCAAATATTTGATGTCAACTTGAAGAAAAATCATAGAATAGATTTTTCATACAAATTTAATTACTTGAAAAGATTATAATATATGAAAAATTAACCATATAAGAGAAAAGGGGGTGTTGAAAAATGCAGGGTGATTTCTTTATAACTTTTGCATAGGCTAGCTGTAAGCCTGAAATAAGCTTTAATTAAATATTTTTTTAAAATAAAACCAGCCTGTAGCTAAACTTATCCTGTATTAAAGACACAAAATATAGAGCAAGCTGATATTATAAAATCACTAAAATACATTTGTTATTTTAAAAGTATTATTCAGCTACTTGGAAAAAATAGAAATCTAACTTCTCAACAAATGCGTGAAATTCTACTTGACAAATGGAGCTTGGAAAATTGAAAATATCCCATAAAATCAACAACTGTTTTTATGGGATATTTAATACAATTTGCAGATTTATAATAGGAATAATTTTAATCCTTGTATGTATACTTTGCATATAAGAGGTAAAAAAGTAAAATTAGATTAAACAAGTAGTTAAAGTAAAGCGGGTAGTGGTATATTTCTTTGCTAATATCATCATATAAAATATACCAAAAAGAAAAAATCTCCCCAAAAAACCACATCAATAGAAATAGGAAATTAAGATCTTTCGAGCTTTTTGTTTTAAATGTTTGGTATGCTTGAGGAAGTGCACAAAGAGCAAATAAGGCACTACCTAGCCATCCTATAAATTCATTCATATTCTTTTCAGTTATAAAAAATCAGAATTGCAAAACTATATATATTTCTGAGAATATTGTAATTACTTCTTAATTTTGGTAGCTGATAGATAAAAATGATTAGTATATTTAGTTGGTATTGCAGAATATGAATGCAATATTTGTTAAATAATTCAAATCAACAATCAAATTTAAACAATCCAATGGCATTAATAATGGATTGTTTTTTAAATTTTGGTACAGTTGAAACCCAAGCATAAAATAAAAAAAATAGTAAAAAATGGACAAGTCATTAAAAGGAACAAAAACAGAACAAAATTTATTAAAAGCATTTGCAGGTGAATCACAAGCAAGAAATAGATACGAATTTTTTGCTAAAGTTGCCAAGGAAGAAGGATACGAACAAATATCAAGAATTTTTCAAGAAACAGCTGATCAGGAACAGCAGCATGCAAAAAGATTTTTTGATTTCTTAGAGGGAGGACCTACTGAAATTACAGCTACATATCCTGCTGGAATTATCGGAACTACTAAAGAAAATTTAAAAGCAGCAGCAGAAGGAGAGAACGAGGAATGGACTGATTTGTACCCTCAATTTGCTGAAATAGCTAAAGAGGAAGGTTTCCCAAAAGTTTCAGTTGCTTTTAAATCAATTGCTAAAGTTGAAGCTGAGCATGAAAGAATCTACTTAAAATTACTTCAAAATATTTCAGAAGACAAAGTATTTGTAAAAGATGGGAAAGTATGGTGGAAGTGTATTAATTGTGGATACGTTTATGAGAGTTTAAAAGCTTTAGAAAACTGTCCAGCTTGCTTATACCCTAAGTCATATATGCAGCTTAGAGAAGATAATATCTAAAAATATTTCAAATAATATACCCTTGATTCAATTCGAGGGTATTTTTTTAGGCTTTAAGTTAGCCTATTTCCAAAGTGTACTTTTACTGAGGATTAATATATATCAGTGAGGCTTATTTTATTATATCATAGATATCCTTACTTTCTAGATATCCATTATCTGTTATCTTATATTTACAGCAATTATAGAATTTTAATCTTGATTCAAGTTTCAAATTTATAAAATCGACTAAGCTGGATTTATCTAAATCTTTTAATAGTGGTCGTTTTACAATTTCTTTGCTGAGTCTGTCTGCTAAAATTTCTATATCTGTATCAATAAAAATAGATATTCCCGATTTGTTAATTATCTCCATATTATCAATTGAGCATGCTGTACCGCCTCCTGTTGCTATAATTAAATTGGTATCAGTATCTGATATCTCTTTTAGGCAGTTCGATTCCAATTTTCGAAACTCTGATTCCCCAAATTGTTCAAATATCTCGCTTATTGTTCTACCAGTTTTTTTTTCAATATATTCATCAATATCAATAGCTGGAATTTTCATGATTTTTGAAAGATTTTTGGCATGAAATGATTTTCCACAGCCCATAAAACCTATAAGATATATTTTGAACATAGATTTAAATGTTTTAAAAAAAAAGACCAAGTAAATATTGATTACTTGGTCTAAATATATGATATATAAATGATAAATTATTCAAACTTATATTTGGATTTCAATTTTTCCACCAACAGCTTCAATCTGTACCTTATTATCGCAATTATCAGTAGGATCGCCGCCACCAAAATTGATTATTCCATCGCCTATGTTTTTGATAACTAAGTTCATTGTTCCTCCAATTATTTCCTTACATGGGTATGAAAAAATTGATTTAGTAGAACTGGTTATATCCACTGATTCATTTTCTGAATAAATAAGTTCAATATCAGACTCAAAAGAATAGATGTCATCAAAAATACTAACCAATTTATCTTCAAAATTATCAACAAATTCATAGCTAGAATTGAAATTGCAAGTAATAGGAGTAGCATTTTCGATTTCAGCAGTTAGCTGAAGTTTATCCATATTAATACTAAATGTTCTGTTCTCAGCCTTGGTATCAATCTCTAATTTTGTATTTCCAGATACTATATAGTTGTTAGCTCCGAAATTTGAAAAGCTAATATTAAATTGAGTGTTTTCTGCATTCGTTGGACTTATAGTA
Organism: Marinifilaceae bacterium; assembly: GCA_025210485.1. GTDB lineage: Bacteria > Bacteroidota > Bacteroidia > Bacteroidales > Marinifilaceae > JAOARN01. The sequence continues at coordinate 5,663 of JAOARN010000060.1, read as the reverse complement.
TAACTTCCTTTAAATTGACCTCCATTCGATGCACAATATGCTTCACCATAATTAACAACTATAGATTCAAGATTGTCATCCGTTTTATTAACATTTACGCTTATACATGCTGGATAATCAGTATTAGTAATAGTACCTGTTTTGTCCAAATTATGAATTCCATATGCATTAATTTCCATAGCAATATCGTTACAGGTATTCATAAGTAATATTGACAAGTTGGCTGGTAATCTAAAACTGTCAAGAATTACATCTTCTGGGTCACTACCTGAGCTACAAGACATATTTAGAATTAGTATCGAACAAATAAGAGCTATATATTTTTTCATATTATTTATTTTGAGTGTATAGTTCGATTATTTTCTGATATAGTCAATAAAGCTATAATCATATTCGTTTTTTTCATCTTTCAGGTGTTTTTCAGCTGAAATTTCGTCCCATTCATCCAAATTAATTTCTGGGAAATAGGTATCACCTTCAAAATTTTCGTGTACTATTGTAAGATGTAATTTATTAGCAATATTAATTGATTGCTTATATATTTCACCACCACCAATAATGAAAATTTCCTTTTCAGGATTAGAAATACTTATTGCTTCTTCAATAGAATTAGCTGTTTTGCAGCCTTCAATTTGTAAATCTGTATTTCGTGTGATTATAATATTATCTCTATTTGGAAGAGCTCTTCCGATTGATTCAAATGTTTTTCTGCCCATGATAATTGTATTACCAGTTGTAAGAGCTTTGAATCTTTTTAAATCGGCAGATAATCTCCAGATCAGGTCATTATTAGCACCTATTATATTGTTTAGCGATTTTGCTACAATTATTGATATTGACATCTTTGTGTTTTGTTTATTAGGCCATTAAATTGAAATATCTCCTTTAATATGAGGGTGTGCTTCATAATTTTGAAGTTTAAAGTCATCGAATTTAAAATCGAAAATACTTTTAACCTCTTTGTTAATTTCCATTTTTGGTAATGCTTTACAATCTCTTGTAAGCTGCAGTTTTACTTGTTCGATATGATTGGTATAGATGTGTGCATCACCAAAACTATGTACAAATTCCCCCAGTTCGAGATCACAAACTTGAGCAATCATCATGGTCAGTAGAGCGTATGATGCAATATTGAAAGGCACTCCAAGAAAAATATCTGCACTTCGTTGATAAAGCTGGCATGAAAGTTTACCATTTGCAACATAAAACTGAAATAGAGCATGGCAAGGAGGCAAAGCCATATTTTCAATATCGCCAGCATTCCATGCGCTGACAATCAAACGACGAGAATCAGGATTGTTCTTTATATCATGAATAAGCTGAGTGATTTGATCTAAGCTTTCACCATTGGATTTAGGCCAACTTCGCCATTGAAATCCATAAATATTGCCTAAATCACCATTTTCGTCAGCCCATTCGTTCCAAATCCTTACTCCATTATCGTTTAGATATTTTATATTAGTATCTCCATTTAAAAACCACAATAATTCGTGAATTATTGACTTAAGGTGAAGTTTTTTGGTCGTCAAAAGAGGAAATCCTTCTTGAAGATTAAATCTCATTTGATAGCCAAAAACACTTTTGGTTCCTGTACCTGTTCTGTCTTCTTTAAGAGTACCGTTATCAAGAACGTGCTGGAGTAAGTTTTTATATTGAATCATCTTGAAATTCTTTTCATTAATTTAAGATGCGAAGTTAAAAAAAACTTACCTAAATTAAATTAATGATGCTTCAAGTATTAGTCGTATGCTTTGATTTTTTTGATAATATTAGTAGATGAGTAGCCCGATAGAAAATTCATGGTGATGATATCTCCTCCATTTCTTTTCACATGATCGTATCCTACTATTTCTTCTACTTTGTAATCGCTACCTTTTACAAGATATTTAGGACTAATGTATTGTATTAATTCAAGCGGAGTTTCTTCATCAAATATTATTACCATATCTATAAATGAAAATGCAGCTAATAATTCGGCTCTAGAGTCTTCATCATTAATTGGTCGTGATTCACCTTTTAGGTTTTTTACAGAGGCATCGGAGTTGAGTCCAACTATTAATTTTGTGCCTATGTCGGCAGCTTTTGCCAAATACTCTATATGTCCTCTATGAACAAGATCAAAGCAGCCGTTGGTAAAGACAACTTTTTCATCTTTAAATTTCCAATATTTCAATCTTTTTGCTGCTTCTTTTTTATTAAAGTAAATTTTGTCGTGAATAATATCTATTTTTTTCATTTTCTCTAGTTTTATATTTGATTTTTAGGCTTAAAACTATGTTCGTATTAAGTTTTAATTACTAATTGCCTGAATAATTTATAAATTTATTAGTAAACAAAAAAACTTTGGTTATAAAACCAAAGTTTCCCAAAAGATATATGATAAAATTTTAAAATCTTTTTTCTATCTCATTCATATCCATAACAGATATTATACTTTTTCCATCAGGTGCAAAATTAGGAGTTTTGCATGCAAAAAGCTCATCTATAAGTACTCCCATTTCTTCAGCAGATAGTTTCTTACCATAATTAATGGCAGATGCTTTAGCCATTGATTTTGCTAATATGGTGTTAATATCAGTATTTAAGTCTGATTTATGGTCTTGATAGTTTGCCAATAATTTTTCAAGCAGATCTTTAGGATTTGAGCTATTAATATCAGCAGGATATCCATTTATAGAGTATGTATTCGTACCAAATCTTTCAAGTTCGAAACCTATGTCTTCAAGTTGAGGTACAATCGATTCTAACACATGAAAATCAATAGGATTTAAATCAATTGTTTGTGGGAAAATCAATTTTTGTATAACTGCTTTTCGGTTTTCTAAACTTTTTAGGAATTTCTCAAATAAAATTCGTTCATGAGCCTTTCTTTGATCTACAAGCATCAATCCTGATTTTACCTGAGTAAGTATATATTTATTCTTTAATTGAAATAGATTTCTCGAATTGCTTTGGTCTGAGACTGGTTCATTATTTTCTTTTTCTTCAGAGCTCTCGTTATTTTCTAAATTTTGATTTGACTCTTGTTCAAAATTGAGTCTGCTAGCAGCGTGATGTTCTGTTTTGGGTTGAGTATCATTTTCTTCATATAGTTTTTGCCAATCTTTGTCGACTTTTGGCGATGAAAATGAACTTTGTTTACTAGTATTTGATGATTTAGCTTGTTCCTTAGGTTTAAATTCTTCATAAAAACTATTATCATTCATCTTGGGTTGGCTTTCAAACGGATTGAAAGCTTTTTCCATTTCAAAAGGATTATAGTCCGATTTAGAATCGAAAGGGTTGAAGCTAGTATTAATTTCAATAGATGGAGCCTCAATATCGTCTTCGTCAGTCTTGGCACTAGGTATTTCTAGGCTATTATCTTCATCAAAATCAATGGATGGTACAATATTAAATTTACCTAAAGATTCCCTGACGGCTGCTTGAATAATTTGAAAAACAGATTGTTCGTCTTCAAATTTGATTTCTGTTTTAGTAGGGTGAATATTTATATCAATGATATTTGGATCCACCTCAAAATTTATAAAAAATGGGGGTAATGTGTCAGGTGAAAGAATTTTTTCATAACCCAAAAGTACAGCCTTGTAAAAATAAGGATGTCGCATAAAGCGCTTATTAACAAAGAAAAATTGTTCGTTAGTAGTTCTTTTTGCATTTTTAGGTTTTCCAATAAATCCACTAATATTGACAATGCTAGTTTTTGTATCAATGCTCACAAGTCTGTTATTCATTGATTTACCAAATATATTGATAATTCTTTGACGTTGATTTGTAGCAGGGAGATTAAAAATTTCTGCATCATTGTTAATAAGCTTAAATGCTATATCGGGATTAGATAGTGCAAATCTGTGAAATTCAGTAATTATATTTCTAAGTTCGGTAGAATTAGCTTTTAGGAATTTTCGTCTGGCAGGGACATTAAAGAATAAATCCTTAACAAGAAAATTACTCCCACTAGCACATGCTATGCTTTTTTGAGATACAAACTCGCCTCCATTAATAATTATTTGGTTGCCTAGTTCTTCTTCTACTTGTTTTGTTTTAAGCTCGACATGAGCAATTGCAGCAATAGAGGCAAGAGCTTCGCCACGAAATCCCATACTTCTAATTGCAAACAAATCGTTTGCATTCTTAATCTTGGAAGTAGCATGTCTTTCAAATGCAATACGTGCATCCGTTTGAGACATTCCACATCCATTATCAATTATTTGAATAAGTGTTTTGCCAGAATCTGTAAGATTTATTGTAACACTTGTTGCACCAGCATCTATTGCATTTTCGACTAATTCTTTAACAACAGATGCAGGTCTTTGAACCACTTCACCTGCTGCTATTTGATTTGCAACATTATCCGGAAGAATATTTATAATATCAGACATTTTAAATTAAGCTTGGCTGATCAAATTATAACTAAAAATAACACACTCTATTTATCAAAATATTTTGAATGGACATTTTAACCATTTTCTAACTTATGTTAATTCTAAGTATTGATTTTGATAAGTTTATTGAATTTATTTTTTGGATTAACTCATTTAAATATATTTGAATTAAATTTATATAGCCTAAAATTTCAGTTTGGAATTAAACAATAACATATATTGTATGTTTAGCACAACAAAATACAAAAATGATATTACTTATTTAAAAGAAATTGCAATTTAGCAACTATTTGTTCCCAACCAAATAAATATCCATAAGCAAATATTGCGAGGACTATAAATATAATAACAACTCTAAGATTTGAGCTTCGTTTTATGCTAGATCTTGATTGGTGTTGGATATTTCTGGTGAATGCTCCCCTTATTGAAGAATAGTATTCACCGTTTTCAGACTTGATTCCGAGTTCTGCTTTTATTCTTCTTTCTCTTTCTTCTCTTTCTTCTTTGGCTGGATCCCAGTATCTTGGTGTGAGATTGAAGCGCTTATATTCAGGTTTTTTGAAAAAATTGGAAAACATCATAGCATTAAAATTTAATTTTGTGCATAAAGTACATGGAGTGGCTCTATTGTATATGTACTGACGCAAATATAATTAATAATTTTTGTTTTGCATTATAGCTAGATTCGATATTGTGTTTTATTTATCCTTTATTAATCTTGTGATTATTAAAGTTTAAAGCTTTTTGTGGGTCAGTTTAAATAATAGGTGGACTATATAAAATTATGCACATAGTATAGATAAACTGTATAAGAGAAGATGTAAGTCATATTATGAAAGCAATATTTATGATGAAAGAAAAAAAATGTGAAATATTATTGTTAAGAAATTTCAAGAACTATAATATTCCAAGTATGGGATTTTGCCTGAAAGGCATTTATAGCAGAGCTCAATGCTTTGTTTTATTTGATTTTGTAATGAATTAAATATCAGCCCTACAGGTAGCCTATGCAAAACTCATAAAGAAATTTCCTTGTATTTCTCAATACTCTTCTTCTCTTATATGGTTGATTTTAGAGATGTTGTTATCATTTCAAGTGATTAAATCTGTATGAAAAATATTTTTCATGCTTTTTCTTGAAGTTGACATCAAATTTCTGAACACTCCAATAATATCGAAGAAGCTATTACCCAGAGAAAAACAATTAAAAGGATTAAAAATAGAAAAGAAAGAAGCTTTGATAAATTCAATGAATCCTAATTGGAATTTCTATAAACT
>JAOARN010000059.1 GCA_025210485.1 Marinifilaceae bacterium | reverse complement strand
TCGGTTAGCCAAAACCCTTGCGTTTTTAGCGGCTGCAAAGATAAATGATTTTATTTATTATCTCCAAATTTAATTATCGTTTTTTGAAAAGTTTTTTACTCCTTTTCTGATAATCAAGTTCTAATAATAATAATTCTCTCACTCCTCTATCAATCACTCATTTTTTCAATGCAAATCAATATTACAAAATATATGCCCTCAAATCACTTATCTAACACCAAATACCCTGTATATCAATCTCTAAAAACAAACACAGCTTTCTGTTTTTGCGGCTGCAAAGATAAGGCAATTAATTTTATTTAAACAAATGTTTTTGGAATTTTATTGAATTATTTTTTCTCAAAAGCATCTTAAAGGCTATTGATCAGACTATTGGAAAGAAGTATTTTTTATGAAAAATTTACGACTGAGATTCTAAGCTTAAAGGAAGGCTTCAAATGCTTAAAAGATTGTTTAAAAAAGGAAACAAAAAACAGAGTTCTGAAAATAGCAAAGTCGAAATAATTCCTTATTCCTAAACACGGGTAATGAGCCACTGTGTTTGAATATAGTTTTATCATGCTTAAATATTCAAACAAAGCTATTGTAAACATTTTGATTATTTTGTTAGCTTTGTGGGGGAGTAATATACCCAATATGTATTTGGCTTGGTTATACGCAATACAGGTGGGTATATTAACACGTTAGCTGCAATTAGAAAAAACGAAGTAGAATATATATTTAATAAAGGAGCGAGAAATATGAATTGAAAGAAAAAGGATTGCTCTGTTTTAGAACAATCCCTTTGGTGTCTATAGATGAATCATGTTACCAGTTAAAATCAAGTTTATTGATATCTCTATTTCCAAAATCATTCAAAGTCCGATGTTGATTTGGAAACTGGCTACGAAAATTATCATAGCTAGGTCTATCGTTAAACTCGTAACGAGTCCCATTTTTAAACTCCATGTTTAATGATGGAGAATGATATCCATCATTAGCCATATGTCCAACTTCTGTCCACATTCTACAAGGTTGTGGATTTTCAGCATACGTATTGAAGCTGAATGGTTCATTTTTTTTGATTAAATCATCTAGTGCCATGCTGATATATTTTTTAAGTTTAACAATAATTACAATCCAAAATTACAACTTGTAATATGAAAATTGAATCTACTAAAATGGAAAAAAGTAGACCAAAGTTGACTGGTCAACTCATAAAAGAAATGAGAGTAAAAATGGGATGGTCTCAAGAAATGTTGGCGGAAAGAATTAAGGATATAACTAACATACCAATATCAAAGTATGCAATAAGTAAATGGGAAAGGCAAAGCCCTAGCATTGTTAAAGCTGAACCATGGAATATTAAAGCCTTAAATAAACTATTTTGGGGGAATAATTCAAACCATTTTGATTTGTTCACCAATCTTCTCAAACAATATGCTTCTATCGATGCCAAAGATAGAATTACTGGAAAATATTATTCAATCTGGGGATTTGATAACGAAAAAAATCCTGAAATAATTGAATTTAAACTAAAGGAAAAAATTATTGTAGGTAAAGTCAAAAAAGGAGCAATAGAATATGAATTGTATGGATACCTATTTACAAATAAAATTCTTTCGGGTTTTTGGGTGAATAAAGAAGATGGTCATCATGGAACAGTGATGTTAGAATTTACATTTGGGTATAAAAAAGCTATAGGTAATTGGATTGGAACATTTGACAGACCCGATAAGAATAAAACAGAGCATTTTAAATATGGTCATTGGTCTTTAGAGAAAATAAAAAGCAGCTAATCGAGTAGACCGCCCCACCAGTAAATAACTGATGAGATGATCCTCTCACACCAACAGATACTTCGGCAAGCTAAGTATAAGCCAAGCGGTTCTCGTATACGCAGGTTCGTTAATGATGTCTAATTTTAGGAACAGCTTGAATAGTTGCAAAATTAGATTTTTGTGCAATTTGTATAGTAGGAACGCAGAGCCCTGCGTTCCTACTATACAAAATTTCATTTTTATAGCTTCTCTCCCATTTCCAATATATTTAGAATAGTAGCCAACCAACTCCGTAAATTCAAATATCAACTTCAAACCCAATAGATATACACCATCTAGATAAAGAATCATCTATTTATTTTTGTTTTATATTAAAGGATTTCTATTTTCAAACTTTTTATAGAACTTACAAATACTGTGCTCTAAATGCATATGCAGAGGACGCACAGACACTAATACGAAACTCGGGTTTCGTGCTAGCTTGAAAATATAGAATAAGAAACAAATACCGCCAAATCTGCGAGTTGACGGAAATAATATAAACAACAAAGCGGTATCAAATCGCATATTTGGCTCAGTGCAAAACTCAGAGTTCATCTTTTTTATTTTGCCCACGCCTCATAGTGTAGAACGTTGTGTGTAATGTCCAACGACCACTAAAATTACATTAAAATTTCGTACTTTCACGATATGAAATCAGAAATAATAAAATCACTATCTAATAATTTTGAAGACCATTCTCAAACCACCGAAAACGGTATTGAATTTTGGTTTGCCAGAGATATTCAGCATCTTTTAAGCTATTCAGAATGGAGAAATTTTCAGAAAGTAATAGTAAAAGCAAAGACATCTTGCGAAACTACTGGAAATGATATTTTAGACCATTTTGTTGGCGTCAACAAAATGGTAAAACTTGGCTCAGGAAGTGAACGAGAAATTGAGGATATAATGCTTACAAGGTATGCTTGTTATTTAATTGCTCAAAATGGCGATCCTAGAAAAGAACAAATAGCATTTGCTCAAAATTATTTTGCTATCCAAACAAGGAAATTTGAAGTAATTGAAAAAAGAATTAAAGAATGGGAAAGACTTCAAGCTAGACAAAAGTTAACACTTTCTGAAAAAGAGCTGTCTGAACTTATTTATGAACAAACAGGTAATGACAGAAACTTTGGGATAATCAGAAGTAAAGGAGACCAAGCCTTATTTGGAAAAACAACTCAACAAATGAAAAATAAATTGGGTGTTCCTAAAGGTAGAGCTTTAGCAGATTTTCTACCAACAATTACTATAAAGGCAAAAGATTTTGCTACCGAAATAACTGTGTTTAACACTAAAGAGAAAGGTTTAAAAACAGAGAGACAAATTTCCGCAGAACACATAACAAATAATCGCGGAGTAAGAGATATATTATTAAAGAGAGGTATTAAACCAGAGGAGCTTCCTGCCGAAGAGGATATTAAAAAATTAGAAAGAAGAGTAAGTTCCGAACCAAAAAAGCTCGGGAAAAATCCTGACAAATTGAAATAAAAAACACTACACACAATCGAGTAGACCCATACCACCAGTATATAACTGATGGTTTGAGTACCTCGCTAAACACCTCTCACACCAGATACCTCGGCAAGCTCAGTATCCAGGTGGCAGAGCCTGTCGAAACCAAGCGATTCTCCTATACGGCTGTCCTTACTGATGACTAATTTTAGGAACAGCATGATCAGTTGCAAAATTAGATTTTTGTGCAGTTTGTATAGTAGGAACGCAGAGCCCTGCGTTCCTACTATACAAAATTTCATTTTTAGAGCTTCTCTCCCATTTCCAATATATTTAGAATAGTAACCAACCAACTCCGTAGATTCAAATATCAAATTCAAACCCAATAGATATACACCATCTAGATAAAGAATCATCTATTTATTTTTGTTTTATATTAAAGGGTTTCTATTTTCAAACTTTTTATAGAACTTACAAATACTGTGCTCTAAATGCATATGCAGAGGACACATCGAGCATCCCGACCCACCAATAAATAACTGATGATATGAGCCTCTGACACCACTAGATACTTAATCAAACTCAGCATACCAAGCGGTTCTCCTATATGGCGGTTCGTTAATGATGTCTGATTTGGGAATATAATATTATTTGTTGATTTATTCATTCAATATCAAGCATTAGACTAATATTCTTTAGGAACTGTTTTCGAGGACTAATGAAATTTATTTATTGATACACTTGTTTTAGTTCACAAAAAGGCAAGTTTTATCAAATATGGAAAATTAGTTCTATTAATATTATTAAATTTTATATATTTGCATCGCTAATGGTAAGATAAATCTGTCTAGATTTATTTGAAAGGGAATTCAGTGAGAATCTGAGACTATACCCGTAGCTGTAATCTTCGTTATAGTTTAATGTAATACTTTAATAGCCACTGTCTTAAATGATGGGAAGGCAACATTAAATGAAGTAAGTCAGAATACCTGCCACCAGCCTTATGTTTTTTTAAAGAACATATGTATTTCATTGCTTTCGGGAGCTGAAGCTAATGTAATAAATGATAGTGTTGTTCTATCGTTTCTACAATCATCTCCTTTTAGTATTTTATATTAAATGAATTAATCTTTGTTGATTAACCAATTTAAATCCTTTGTTTTGTTTAAATCAGTGGTGTGAGTGGTATTACAGCCAGGTTGTAAATTGTTTAAAAATTAGAAGCTCAAAACAGAATTTATAATCATTTTTATAAATAATAATACCATTTATACCATTTGATTTTTCTCCGCACTAAATGTTTATTACACGCATTCCATTTGATTTTTAAGCTGTCTATGTTTAATTATTATTAAATATTATCTTCATTTTTTATGAGTTTATCAATTAATTCGAACCTTGCATTTTAATATTCATTAACTTTCTTTAATCTTTGTAAATTAAATGATATATTCGAAGGTTTTATTGATACAAATTGATGGTATATAGATTTAGGAAATTTTTAATTAAATCATCTACATATATTATTTTTTAAGATTGTTTAAAATATTTACAGTTTAAATATTTTTAATAAAGAGATACCTCACAATATAATTTATCTTTATTTTTTTGATAACTCAATTATATAAATTTTAAAAATAAACTGACACTACTAGTATAATATGCAAGAAGCAAAATCGACATATATAATAATTAATCGTGATAAGGATAGCTTTAGGCTGCTATATGAAAAACATCATGATGAGTTATTTCGTTTTGCAGAATCATATGTTTGTTGTCCAGGTATTGCCGAAGATATTATACAGGAGGTATTTATTAGAATATGGGAAGATAAAAATCTAAAAATTAGAAATTCACTTAGGTCTTATCTTTTCACTATGACCAGAAATAGGTGTTTAAATTACCTGCGATCAATGAAAATTGAAGATAAAGATAATGTTAAATTAACAGAAGCACAGATAGTTTCGGATACTACAGATCTAAATCTAGATAATAATGTATATTCGGAAGTCAAAGCGGCAGTTTCAGAACTTCCATCACAATGCAAACAGATTTATGAACTGGCTATTTATGATGGATTAAAATATGCTGAAATTGCTGAAGAATTAGATATTTCGATAGATTCTGTAAAAGTTCAAATATTCAGAGCAAGAAAGACATTACGAAAAAAATTAGTGCATCTTAAAAATATGTTTAGCTTTTTATTTTTATCTAAATAGCTACCATTGACTGTATGGATTTGTTAATAAATTAGAATTATAATAGCGAATATCACCTGTCACCTCTTCTCCTAGCCATTCGGGTCTATCAAAATGGTCATTTTCGTTATTTAATTCAATTTCTGCCAATATCAATCCCTTATTAACACCAAAAAATTCATCAACTTCAAATTTTTTACCTTTATATATAATGATATGTCTTATTTTCTCGATATAGCCGTTGTCACATAGTTTCAATAAATCATATGCTTCGTTCAATGGTATTTCTTTTTCCCATTCAAACCTAGTTGTACCTGATTTATTTGATTTTCCTTTTATTGTTATAAATGCTTGTTCTGATTTTATTCTAATTCTAACTGTTTTGTTCGGATCATTACATATATAAGCCTGAATAATATCAAACTTTTGGGATACCTGAGATTTAAAATCTGATTTAACAAGGAATTTTCTTTCAATTTCTAACATGGTTTGATTTAATTAATGATATATTTTTAATAAAATACCTCTATTTTTTTAAATACTCTAAAATTCAACTACAAATAAAACAAAATGAGCTAAAAAAATAAACCAGAACTAGTAAGTAAAACTAATTCTGGCTTTAATTATACCTCTAAAGAGATTTTTCAGTCTATACTGTTAACGAAGATTTATACCACTAACTCTTATAAATACGTCAGGTTTTTTTACGCTAACTAATTTGAATAATCCTTGTGGTTCTGGATATATATAAAATCCTTCAGTTTCAAATATTTTAGCAAAGAAGTCATTTGTTGCAGTTTGCATTGCACTAGTCAATGCTGTAGCTCCCAATTGAATAAATTTTAATTTATTTCCTGCTCCTACTTTCTGAACTGCTATTTCCTCACCATACCAGGTATCACTATAAACGTCTATTTCATTTAGCGTATTGGCACCTAGTGGATAATCAAGATATAGTTGAAGACTCTTAAAATCAGGGATTGTCGCTAATTTATTAAAGCTTTCACTCTCATCAGAAAATGGTTGAGAAAATAAAAAGAATTTATATGCGTGAAATGCATCAAATGCTCCCGTATTAATAATAACTGGACCAGTAAATTTACCAAGACTACCAGAAAAAACGCTACCTATAGTAATAGGAGCTGTTTCAAGAGTTTCATTATAATCTCCAACAACAATATCCTTTACTTCTATATCATTAAATTATACTTCATCACTAAGTACTATTTTATTTCCAGAAATTGAATATCTAGATTGCAGATTAATAATTTCATCACTAGCATTTTCGTATTTAAAACCTACAACTCGCTTACTTTTATTAATAGAAAATTCAAGATCTACGTTATCATCTCCTGTAAGCTTCATACCTGTAAATGCAAAATTTAAAGCTTTCTCAATATTTTGATGGGTTTTGTAAGATGATTCGATTTGTGATATTGAACTACCATCTGATTTTACTAACTTAAATTCCAAGCCATTTACTCTTCCTCGTAAACTTATTTCATTTTCAGTTACTTCTGTTATATAATATTCTACATCCCCTCCAAGTCCTTTTGATACATTAACAACACTTGGGTCAGTTAAAAATAAAAATGGAGAATTAGTATCAAATCGAAGCACAGGTGATTCGATACTTGCTACAGAGTATTTACTTGTTTCTTTAGCTTTAAAATCCGAAATAGTTGTTAGTATTCCATTTTCTTCGAATTTAAAATTGAAATTAAAAGATCCATACAATTCAGGTTTTGTAGATAGGTTAAGTAAATCCCATCCATATTCTGACCCTATTAGAGTATTTCTATATGCTGTTATATTTTCATTGATACGTTCGTCGACGGATTGGTCTAATACAGAAGAATAATCATTATCACACGAAGTAAAAAAACATGTGACAATTAGCATTATATAAATAAAATGTTTCATAATCTACTATTTAGTTGTTAATGTTTCTAATTTTTCTGATATCTCTTCTTGAAGTTTATAGATATCAATATTCCAAACTTGAGAAAAGTAATTTACAATATAAGTAAGTTTTTGACCTAGTATTTGCTTACCTTCTGCACTAGATATCTTACCTATTATTTCATTATACTCTGCTGAACTATTTGTAAGAAATGTTGCAATATGTTCAACAAAATCTTCATTTGGGTTAAGCATACTATATGGGCTAATAAAACCTTTATTGAATGCATCACCAGCAGATACATTAGTCCAATTTGATGTATAATCACCAGGAGTTATTTTTCCAAATTCGGTTGGATACATAACTGTTTGGTGTAAAATATGACCAAACTCATGATGCATGGTGTGAAATTGTTTTTTTAGAATATTGATATTAGTAATATCAAATTGATCAATTTCAAAAATTGTAATTTTTCGACCACTCTCTGCTTGACCTAGAGTAACAGTTCCATCTGAATTAAAATTTGAACTTCCTACTAACATAATTTGTTTAGGAATATAACTTTTAATAAAACTAGCACCTCCATGTTTCTCGTATGGATCAATCCAAATTTGTTTTACTGCTTCAAGAAATGGTTTTACCTTTTCTTGTGATGGTGGAATTAAAGTTTTAGAATCATCTAACTCTGAATCATCCCATGTATATTTAACTTCAATATTATATGGCTGTGTCAGATTTTCGTAAATCCATTTATCTAGTTCACTCTTCTCTTGTGATTCCAAAATAATTAGTGAATTACCTAAATCATCATCGCTATTATCACATGAAGCAAAAAGGATTATAATTGATAGTATAAATAGTAATTTTTTCATATTCTAAATTTATCGAGGATTTTTTTGTAAACCATTAATAATAGCTTCTTCAGGGATTTGAAGAACTCTACGATTATCATCTTTTTCCAATCTAATTGGATCTTCATCAACTATATTATGCTCTACAGGCAAATTGTATCGTTTAATATCAAACCATCTTAAACCTTCATATATAAACTCTTTGCGTCGTAGATTTAAAATATATTTTAGTGCAGATTTTTGATCTTGTGTAATAGGGTAAAAAGCCTCAGGTTCACTTGTATCAACACCTAATAATATATCTATCACCGCTTTAGTTAAAGGAGAAGGTAGATTAACATTTATTCTTTCAGACAAGAAAATCTCCAAATCTTCAAGTGATTTATCATAACCATATTCTAATGCCTCTTCAGTATCGGCACTACCATCATAAAATAGTTTCGCTTCAGCTCTATTTAATAGAACTTCTTCGGTTGTAAATATAGGAACCATTAATTTTGCATAGCCTACACCATTAACCACATTAGTATATTTAAAATACTCATTAAATTTTGGTATATTTTTGGCAATATCAGATCCAAATACTTTATAAGCATATTGAGTTGGGAATAACTCATCTGAAATATCTGTAGTCATTCCATATCTACCAGATGAAAAATATCTACCCCATAAAGAACTTGTTGTTGTTAATAATAAATTAGAATTTTCCTCTTTTTTTGTATAATTTATTTCAAGTTCATTATAAGTATAATTCTTATATCTAGTTTTCCAAGGTCTTAACTGAGTGCCGATATCACCAGAACTAAATACTTTGTTTGCATGTTCAATAACCTTACTCCAGTTTCCCATATATAAATATAAACGTGAAGCAAAAGCATTAGCAGCAGATTTAGTAAAATGATATTTAGGAACTACATAGTTTTTATCATCTAACAATGGTAAAGCTGTCTCTACATCTGCAACTATTCTATCATACACCTCTTTTACTGTATTTCTTTTATATTTTACGATAACTGTTTTCTCTGGTTTATCAACATAAGGTACTCCTAAATCTGAGATTGCAGTTTCAGGATTATAATGTCTAGCAAAAATATTAACCAACATAAAATGACAGTATGCACGAGTAAGAAGTGCCTCTGCTTTTGCTCCTTGTAAATCGACAGCATCACTCATCTCTTCAATTCTCGCTAGCACATGATTTGAAGCTGCAATTGAAGTATAACAAGCGTTCCAGTAAAATGCAGGTGTACCCGATCCACTTGTCGTATGATCTTGCCAACGGTATGCTTCTTGAATAGCTGTAGGATTATAAAGATTTGATATCTTTCCTTTATGGCCAAAGTTATCGGTCAAAGGCTCTAAAAATGATGCATATTCGGCCTCTGGATATGCAGAAACTAATAATTCTAATATTGCATCCTTTGAATTTAAACTTGTTCTTTCATCAGGCACTTTATCCAAGAAATCATCACATGACGAAACAAAAATAGTCCCTAATAATAGTAATGTATATATATATTTATTCATAATTTTCATGATATTAAAATCCAACTTTTACAGATAAGGTAAATTGTTTTGGTACTGGAAGCGCTACACCACCATTGCCATAAAATTCAGGATCTTGTCCATTTAGTTTCGAATCAGCATAAAGTAAAAATAAATTAGTTGCCTGTATCTTTGCTGATAAACTACCAATACCTAGTTTTTCAGTTACAGATTTTGATAATTTATAAGCTAATGAAATTTCTTTTACTTTAACAAAGTCACCTTTGGCTACTCTTGCATCTGATAGATTATAGGCATTATAGGTACTTGTATATTTTGAATCATGTTGTCTTTTTGACAAGATAGTTGGGATATTGGTTATTTTTTCATCTCCTAACTGTCCATATCTGTCATAAAATTCTTTAGGCATAGAGCTTAAATCAGAATATCGTGCTTGGAATACAGGGTTTAGACGAATATAATTTCCAAATTGACTAGATACGAAAACATTAAGCCTCCAATTCTTGTATTCAAAAGTATTGGTTAAACCTGAAGTTACTTTAGGGTCTATTGGACCTTCATATTTCAAATGTTCAGTGTTTTTTGATTGAAAATAAAATGATTCATTAGCCACCTCTCCTGCATTATTAATTAATGTAGGAATACCATCTTTATCTAAACCTTTAAATCGATATGAATATAAACCTCTTACTGGCGAACCTTGCTTAGCACCTCCAGTTGATCTAACTAAACTATAAATCTGAGGATCTGTAGCCAAGTTAGTTATCTCATTTTCATTGTATGCAAAAGTTAAATTAGTAGTCCACTTAAAATCTTTATTTACAATATTTTTTGTGTTTAAACTAAATTCTATACCTTTTGATTCCATGTCAGCATAGTTAGCATACTTCAATGATTCTCCACCTATCCCAGAAGTACTCACAACTCCAATTAGGTCAAAACCATCTCTCTTATATATATCAGATTGAATACTAATTCTATTATCCAATAAACCAATTTCAAATCCAATATTTGTTTCATATTGTTTCTCCCATGTAAGTTCACTGTTTTCAAGAGCAGAGATATAAATTTGTGACTCCTTTTCTCCTGTGTATGGGCGATCGGTAACCTGATTTCTCAATATTATTTGAGAGTTTGTTGCTGCCCCCATACTTGCAGTTAAACCATATGAAGCATTCAGTTTCAGATATGAAATTGTAGGGTTTGATTTCATAAATTCTTCCTCTGATATATTCCACGAACCAGTTACATTCCATGTTGGTAACCATCTTGAAGATTTTGATTTACCTAGTTTATTTGATCCATCATAACGAACGGTACCTCCAATAATATACTTCCCAAGGTAAGAATATTTCATATCAGAAAAGAAAGCAACGAATCTATCATAAGTTCTGCTTGCAGAATAATAGTCAACCCCATTTTGAAGAGATTGTTGAATATACTTATAGTCTACAAAAGGAACATAACCTTTGTCATATTGCATACCAATACCATCAAAACTATCAGTTTCTCTATCAGCCGATCTTACTTCTTGACCTGCTAAAATATTTACAATATGAGTTTCATTGAATGTTTTATTCCAATTTACCATAGAACGTAAATAGTAATTAACTAATTTATTCTCTGTTTTTTTATAGAATCCACCTTTTGGTAAAACCACCTGTGCTAATGCATCAGGATTATCAACATCTCTATATAGGAATGGATTGTTATCCAACTCATGTGAAGAATTTGCTGCTCTATATGCCTCCGCCATATTAGATTTAGACTTTACTATATGCTTTTGAGAAGATTTCACATATCTCATTGAACCTACAACACTTAAGTCTAAGCCTTTCATTATCTTATATGATAAATCTGCCTGAAGTTTTAAATCCAATACATCAAGATCGATATAGTTATTCTTTGTCTCATTTAGAATATTAAAAGGAGCATAATTTCTTCTATAAAACTCATAATTTCCATTTTCATCATAGGCTCTTAATACTCTACTTGTATTTAAAGCATAACTAAATGGATTGATATCAAAATCTCTACTATAAGAACCGTTCACTACATCTTCAGATCTATTAAGAGTTCCAGGTGCTCTCTGTTCTCTAATAGAACCAACAGTATTAAAACCAAAAGTTAATTTATCTGTAAGATTATACTTTGCACTCATATTAGCTGTATAACGTTTTACATTATCAGCAATTGAGAAACCTTCATCATTATAAAAACTTGTAGAAAAATAATAACTAGAATTTTCAGAACCTGATGAAACACTTAAGGAATGATTTTGAATGATAGAATTCTTAAATAATTCATCAAACCAATCAGTATTAACCATTTCATAATCCTTTAAGAAATTTGTTCTCGCTTCAACAGTATTTTCTAATAAAAATTTTCCAGTACTTGGATCATAGGTATTTATTAAATTATACATTCTATTATATACTCCTCCAGAGCTTGCTCTAGAAATATCTGCATGGTTTAACCATCCTTTTCTCTCCATTTCACGATATATAGAAAGCTGATCTCTAGAATTCATTATATTATAGTCATCATAACTTGGCTTGAGTCTCATGGTAAACTCACCCGAATAAGTCAATCTAGGTTTACCGACATGTCCTTTTTTTGTAGTGATAACAATTACACCGTTCATTGCACGTGCGCCATATAAGGCTGTAGCAGACACATCTTTTAATATTTGAAAGTCTGCAATATCTTCCGCATTCAGACCTGCAACAGCAGAACTAATTAAAGTACTAACATCACCCGAAGATAATTGATCAGCTGAAACATCTACTACATCTTCTAACACAACACCATCAACAACCCAAAGTGGTTTTTGGTCTCCATAAATTGAAGATGCACCACGCACTCTAATTTTTGGAGAAGCACCAAATGATCCTGAAACTGTCTGAACTGCTACACCAGCAGCTTTACCTTCAAGCATAGAACCAATATCTACAATACCTGATACTTTTGCATCTTCTGCTTTTACTTTCGTTGCTGAACCAGTAAATAATTTTCTATCTACTTTTTGATAACCTGTAACAACTACTTCGTTTATTGTTTCAGAATCATCTTCAAGCTTTATTACTAAATTAGCTTGATTTTTATACTCTACTTCTTTGGTTTTCATACCAATAAAGGAAGCGACCAGTATGATTTTTTTATTTGCGTATTTCGATGCATCGATTTTAAACTTACCATCAATATCTGTGGCTGCTCCAAAAGTAGTACCTTTAATAACGATAGAAACTCCAGGCAAGGGAACATTTTTAGTATCTGTTATTTTACCTTCAATAGTTTTTTTCTTTTCCTGTTTAGATTCAACAGAAACCTTATTTGCATTTTTATATACAATAATAACATCTTTTAGTTTTTTTATTTTTAGATCGGTACCCTTTAGTACATCTCTAATAATAAAATCGGCATCAACTTCGAGATAATTAACATTCAACTTATCATACTCTTTAACATCCTCTAGTTTGTAAAGAATTCCGAAATCAGTCTCTTTTTGGATGTGTTTAAAAATATCACTCATTGAAATACTATTTCGAACAAGCTTAATTTTTTTTTGCGAAAAAGATGCAGCTTGTATACTAGTATTGAATACTAGCAGCAAGATAAGAGCTTTCTGCATAATCAATAAAATTTTTCTCCATCTGATTTTACCCAAATAGAGTTGAACTAAATTTTTTTTCATAAATTTGTGATGTTTAGTGATTTTGCCCTCAAGGGCTATTATATTATAATCGAAATATGTTGGCGCATGTTTCGATTATTTTTGTTTTACCATTATTGTGTTTTTATTGAATTCAAATTTTATATTATTTCCTATTTCAAGCATTTCCAAAATAGATTCTACATCTTTGTATTTCTTTACTTTACCAGTATATCTAATTTGCTTAACAGATTGATTCATATAGAATATCTTAATATTATACCACCTAGCTATATTATCCAGTACTCTATCTAGTGGATAGTCTTCGAAATAAAAATACCCTTTCATCCAACCAATGTATGGTTCGATATTGACATTTCTGATTTCTGATTTCATATTAGTTTTATCGAGTCGTGTTTGACTATTGGGTTCCATTTCATATTTGGTAATTGTAGATCCTAAAGACTTTATACTTGCATCCACCTTTCCTTCAACCAGTGTTGTTTCTACCCAATCTTGATTTTCGTATGCATTAATATTAAATGAGGTGCCTTTTACTGCTATATCCATATTCTGAGTTACCACTATAAACTTTTTCTTTTCATTTTTGGCTACTTCGAAGTACGCCTCCCCTTTCAGAAAGACTTTTCTAATTTTCCCTTGAAAATATTTTGGATACTTTAATTCTGAATCAGCATTTAACCAAACTTTAGTTCCATCAGATAACTTAAGTTTATAATCTGAGCCTAATGGTACAACGATTCTATGATATGATAATTTTTGAGCTTTTTCTTCATCTGTATAATCTAGCTCTTTTTCTTTAGCTGAATATGAAATACTTTTATCAATAATACTATCTCTTTCAATACTGTTTAATTGAAATTCAGTCCCAGAATCGGTATATAATATTGCTCCTTGATTTGCAATATTTGCTTGAGAATATTTTAACTCAGGTAAATTCGAACTTGATTTA
The DNA here is from genome assembly GCA_025210485.1 of Marinifilaceae bacterium. Lineage (GTDB taxonomy): Bacteria > Bacteroidota > Bacteroidia > Bacteroidales > Marinifilaceae > JAOARN01. The sequence goes on along the minus strand of JAOARN010000059.1, from coordinate 3,072 downwards.
TATGAATTATATAAAAAAATAGCAGATAATAATGGAATGACAATAACCGCAGCATACCTAATATATTGCAATAGTCTTCTTTCTTTTCTTTCCGATATTGATTGATTGATTTTATTCCATGCAATATTTTCATCTATATTTGATAATGCTTCTTCTCTTGTCTCGATATCAAATTCATTGATGAAATTATCATATATAATTCTATTTTCATCATCTTCCTCAATCCAATGGTTTAATTCCGTCAATTCAAATTGGCTTATTTTACCAAGCAATTGCTTGCTAACCAAATTTGATATATATATTAATTTCGATTCCTGATTCATTGTCTAGATAAGTTAATAAAATAGAAATATTTGACACCAATTTTAAATTTGATTACTAAATTCAACTAATAGTAATTGAATGTCTCTATATATATATTACTCTAGAAAATAAAAAGTGGACTAATAAAAATCTATTTTTTATAGATATTTTTTTAAAACTAAAGTGAAAGTCAGAAATAATATTAGAATAACGCAATGCTTTAATTTATCTCTTAATATACTTAAAGCTTTAGATTTGTGGTATTTAACAGTAGTAACAGAAATGTCTAATTCATCAGCGATGTGATTATTTTTTAAGCCATTAATGCTAAATAAAATAATTTTTTTTGTTTGTTCAGGTAGTAAATCGATAGCTTTATTTAATAAACGATAAGTTTCTTGTTCAATAAGGTTATTTTTAAAATTAAATTTATTATAAATATTTGACAAAATGTTTTCTTTTAATTCTGATTCCTTCTTGTTCGAAGCAATCTTATCTATACATTTATTTCTCACCATAACATAAAGAAGCCCCTCTATTGATTTTTTTGTATCAATTTTATTTCTTTTCTCCCAAATCTGTACAAAAACTTCTTGCACAACATCCTCTGCAAGCATTTGATTTTGTAGGTATTTTTTTGCAAATAAAACCAAGCTCTTATAATGCGAGTCAAATAATGCTTTGAAATCAATTTTGTTATTAATTAAACTTAAACTCTTATTTATTGTCATAGTAAAAAAACAAATGTTTTAAATATAAATTTATTGAATACTAGTGCTTTCTAAATAACTCATATTTTAAGTGAGCCTAAAGGTAATAAATATACTTATGTATACTTGTTATTTCTTGTAAATATTTTTTTTGTTTCTTTTGTAATTTTTAACATTTCCATAATGTGCTTATGTTCATAATCTAACATAGATGTGAACTTAAACGATTCAAATCATCAACTAAAGTTTTAGTTATTGCCAAAATTTTTTATTAATTTGTATGAATCCAAAACCTAATAATTAAATATTCACTTTATATAACTAAATATTTAGTTATGTAAGCTTTTAAACTTATCTATTATGGAAAACAAAAAAAATCCCAAACTAAACTTAGAGAAGAAAAGAACTATATTTTTTCAATTTGGAATGATAATAGCATTAATAATTGTGTTATACTCATTTGACTTTAAAACCGACCTTAATAGTGTTGATGAGATGAAAATTGAAAATATTGATGAAATAGAAGAGGCTCCTCCGATAAGTATCATGCAGATTAAAAAGCCACAGGCTCCTATTCCAAAAATTAAGAAAATAGAATTAGAAAAAATAATCTTAGTTGATGATGAAATTGAAGATTCAAATTTAGAAATTATAGATTCGGAAGCGAATTTAGATGAAGAAATAACATTTAATAGTATTGACGAAATGGATGAAGAAATTGATGACTCAACTCCATTTATAGTGGTCGAGGAAATGCCAATTTATAATCCAAAACGAAATTTGACATATCAGGAAGGCTTAGAAGATTTGCATGCTAGTTTAAATAGAGTTGTTAAATATCCTGCAATAGCTCAGGAATCAAATATACAAGGAAAGGTTTTTCTAAAATTTGTTGTTACTAGAACAGGGGATATTCAAAATATATCTGTTTTAAGAGGTGTTGATCCAGTTCTTAATAATGAAGCAATCAGAGCATTAAAGAAAATGGGGAAATTTCAACCTGGAATGCAAAGGGGCAAACCTGTTAATGTTTGGTTTACATGTTTTATTAATTTCATATTACAATAAAAAAATAGACTGATGGATAAAATCTCCATCAGTCTATTTTTTTAGCTTTGTGATTTCAATAATTTATATTCAAATTCTATTTTTCCATTCATAAAAGGAGTATCTTTAATTGTTGAATTTCCCTGTATATAGGATTTATCAACTCCTTCTTTATTTTTTATATCCTGATTTTCAACAAAACCTGAAAATCCTATATTCCTATCCACTCTAAATTGGTACGAGTCATTTTCATTATACCATATTTCAATATCGAAATAAGATTCATAGTTATCTAAGACATTATATACATATCCCCTTTGCATTAAGCTAATATTTCCACTTGAACGAGAATATTTTGAAGAAATTCTATTTATCAATACTCTTCCCCCTTTAAATTCAACAGGAGCAAAATTCTTATCTCTAATTCTAACAAAAACTTCTCTCTGATTATTTTCATCTTGGCTTATACATACATTTACTCTCAACAATTCCGGGTTATTTAGTTCAATATCTGAAAGTGATGATTTCGAACAAGAAAAAAGTATTCCTATTAAAAAGATAAACACGATTCTATTAATATTTTTCATGGGTTTAGATTTATTAGTTTCAAAATATGTGTATATATATTTAGTTGACAGAATATCATATTTTGAACAAAAAAGAATATTGAATCTAAAGCCCAACTATATTTATACGCTTTCCTGATTCAATATGTTCTTTCCAATATATTTTTTCTTCCCATGATTTACTTGTCTTTCTATCGAAGATAATTAACCACGATTCATTCTCTCCTAGTTTATCCATATATTCTGATATTTGAACTATCCCATCGCTTAAGGTCTTATCTCCATAATATAATTTCAATTCCAGTATATACTTATTCGATAAATATTCAACACACAAATCAACTCGTCCTCGACCTGTTGCATATTCTCTGTGTATATGGCCTCCGCCATTTATCACTCTTTGCAAGTAGGCTTGTAAAATTAGATGTGGGGCTGCCTCTTTATAC
>JAOARN010000058.1 GCA_025210485.1 Marinifilaceae bacterium | reverse complement strand
TGTTCCTTTTTTTTTAATGCAGATTTGGCTAAAAAGCTCTTATTACATAATATCAGGCATAGTCTGATGTTGTGAAGTTCCGCTTTAAAAATAAGACTGTAAGGCTGGTATTTAATTTATTACGAAATTTAATAAAACAATGTTTGGGCTGTGGGATGTATGTCTTTCAGGTAAGATTTTACACTTGTGATATTATAATTTTTGGCATTTTCTATTAATAATATATTTACCAATTTCTACTTTTATCATAAATATTCTTTTAGTAATACAACTTACATCTTTTCCTATACAGTTTAACTATAACATATCCACAACTTTATGTAGTTCAGCTTTTATTTAAACTAAGCCAAAATAATCCCAAACTAGATCACGATTTATTAAAATAAATAAAAAACTCATAGCAATCAAATACTATGAGTTTTCTATTTAAAATGATTCGAAAAACTATTATAGCTAAATACTTTTTATATTTAACTATCAGTTTTCATCTTGAATAAATATAGATTTCTGATTTTTTTATCAGGTCTTCCTATTATATTATTAATAGTTCCTTTGGTTGCATTTAATCTACCATGTCGTTGAATATAGCCCTCACCAAATGGCATTCTTGTTGACCACGAACCACTAATACTTGTTTTATTAAAATTTGAAATACGAACTATGGTATGATTTTCAACTGTTATAAAAGCCAAATTATACTTTTTGGCTAAAACCAATGATTCTTTTATATTGGATTTATCAACAACTATAACAGTATCAGCTTTTTCTTTAGCTTTCTGATTAAAGGTACGAATTGGAAGATCAAGATCGAAATTTATCTTTTCAAATGATTTTATCTCATTCACAAACTCACGAATCACTTCCACTTTAGTATTCTGGGCATCGACTAAACAAGCTGATAAACAGAATAAAATTGAGATAAATATTTTCATATAGTCTAATTTAATTAAACAAAAAACAGTCAATAATAATTCAAGGATTAGCTTTCCTATTTAATTAAAAACCTAATAGTCATTTTATGAATAATTTTCATAACTGATATTATTAAAAATAGAATTCTTGTATTTTCAAGATCAATTTAGATTCAATACGGTCAACACAATCGACACTAAACATCCTGACAATCTATATATTAACTTATTCTCTTTTTGATAAAGAACATATTTGAGCAAGCATATTATAAACTCCTTTTATATTGCACTAAGATTTGTCATAAAAAAAGGAATTACAACTAATTAGAAAGTCTAATTTAGTCATAATTCCTTTAATTCTTATGTATTCTTTTTAATACTATATACAGATAAATCTATTCATTTGATTCGTTAAGTGCCTCACTTACATTAATACAATAGTCTGCAAGTTTTTCACATTCCGAGAAAATATCATTATAAATAATACCTGTTACATACTTATATTTTTTAGCTTTAATATTTGTCAAGTGTTCAGTTTTAAAGCTAGTACGAAGATCATTTATTTCTTTTTCAATATCATAAGCCTTTCTCATATTTATATCTTGGCTATCTTTATTTGAATTTTCAACCATAACGTCCAGTGATTTTTGAACAAGGTCGAACATTTTATTGACATTTTTAATTAAATGATCAGAAAACTCATGTTTATTATCACGTTTTCTTCTAATAGCTTTCGTTATATTAAGAATAGAGTCACCCACAGATTCTATCTCTGTAACAGCTTTAAAATAGGCACGAACTCTCATTGAGTTTTCCTTACTTAACCTATTCTCAGCAACAGAAGTTAAGAAGTTAGCAATTTCAAGTTCAACTTCATCACTTTCGTCTTCTTTTCGAGAAATTTTATCATATAGTTTAACAAAGTTCTTTTCTGACTCTTCATCAAAAGCAGATTTCAAATAGCTAAACATTTTATTAGTACTTTCAGCATAAGTACTAATTTCTTTTTTAGCTAAAAATAAGTTTGCCTCAGGAGTCGACAGTGTACCTGTTTTAATATGTTTTAATTTAAATTCTTCGTCTATTTCATCTTTGACAGGAACCAATGCAGTAACAATTTTCACAATAAAATTGGCAAACCAAATCATTACAACAACATTAATAATATTAAATGATGTATGAAATAATGATAATGCAATAGGAATAGATCCTGACTCAGTGAATGGGTTACCACCATGCAGAACATGCTCGCTCATCCAGGCAATACTTTTCAAGAAATATGGCATACAAATCAGCATCCAAACCACACCTACGGTATTAAAAATAAGATGGGCACGGGCGGCTCGTTTAGCAGAAGTATTGGCTATCATTGCAGCTAGATTAGCAGTAATGGTAGTACCAATATTTTCACCTAAAACCATAGCAGCAGCAATTTCGAAATCGATCCATCCGCTATGACAAAGAGCTAGAGTAAGAGCCATTGTAGCAGAAGATGATTGAATAAGAATAGTTAACAAAGTACCGATACCACAGAATAATAATAGAGAACCAAATCCCATATCAGTGTAATTCCTTAGGAAATCAAGAATTTCAGGATTGTTTTTAATATCTGGCATTGCTTCTTTTAATTCTTGCAAGCCAATAAACAATAAAGCAAAACCCATGATTAACTCACCCCAGTTTTTTCTTCCTCTATTTTTTGAGAATAATAAAGGTAAGGATAAACCGATTAAAGGAAGTGATAGTGAACTCATGCTCACCTTGAATCCAACTATAGATATAATCCAAGCTGTAACGGTTGTTCCGATATTTGCACCCATAATCACCCCTACTGACTGAGCTAAAGATAGTAGTCCAGCATTAACAAAACTAACAACCATTACAGTTGTAGCAGATGATGATTGGATAAGAGCTGTAATGAAAATACCAGTCAAAACACCAAAGACCCTGTTAGTGGTCATCGCAGTCAAGATAGATCTAAGGCTATCTCCTGCAACCTTTTGAAGCGATTCACTCATAAGTTTCATTCCATAAAGAAATAAACCTAATGATCCGATTAGCTTCAGGATTTCATAAAATCCAAATTCCTCCATTTTGTTTCAAATTATATTTGTTTTCAAGTATTTGAGCTATTCGGATGGCAAAAATAGAAGATATTTTAAGTTCTACAATGTTAATTTGATATTAATTATACTTTATTTTAATGTCTCTAGTTTATTTCATTTATGTTAGGTTAATTATAATTACTTAAACTTTAGTTTACACAAAGTTTTATTTTTTTATCCCATTTTAGAGAACACTTATTATAGCACATATTTAGAGCTATTTATAAGAATTTGGGACAGATATTAATTTTCTTGCTTTGGATCTTAAGATTGTAGATGATTGAAAAATATTTAAATTGCGTAAAAATTTAAATGATGAAAAATTTTGACGAAAATATACACTCAGACATATATGAAAATCTTATCAATTCCTATAAGCAGAGTAAGATTCCGCATGCCCAATTATTTGATTCAAAATATGGGTATGGAGCATTGTTGATTATTATTTCGTATATAAAATATATTTGTTGCAAGGATAAGCAAGGAGACAAATTTTGCAATACCTGCCCTTCTTGTTTAAAAATAAACAACTTATCTCATCCTGATTTAAACTTTGTTTTTCCTGTTGTTAAAAAATCTGGTAATAAATCTATTAGTGATTCATATTTTGAGATATGGAAAGAAATGATTCTCGAAAATCCTTTTTCGGATTTAGTAAGTTGGACAAATAAGTTAGACTCAGGCAACTCACAATTAGCAATATTTGCTGACGAAAGTCGAGAAATTGTACAAAAATTTAGTACCCATCCATATGAGGCCGACTATAAATTTATGGTAATTTGGGGATTAGATAAAATGAATATTCAATCAGCAAATAAATTATTAAAGATTCTGGAAGAACCTCAGCCAAATCAATTATTCTTTATGATATCTGATAATAGCGAAAGTATATTACCTACAATAATATCAAGGGTTCAAAGAATAAGCCTAAATAGATTGTCTGATACAGAAATAGTTAAATTACTTGCCAATCATTATAATTTAAATATCGATGAGTCAAGCCAATATTCTCGACTATCCAAAGGAGACTATAATAAAGCATTAGAGCTGCTATCTACGAGCAGTCAGAATGGCACTTACTTAGAATATTTCAAGGAAATTATGCGATACTCGTACTCCAACAAGGTATTACAAATTATGGAATGGTCGGACAAATTAGCGGATATGTCAAGAGAAGAACATAAACAATTTATTACTTACTCGTTAAATTTGATTCGAGAAAACTATATTATGAATCACCGGATTAAAGATATAGTATATTTAAATAAATCAGAGGAAGAGTTTTCAACAAAGTTTTCTCAATTCATAAATGACACAAATATATTACAGATTAATGAAGAATTTAATTCAGCATATTCAGATTTAATTTCAAATGGTGTTGCTAAATTTATTTTCTTGGATCTTGGGCTTAAATTAGTTAAACTTATCAATTCAAAATAGAGATTAGATAGCTGTCAAGTATCCTATGCAAAAGACAGCTTGTTTTTTCTTTTAAATTAATTCCATATTTGGAAAATATACGAGTATGAGGAATCTCATAATCTCTAAAGCACGACTCATTGATTTATAGTAGATGTTTCGCAAGCTCAACAAGACGTTCCCTCTTCCTACTATTGCTACTACTATCCGTCATCTTGAAACGAGGTACGAGTGAAAGATCTCATACATTACAAATCATTAAGTCTATAAAAATTCCAATTAGGATTTATTGAATTTATCAAAGCTTCTTTCTTTTCTATTTTTAATCCTTTTAATTGTTTTTCTCTGGGTAATAGCTTCTTCGATATTATTAGATTGCTCAAAAATTTGATGTCAACTTCAAGAAAAAGCATGAAAAATATTTTTCATACAAATTTAATCACTTAAAAAGATAATAACATATCTAAAATCAACCATATAAGAGAAGAAGAGTATTGATAAATACAAAGAAATTTCTTTATAATTTTTGCATAGGCTAGCTGTCAAGCAAAGTTTCCGTTCTAGAAAATGCTGATAATACTCGATATAAGATTATTATTAATAGTTTCGGCGGAGTTTATTTGTTTCGAAAGGCTCAACTCAATTCTAAAACATGTTCCTTTGTTTATTTCAGAATTTAGCACATAAATAGAGCCTTTATGGTATTCTTCTACTATTCTTTTTGCCAAAGACAAGCCTAAACCCCAACCTCTTTTTTTGGAGGTAACACCAGGCTTAAAAATGGTTTTAAATTTACTTTTCAAAATTCCTTTTCCCGAATCCTTTATATCAATTACTAGATTGTCTTGCTTGGTGAAAGCTGTAATATTTAGTTCGCCTTGCCCATGCATAGCATCAATTGCATTCTTCCATAAATTTTCAACAACCCATGAAAACAGTTCCTCATTTATCATAACAGATACCCCGTTTGAGATCTTATTTTCAAAAACAAGATTGACTCTCTTAGAAGTTCTGGTTTTAAGATATTTAATATTATTCTGTAAGAGTTGTTTTATATTTACATTCTTTAATTTAGGTTGAGATCCGATATTAGAAAACCTTTGTGTAATAGTTTGTAATCTAGTAATATCCTTTTCTATTTCATTATACATAGATTCTTCGCCATACTTTGATTTCAATATTTCGTTCCATGCCATCAGTGAACTGATTGGAGTTCCTAATTGATGTGCTGTCTCCTTTGACATTCCGACCCATATTCTATTTTGTTCTGCTGATTTGAAATAAGAGAATACTACATAAGCAACTAATGAAAATATAATAATTAAGCCCATCTGTATATATGGATACCAAGCAAGTTGAACCAATAGTTTGGAATCATCAAAATAAATATAATTGTTTCCCGAATCGAGATTTATTTTAATAATTTTATTCTTTGATTTCATCTTTGATACTAATTTCGAAAGATATTCATTTTCTTCTCCTTTAATATCAATATTTCTGAAATCGACAATATTCTCTTGATTATCAACTAGAATTACTGGTATTGTTTCATTCTGTTCCAAGATAAAATTTATCAAACTAACATCTTGATCAGGATTACTATGCAATGATTTTAATCCTTCCGCCCATACAGCAACTCTTTTCTTTTCCTCAATTTTGAGTTTTTGTGCAAGTTGATTAGTATAATATAGCGAACCTAGAATTATTAATGCAGCAATAATCAGAAAATATAATTTCCACCTTTTATTATTTAAATATATATCCAATTTATCTAAATTTTTAATTCAATGAAAAATACGAAAATATAATTTCATTTTTCCAACAAACAATTTATAAGAGTCAAAATAGTGAATAATAAGCTAAGTAGTGAGTATGCTTTATGAATAACATCTATTTTTTCAATTTATTGTATTAATCAGATATATTACATAAATCAAATGTATCAACATATATAAATTAGCATTCATTATCATAAAGGTACAATAAATACAAAAAATTACTATAAGCTATACTGCTTAAAGGAATTAATTTTTAATAATATATAATCAAAACTAAATTAAAAAAACAAGATTTTTTTGTAACAAAAAAATTTTATCACCGTTAAAGAATATATATTACAATAATAACATAAAAACAAGCGCAAGCAGAAACTTGTTATCATAGTGTTATTTTAAATAATTATATGTGAGGTGTTTCATGAAAACGAAACATTTGAGTGGTAGGTATTAGTCTACTATTGTGCGGTTATTATATAGAATAATTATTTAATTAATAAGCATATGAACTCTTTATTTAACAAAAACCTTGTACTAAAACTCGTTCTTATTATTTGTCTATGTGTAATTCTACTAATATAGGTATTGTTATTTAAGAGTATTGATAAAAATGTTCGTTACATTCCTATAATAATTTAATTTTTCTTGATGTACATTTCTATCTTCAATGGTAGATTCAAAAAATGAAGATAGTTTTTAAGAGTAGGTTTTTCAACCTACTCTTTTTTTATATTATCTCAATTCTATTCCATATGGCATTCTTGCTTGAACACCATGAAGTTCTTGAATAAGTTTAGTTTTATTATAAATACCATAATAGTCACCCAGTTCTTCTTTTATTATTCTTTGCTTTATATTCAAACCAAATTCATTCAGTAAAGCTTTGATTGAATCTTCCTCTTCAGGTAAATTTACAAGAGCATAATCTTTCAGATTTGCTTTTTCTTTTGCTATTTCGATTGATTTTTCAAGACCTCCAATAACATCAACCAAGCCAATTCGTTTTGCATCCATGGCATTCCATACCCTACCTTGGGCAATTTTGTCAACTTCCTCAAGACTTAAATTTCTACCTTTACCAACTCTAGAAATAAAAGTTTTATAGCCTTGATTTATGAATTTCTGAAGAATCATTTTTTCTTCTTGGTTGAATTTTCTAGAAGTTAAAGGCATTCCAAAAGGGTGACCTCCACCAAAATTTGAATTCTTATTTGTTCCAAATTGGTCAGTTTTTAATAATAATTCATCCTTATATAATTTTTCGCCTGTAAAAAACATGCCATAGATTCCAATCGAACCAGTAATAGTATTTGCATCAGCAACGATAGTATCAGCAGCACATGAGATATAATATCCACCAGAAGCGGCAACATTACCCATAGAAGCAATAACTGGTTTGGTTTTTCGAGTAAGTTCAACCTCTCTCCATATTATATCAGAAACAAGAGCACTCCCACCAGGAGAATTAACTCGAAGCACAACAGCTTTTATGTCATCATCTAATCTTGCCTTACGGATAGATTTAGCCAAATCAGCACCAATACTTTCGCTAGATTGTTTCATGCCAATAGCACCTGTAGCATAAATTACTGCAATTTTATCATCCGCGCTATTATCAATCATGTATGAATTCGCATATTTTTTTGTAGATACTCTCTTATTTTTTAATTGTTTATCAGTGCAATCAAGTTTTGATTTAATAATATCTAGCATCTCATCCTCATAGATAAGTTTATCAATAAGCCCATTCTCGAATCCTGTTTTTGCAGAAACAACTTCAACTTTATCAGCCAAATCATTTAAAGTTTTGACATTAATACCTCTACTTTCAGAAATTGCCAGACACATATTATTCCAAATAGCACTAATATAGGCAAGAGTTTGCTCTCTATTTTCCTTACTCATTTCGCTAAGCATAAATGGTTCTACGGCTGATTTATATGTTCCTACTCTTATAATTTGAGGTTCTATACCAAATTTATTTAGAAAATCTTTGTAAAAAGTCATTTCTCCACCCATTCCAACAATAAACATATTTGCTTCAGGATTAAGGTAAATAGAATCAGAAACTGAAGCCAAATAGTATGCTCTTTGAGAGTAAGCATAATTAGAATAACTATAAATAAACTTTCCTGTTTTTTTAAATTCTAGCAGTTTAGTTCGAATCTCTTCAAGCATAGCATAACCACCAAAATTCGCAATAGGATTAGAAATATTAAGGTAAATACCTTTTATATTTTCATCAGTTTTAGCATTTTCAATATTATTAAGAATTGTTCGAAGACCTAATTTTGTTTTAGGTTTTAGAGTCATATAATCGAATGAAGAAAGAGGGTCAGAACTGCCCTTATCAGTAAGCTCAGAGTTAAGTTTTATTTCTAAAACGCTATTCGATTCGACAAAGCTAGTACCAGAGCCAGACACCATAGAGCTAGCAATAATACCCATAAAGCTGACAAAAACAATAATGCCAACAATGCTTAGCGCTGTAAGACAGGCTAAGGTCATTTTTAGGAAATTTTTCATAATTATAAGTTTTCTTTATTGTGGTAAATTGGTTTTCGTGTAATTAAATTAAGAAACATATTTGATAATATCAGCATTTATTATGTATTTATAATTTAATACAAGAGCATGCTCACAGTTCAAATTATGATAAGACTAAGTAACTAAAAATAAACATAAGATTGAAATACAAATAGCTAAAGAGAAATATTATTTCGTCAAATATTTTGTTCTGCCGGATTTCTTTGCTTTTTTTGTCGATAAAATTAGACTCATGGCGAAAGTATTTTTCCTTTTAGGAGGTAATCAATCTGACAGAAATGGAATTTTAACACAGTCTATAGCGATGATAGACAGAGAGATTGGCAAAGTGTGCTCGGAATCTTCGATTTATGAGACCGATGCGTGGGGATTTGACTGTAATGATAAATTTTTAAATAAGGTTGTTGTTATCAATACAGATTTCACTCCACATGAGGTTTTATCTAAAGCTCAGGCAATAGAAAATAGATTGGGAAGAATAAGAAAGAAAGATGCTAGATATAGCTCTCGTACTATTGATATAGATATTCTTTTTTATGATAATGAGATTATAAACACTAAGGACTTACAAATTCCTCATCCTAGAATACAGGAAAGGAATTTTGCTTTAATCCCACTACTTGAGCTTGACAGGAATTATTTGCATCCAACACTTAAAAAAAGCATAGAACAATTGCTTACTGAATGTAAAGATTCTTTAGATGTTAGGAAAATAGCCTAATACAAATTAAAATATATATCAAGTATGGATGAATTAAGCATAAACAATGCGCAAATAATTGTTGATAAATGGATTAAAAAATATGGAGTAAGATATTTTTCAGAGTTAACCAATCTTGCAGTTTTAATGGAGGAAGTTGGTGAACTATCTCGTTTAATAGCAAGAAAATATGGAGATCAGTCTTTTAAAAATAAAGAAAGTTCAAAAAAAATTGAAGATGAATTAGCAGATGTTTTTTGGGTTTTGATCTGTATAGCTAATCAAACAGGAGTAGATTTAACTAAAGCTTTTCATAAAAATATTGAAAAAAAGACAAAAAGAGACTCTACACGACATATCGAGAATACTAAATTAAAATAAAACCTAATCAGCCTTTGACAACCAACCATGGTTTTATTTTAATTTCAATACTCATCAATATTATTACTTAAACACAGCTAATTTAACGGTATAGGTATATTCGCCATTTACTAATCGAATTACATAATCACCATCATCCAAAGTATTTTTTATTTTGATAAATCTTTCTTTATGTGTTGATTTATGTACTAAAAATCCTGATGTTGTGAATATGCTTAAATTTGCCTCATCTTTTACATCTTTAAATATAATGATATTTATATACTCTTTATTTACATCTGTATAGACTTTTATCTTATATTCATTTCCAATATTTATATTTTTAATTGAGACATAACTAGTATCACTTTTGTAAACACCATCCGAAACCGTTACTCCAAGTATATACCTTTCTCTACGATCAAGTTTTCCTGGTTTGTGTATATATAATTCACCTGTTTCTTTATTGAGATAGAAATTTTCGTCTCTGTTTCCTGCTACAATTTGCCAGTCGGAAAATGAAGGTCTTAATAAACGATCGGGATCTCGTGCAACAATAGTTCCAATTTTGGATTCATCAGGAAAATATTTATTTACTTGTAAAAACTGATTATCCTCTTCCTGTATTTTTGGCACATTATCATTTATATTGGATACAAATATATCAATTGCTACTTCCTCTGATGTATAGGCTTTGTTTGAAACTGATAAATTTAAGTGATATGATTGTACCTTTTCATAATCAAATTTGGCAGTTGGCTTCAGACACAATACTTTGTTTTTCAAATCAATTTGAAATATCTCATGGAAGGCTCCTTCTATTTGATATTTCACCAGTTTTGAGCCAGAATAGTCTATAGCAAGCTCCCCTATAATCTTCTCATCTTCCTGAACATAAAACTCTTGTTCCTTTCGAATCACAGGTCTCTCTTCTTCTATATTCAATACTTGTAAATTAAGGATGTATGAATCGCTTTTATGAGATTTAGATATATCAGTTCCATCATATACAACTATTTCTAATGAATAATCAGTATAATAATCATAGTTTAACTCCTTCTCTAATGTTAATTCTCCCGTATGAGAATCCAAACTAAAGTATGCTAATTCATTACCTTTTATAATTTGCCAATGATCAAACTCCCAAGGAGCAGGCATGTCTAGATCACTTGCTGTCAGCTGACATAGTATTGTATTAATACCTGTGTTTTCTGGAATTGGATTTAATTTTAGATCATTAATAAAAGGCTTATTATCATTTAGATTAAGAACCTCTATCACAACCTGTTCTGCCTTCGATTCAAATTTTGTATCTGATATACTGATATTAAAAACATGGATCTTTTTGGTTTCGTAATCCAACTTAGCAGGAGCCTTCAAACTCAAATTTAATGTTGATATATCTAATTGGAATAAATTTGCATCTGCTCCTGTTATTTTGTAACTAGAAAGTTTTCCATCAGGATCTGTAACTTTCAATACACCAATATTTGTTTGATCCTCAGCAATCCTAAATATTTGATTTTCTTCAATTATAGGTGATTCATCATTGATATCCTTCAAGTAAATATTCAACTCAAAAATAGAACTAGTATTAGGAATATAAAAAGGATGAACATCATCTACGGTAACTTGAATCCTATAATCTTTCTTTGTTTCATAATCTAGCTTCTCATTTACAAAAATTTCGCCTTTTGTATTAATTCTAAACTTATTATTATTATCTGAAACAATTTTCCAATTATTGAAAACAACACTCCCATCTGGATCTGTCACCGAAAGACTAAATATCTTTGTATCAATAGCTACATCTTCAAATAATGATTTGTTATTTATACCACTTATGATAGGTCTATTATCATTCACATTAACAACAGATATGCTAACTTTAGTTATTGCACTAATACGAGAATCAGCCAGTTTTCCATCCGAAACCTGCAAACCTAGATTGAATATTTTAAGACCTTTCTCATAATCTACATCACCTTTTACAATTAATTCACCTTTTTCCGAAATTCGAAACAAACCACTATCATTTCCCGATTTAATTTCCCAATTGCTAATATCTGTGGTATAATCTGCATCCCTGGCATTTATTTTACAAAGAATATGTTCGGATGAATAATTATTTTCCTCTATTTCTAAGCCAAGAGGAATCTCTATTATTGGAGCATATTCATTTATATCATTTATTTTGACACTAATTATTTTTTCTTCACTAGTAAGTGTAATTCCATTTAATTCATCCTCAACCTTTATTCCTAATTCTATCGATGAACCCAGAGATTCACAATCTAATTTACCCTTGATGAATAATTCTCCCAAATCTGAATCTATACTAAAAATATACTCGCTACCTTCAAGAATATTTCCACTACTAATAGTCCAATTTTTCAACTTACCTGCTTTATCTCCATCTGTAACAGCGAAATTTGCAATTTTTAATTTCGAGCTGTAATTTCCTTCATCAACACTAGAAATTATAGGACTTAATATTATAGGCTTAAATTCATTCTTATTCTCTATAGTAATTGATAAGTCAAACTTTTCACTCGTGAATTTTGTAGAAACATTCGGACTATCATCCACAGTAATCTCCAAAACTATGGCATCTGTATATGCCTCATTATCTAATTCGCCCTCTGTAAATATCTCTCCTGAATTATTTATGCTAAATAACTTGCGTGAGTCTACTGTTGGATTTCCGCCTACTATTTGCCAGTTGGTAAAGTCAGATACTGCATCGGCATCAGTTGCGCTTAATACTGCAAACTTATGCGGAGTACTATAATT
>JAOARN010000057.1 GCA_025210485.1 Marinifilaceae bacterium | reverse complement strand
GAATAAGAAAGAGAAATCGCCAAAACCTTTATTGAGGTCTTGGTGAAAAAATATAAAAAAAATTACGGTTTTGGCTAAGTGGGTAAATGAAAGTTTGGTGCTTTAAAATCCCAAACTCCGCATAGCCCTGAGCGTTGGGCGTCAGCACAAAAGAACCTGTAGATTATAAAACAGTTGAATTACACAATTAGGAATGTTATACGAGTACAATGAATTACAAAATTTAGATTATAATGGAACAAAAATTCCATTAAGTAGGTATTTATACAAATACTTAAATCGCAGAAAAGAAGTTAAGAAATTAAAAACTCACGAAAAGGATTTTCTTTTTCATAATATGTCTATGCTTAGAAATGAAAAAAATGAATTAAAATTTGATTTAACAACAATTCAAGAAGCATCTGAGTATTATTTCAACAGGCTGAATCTGACATACTACGAAAATTTAAATTTTGATAAACCAACAAGAAATCATTTTAATCGTATTATTGACAAAACTGTCATGAATGCTGACAAAGATTATTTTGACAACTTTTATGATGACTGGGTGAGCAAACTTGAAACAAAGAAAGGCAAGTACTTAAGTGTTATTCATACTGAACTTCATAGGAGGTTAAAAGATATTCAAACAAGCTACTCAAGTGGAAATATTGATGAAATACAATCTGATTATCAGACCAAGAAACTATACTCCACAGCATTTTTCATTTACTATAAAGTGAAATTGTTCTTTGACGGTAAAACGGATAAATATGTAACTCTTAATGTTTCAGGGTATGATATAATTATTAATATTTACTCTTTTGTACATATATTGTTTCGCCACTATTTCCCATCTTTAGATTATGGCGGAAGTGACAGGTCAATTAATGACCCATTACCTTTTCTAGATATTAACCATCTACCAGAATCAGTTAAAGATTTTTTAGAATTATACTTCGAAAAGGATAAAAGACCTCTTGATACTTCAAGAGAATATTTGTTGTTTTCTTTCAACGGAGATAGGTATATTATTTGGATAAAGTACAAGTATCTTGACGAATTAGATGGCGCGGGTTTCGAGTTTAGAACATTTTATAAGTGTTATGAACAAAGAGATTTAGATAAATTTGAAGGGCTTACAGAACATCCAGTAGATTCAGAGATGTCATTTTATTTTTGAAGTTTATGACAAAATCAAAAGAGTATATAAATGCCGAACGCCCAACACGCAATATACGTAAGCCGGGGGATGTGGGTAATTTTAACTTTTGTACATTTAATAAAAATTGCAGCGGTTTGACAAGTTGGAGCTCCGAAATTCCGGCCTCCGCATATTGCCATCCGTTATGCTTAATTCAAAAAAAGAAACAGAATGAGAAGGATTTTTATAATAATATTAATGTTTGCGTGTGGATATGTTCACGCACAAATGATAGGTAAAAATGAAGCATTGATTGACTTTAATGACTTCAAAAGAATAATTAAAACGGAGTCATCATATTATCAACTTTCAGATTATGATTTTGAATCTCACTTTGATAAAATACAAAAAGTAATTTTAGAATCTGACTCAATTCCAGTTTACTATTTAGCACACGAATTTGAAAAAATTATTTCTCAAACAATAGACAGACATGCACATGTTAGGATGAGGAATTTTGATAAAAGCAAATACGAAACACTTGATAATTATTTACCTTTTGCTGTTGCTCCATACGAAGACAAAGTGCTTGCATTGATGCCTATTGAAAAAACAAATGAATACAAATTTTATATTGAACACTATCCTTTTATTAAAAGTATAAATGGGATTGATGTTAAAACATTTCTCGACACATACTCGTACAGAACCAGCACTTCGCCAGTGAGAGCAAAACTTGAGGAAGATTTGCGTAATTTTAAGAATATTGGGGAACTCTATTTTAGAAACAATAAAATTTTACCCGATTCATTAAATATTGTATTTACTGATGGTGAAAATGACAAGCAGCTAAAAATGCCATTAAGTCGAAAAAAACATCATTGGGTTTCTTTAGGTTCTTTTAGGTATTCTGACATACAATATCAAATGGCAATGGAAGAAGATTTTGATTTTAATTCACTTGATAAATGGTTATCAGATTCGATAGCATATATAGGAATCCCTCACATGATTTCTTATGAAAGATACCCCGAATTTCCTGCCTATCTTAATTCCACAATAGAGAAATATAGAAATTCAAAAGCACTTATTATTGACTTACGGGGCAATGGTGGTGGCACAAGAGATATTTTAAATACTTTTTCCGGCTATTTTATTGGAAAAGACCAGTCGCCATGGGTTGCAAATGTAGCCTACGTTAGATGTGACCAAAGTTTAAATGAAGATATTTCGTCAATGCAAAGTAGATATTTATATAATTATCATTCCTCATTTTTAACTAATAGAGACAGGGAAGCGATAGACACTTTCAATGAAACCTTTAAAACAGAAGTGAATTTTGATAAAGAAAAATTTAGCTCTCCATTCTATATGGTTCTTAAAAGTGGTTGCGAACCATTAGATTGTCCCGTATATCTATTAGTCAACGAGGAGTGCTTTAGTGCTACATCTGTATTTACATCGGCATTTAAAGGTGTTGAGAATGTAACTATTGTAGGTGTTACCACTAATGGTTCGAGTGGTAGGTCGCAAAAATACATCCTTGATAATTCAAAAATAGAAATTAAATTATCAACTATGTTATCATTTCAAAGAAATGGTAAAACATTAGATGGAAATGGTACAGAGCCTGATATGGAAATAGATAAAGATATGGAGCAAATATTAGGAAAACGGGACAGTCAATTAGAAAACCTGATAGAATTAATAAATAGAAAGAACTAAGCATAACATTTTGTATAAGTAATGGCAGCCGATGTAGTAAATATCAAGGTATGTAACCCACTCAAACTGCGTAGCGGTTTGACAGGAAAGTGCCACACAATCTGCCACTACTCATACAATTTACCGTTGGCAACAATTTTCGCGCTTTGATGTTGGTAGTTATTTGTAATAGTAAGCGATAATGGGAAATAGAGATGTTATCTATGAGCTTTTTTGTTTCGGTGAGTGCTTTGCTCGCTTTGATTGAGTATATGTGAGATTGT
>JAOARN010000056.1 GCA_025210485.1 Marinifilaceae bacterium | reverse complement strand
AGGGAGTAGTTTTTTCAGTGGTTTCAGTGGCATCCGCGGTTCACTATAAAAAAAGTAGCAGCTTATTTTAAAATATTTCGGTGGTTTTAATGAATAAAGGGAGTAGTTTTTTCAGTGGTTTCAGTGGCATCCGCGGTTCAATATAAAAAAAGTAGCAGCTTATTTTAAAATATTTCGGTGGTTTTAATGAGTAAAGGAAGTAGTTTTTTTCAGTGGTTTTAGTGGTATCCGCGGTTAAAAACGGAAAAAAATATTTCAGCATGATTAATTTTTTCAGTTGTATTAGCTTTTAAACTTATGTTTGTTAAAATAAATTATGGAAATGTATACTGAATTATTACAATTATATTAATTTAGAAATCTATTAGTCAGTTTACATATTATCAGTTTAAGAATAGAATAGTAATTAAATAATAATTGTTTTGAAAAAAGAAATAAAGAATAAAATAATAGAACTATATAAAGAAAATATAAAGGAAGAAATAAATAATATTCAAGATATTCCTCAATCTGGATCCGAGCGCATGTATATTCGTATCTTATCTGCGAAGTCTAGTATTATCGGAGTTTATAGCCCAGATCATAAAGAATCAGAAGCTTTTATAGACTTTTCAAATCAATTTGCCAATAAAGGAATTAGTGTAGGTAGAGTGCTTGCTGTAAATTATGATAAGACATTATATTTAACAGAAGATTTGGGTGAATATAATTTGTTTAATTATATCTGTAGTATTCGAGAAAGTGAGGATTATGAATTACAATTGAAGGAATTATACAAGAATGTGATTAATTCGTTAATTGACATCCAGATAAAAACGAAGTCTGATTTTGATTATACAAAGGCATATCCACGAAAGGCTTTTGATAAACAATCTATGTTATGGGATTTAAACTATTTTAAATATTATTTCTTGAAATTAGCTGGTATTCAATTTAATGAAGAATTGTTAGAGCGAGATTTTCAGAAGTTTACAGATTTTTTACTATCAGCAAAATCAGAAAGTTTTATGTATCGTGATTTTCAATCTAGAAATATTATGATAGGTAAAGATAAGTTGGGTTTTATAGATTATCAAGGAGGAAGAAAAGGAGCTTTACAGTATGATTTGGCTTCACTTTTATTCGATGCAAAGGCCGACCTAAGCCCCGAAATTAGAGAAAATTTATTGGATTATTATTTAGATCAGTTGGAGTCCAACTCATCATACACAAGGATCGAGTTTGTAAAATATTTTAATTCTTTTGTTTTGATTAGGATAATGCAAGCTATGGGAGCATATGGCTTTAGAGGATTTTATGAACGAAAGGAACATTTTCTAAAATCGATACCCTTTGCTATTAATAATTTGAAATATTTACTGCAAAAAGACAAATTTGGTGTTGAAATACCAGAATTATTAAATGCATTAAGAAAGGTAAGTGAATCAAAAAAATTATTGAATATTGCAAATGAACAAAAACTAAAATTGAGAGTTGAAATCAACTCATTCTCATATAAAAGAGGAGTGCCAGTAGATTTATCTAAAAATGGAGGAGGTTATGTCTTTGACTGTAGACATATCCATAATCCAGGAAGATATGAACAGTATAAATTATTAACAGGAAAAGATCAAGCAGTGATAGATTTCTTTAATAAGGAAAATGAAATGGAAACATTCCTTAGTTCAGTCTATAATTTGGTTGATGCAAGTGTAAGTAGATACATACAGCGTGACTTTTCTAATTTACAAGTTAATTTTGGTTGTACAGGAGGAAGACATCGATCCGTTTTTGCAGCAGAAAGTCTAGCAAAGCATCTTGAAAATAAATTTGATATCAATGTTGAGTTAAAGCATGTAGAAAGAGAATTGGAGGAAAATGGGTAAAAAGAAAATATGTAAATTATCAAAAGAGGAATATTGCCTTTTAGTTGACCAAGAAAAAAAATATGTTTGCAAGAAATGTAAGCGAAAATCTTGTGATAAAAAGAAATTATGTTCAGGGAAAAAAATTAAGGAATAAAGAAATTTAATATATGTTAAACGGATTGATTTTTGCTGCGGGCTTAGGAAGTCGTCTTAGCCCCTTGACTGATGATAAGCCTAAAGCTTTGGTTGAAATAAATGGGAAAAGTCTTTTGGAGAGGGCAATACTTAAATTGAAAGACTCTGGAGTAAATAGGATGGTTATAAATGTTCATTATATGGCGGACAAAATAATCAAGTTTTTGAAAGAAAAGGATTATTTTGATACTGATATTAGAATATCTGACGAAAAGGAACAATTGCTCGAAACAGGAGGTGGATTGATGTATGCTAAAGATTTATTCTTACCAAATGTCCCTATTTTAATATATAATGTTGATGTAATTACTGATACTGATTTGTCTGGGATGTTGGATTGTTTTAATTTATCTAAACCTATGGCTTTATTGGCAGTTAGAGAAAGGCAAAGCTCAAGATATCTTATGTTTAATCAGAAGAATGAGTTGTGTGCTTGGAAAAATATTAAGACAAATGAAATGAAAATATCGAAGCATAATAATGGTGAATCTAATACTTATGCTTTTAGTGGAATACAAATAATATCTTATGATTATTTCAAATATTATTTTAGGGAAGGGGCTTATTCTATTATAGAATCATATTTGGAGCTTGCTAAGGAATTTGCTATAAAGTCTTATAATCATACAAATGATAGGTGGTACGATATTGGGAAGATTGATAGTTTTTATCAAATAGAAAAAGAACTTGAAGATTTTAATTTGTAAAAATATTTTAAGTTAAAAAGGCACTTTTTTTATCTGAAAATTTAATCTTGTATGCTATCCATTTCATTACTTTTTTAAAGAATAAAGTTAGAATCTAAATACTCTATCAATGGTCAATTTTATTTGACCATTTTTTATTAAAAAGCAAACTGTATTTTTAAATTTAATCTTCTGCCAGTAAGATAGTTCGGTACTGCATAGTTGTTGCTGCTAACATCCTTTACCCAGAAATAGGAAATAGTATTATTGATATCAAGTATGTTGAATAATTCAAGTTTAAGCCATGCAGACTTTATTGTTTTTGGTTTTTTGCTTGATAGTCGTCTTGAAAAACCGATATCCAATCTTTTGTAGGCTGGAATTTCGAATCTACCTTCCTGTTTATTGCTTTTTGGAACCCATGCAGGAAGTGCAGCCCCAATTTTTGCCATTAGATACATTTTGTATGCAGTATTTTTGCTTAAATAATCTTGGAAAAATAGAGATATATTATAAAGTTGGTCTGTTGGTCTTGGGATATTTCCGTATTTGTCATTTTTGATATTTTCTTCTGTTTTGAGCAATGAGAGGCTAATCCAAGAGTCTGTGTTTTTTATGAATTCTCCATTTAGTCTGCAGTCTATTCCGTATGCATATCCTGAACTTTGTTTTTCTCCATAATATTTAATTCGTAGGTTTTCAATATCGTAAGGTAGTATCTGTTTTAAGTCTTTATAAAATAAATCAATTGCTAGATGGAAATTTTTGTGATACTTCTGAAAGCTATTATTATATGATAAAGAATAATTGTGGGATTTTTGAATAAGCGGTTTATCAAATAGTTTTGAATTGTACGAGAGCATTTCTTTATAATTCGGAATCTGAGAGTATATTCCTGTAGCAAACTCGAAGTAACTGTTTTTATCATGATTATATCTTATTTTAAAACGAGGTGAATGAATGTATTCTTTATTATAATCCCAGTAACTGGTTCTTATTCCTAATTTAAATCTGAATTTGCTTATTTTATTAAATTTAAATTCGGTATTGATATATGCAGATATTGATTTGTCATAAAATTTATGATTTTCTTTATTGATATATGCAAATTCTATATTATCCGACTTGTTTGGTATCGAATATCCTGCTGAGTCTTGGTACTGCCATTCATTGATATTGCTTTCTATTTTTCTATGTTTAAATTCACATCCTAGCTTAAATTTTAGTTGATTAACATATAGTTGGTAGCGAATTTTTGCAGAATACTCTTGTTTATCATATTTGTTTCTAGCATGATCAATATATGAACCTATCCCGAGATGTTCAATGCTATTTTCAGAATTACCTCCATTGCTTATGAAAAGTTCATCAAGATAGTATTGTCCCAGAATATCAAGATTCTCAAGTTCTTTTATTTTAGCTCTACTCAGAATAAGTTTTAGTATTGAGTTTGTGTTTTTGTGTTTTATTGCAATTGATTCTATATCAGAATGAAATTCATCTTTTTCTTGACCATCAAAGTATATAGATAGTTTCATTGAATTGTTTATGGTGCCAAATTTCGCTTGTCTTTCTTTGGGTTCAAATTTATATTTATTATTGTTAACACTTAACCATAAATTTAATTCCCAATTTCTATTTAATTTATAGCTCGAATAGCTTTGAATATCTCTGTAGTCGGGAGTATAATCAGCCTTAGTGTCAAGGCTGTTCAGAAGGTATTTCGTAGTTTGATATCTAATACCAGTTATTATATATAATTTATTGTTGAATAAATTATGTGCAAAACCAGCATCAGCACCTAGTAAGCTAGCTGAAGCCCAGGCCTTATTTTCTTCGTGTTTTGAATATCTTACATCTAATACTGATGACATTTTATCGCCATAGTTTACATCAAAGGCTCCATTCGAAAAGTAAACAGAAGATACCATCATAGGATTTATTAAACTCATTCCTTCTTGTTGTCCTGTTTTGGCGAGCATGGATCGATTTATTTCTACATCATTTATGTAAACTAAATTCTCATCGAAGTTTCCACCTCTGACATTGTATTGTGAACTTAATTCATTATTTGAGCTAACACCTTGTAGGCTTTTGATCAAGCTTTCAATTCCACCCGTATATGAAACTGGCAGATAATCAATATGTTTTGAATTGAGTCCAATAATTGATTCTTGAAGTCTTGATTTAATTTTTATTTCATTCAGTTTGTTTTCTTTTAATTTAAGTTTGAATATAATTTTAGAAAGATTTGTATTTATTGTAGTATCAATGCTTTCATAGTTTATATGACTAATGTGTAGATGTAAAATGCTATTTTTATTGGTGTTGATTTTACAAGAGCCAATTTCGTTAGTAATTGAGAATCTTTCAGCTTTGTTAATATTTATATGTACATTAGGAATAGCAATATTTTTATTATTAATGCATTTTATCAAAACAGAATTTTGAGCCAGAGATTTGGATAAGCAAAGACTATTTAAGAGAAAATAAATAATAATAAATACATTAATTCGGTATATGTTCATTCCTTGGGTTTATAATTGATTATGTGTAATGGTAAATTAGACAAGTATGAAATTCGCTAATATAACTAAATATAAAAAAAAATATTGTACGATTAAGTATTATTTTATTGTTTAATTCATAGTTTCGCTTAAGGTGTTTGGTTTGTTGAGTTTGGTGTTTTGTTAGTTTTGTGTATCAATTACGAACTAGCGAATTTGATTAAATATGTTTATTAAGAATAGTTATAAATAAAAAGCTTTTGAATTATGATATATGTTTGTTACAATAATTTAGCATAAATTTGAGCTATAATAAATTTTAAATTTCAACAAAATGGCTATTAGCAAAAAAGTAGAGGATATTTTAAATAAGCAAATAAATGCTGAATTTTGGTCGGCATATTTATATCTTTCAATGGCAAATTATTTTGAATCAGAAGGGATGGCTGGATTTGCAAATTGGATGAAAGTGCAATTTCAGGAAGAGACTTCACATGCTATTAAGATGCTTGATTATGTAAATGAAAGAGGTGGACGTGTAATTCTTGAGCCTATTGCAGCTGTTGAAACAGATTGGGATAGTGTTCTAAGTATTTTTGAAGAGACTTATAAACATGAGCAGCATGTTACATCATTAATTAATAATTGTGTTGATGTTGCTATTGAAGAAAAAGATCATGCAAGTGTTAATTTTCTGAAATGGTTTGTTGACGAACAAGTAGAAGAGGAGGCTTCAGTTTCTGAGATTATCGATCAGTTAAAAATGTTTGGTTGTCAAGGTAATGGATTGTATATGATGGATAAAGAATTCAGAACAAGAACATTTGTTGATGAAACAAAAGCTGAATAAGAATATATTTTTATGTTATTATATAAGGCTGTCATATTCGACAGCCTTTTTTTATGTTATTCTAAATCTTGAAACAGCGATATTGTTTTCAGAAATCATCAAATGGGCTTCTTATTTTATCTTTTATTTTCTTACTGATATGTGTATATATTTCGGTTGTTCTTACAGAAGAGTGTCCTAGTAATTCTTGTATTACACGAATATCTGTTCCCGACTCTAGCATATGAGTAGCGTATGAGTGGCGAAGAGTGTGAGGTGTTACTTTTGCTATTATTCCTGCCTTTTGGGCAGCTTTTTTGACTATTGCCTGTACCGAAGACTCAGAGTATTTTCCTTTAGTTCTGCTCTCAATAAGAAATTTTTGAGGGGAAAATTGGGTTAGATAGGTATTGAGAATTATTAGTAAATTTTCTGCTAAAATCACATAGCGATCCTTATTGTTTTTCGAAGAAACAATTTTTATCTTTTTTGTTGTTGTATTTATATGTTTTAATTCAAGATTTAATAGTTCAGATAGTCTTAGTCCACTGCTATATAAACAGGCAATAATCAATTTATGTTTAATATTATGAGTGTTCTCTATCATGGCTCTAATCTGTAGTTGAGAAAGGTAGTTGGGTAGGGGTTTTTGTTTACGTTTAGGATAAAGATTTGTTAGATCTAATTCTTTTGAATAAACCAATTCAGAGTATTTAGATACAGCTGATAATATAAGTCTTTGTGACGAATAGCCAAGTTTTTTTTGTTTGATGATAGAGTAGAGGTAGTTTTTAACAGTATTAAAATCGAGTTGATTTTGGTTTTGGTTTTTTGCATACTCTCTAAACCTAGAAACTGCACTTACGTAATTGCGAATTGAATTTTCGCTATATCTTTGTAGTCTGAGTAGTTCGATATACTTAATTATATTATTATCCATAAGCTTTTGGGTATAAACAACAAATCTAATTTAAGTGTTTTTTTTAATATCGTCACTATAAATAATTTAATAATTTTGTTAAATTTGTCAGAATTATTAAACAGAATACAGCAGATAGATAATATAAGCAATAAAGCTGGGTATAGTCTGTTGTTAGCCCCAAGCTAAAAATACTAGCAGTATGCAGACTTCAACTTAATTTGAAGTATATTTGCACAGAATGAAAAGAGAATTAATAAATGGATAAAAAGTATAAATTTAAATTCATAGATTTATTTGCAGGAATTGGAGGGTTTCACATTGCTATGCATAACATTGGAGGTCAATGTGTTTTTGCTTCTGAGAAAGACATTCATGCTAGGAAAACATATGAACATAACTTTAAAAAGATATCTCCTGAATTATTTGAGGGCGAGAATTTCAATGATGATATTAGAAATATTATACCATCAGAAATACCTGATTTCGATATTTTATGTGCAGGTTTTCCATGTCAACCATTTAGTCAAGCTGGTTATAAAAGAGGATTTGAAGATAACCACAATTCAGAGAGAGGAAATTTATTTTTTAATATAGTTGATGTTATTCAAGCTAAAAGACCGAAAGCATTTTTTCTCGAAAATGTAAGAGGTTTAGTTAGTCATGATAAAGGAAATACTTTTAAAGTTATTAGAGATATTTTAGAAACGGAATTGGGTTATTCATTTTATTATAAAATAGTTAAAGCTTCTGATTATGGACTGCCACAATTGAGGCCAAGGGTTTTTATTATAGGATTTAGAGATGAAAGTATTCTAAAGGGCTTTACTTTTCCTGACCCCAAACCACTTAAATATAATATGAGTGACATTTGGAAAGGTGATTGTTCGAGAGAAATAGGCTTTACCATGAGAGTCGGAGGTCGAGGTTCTAAAATTGATGACAGAAGAAATTGGGATGCATATTTAGTTGACGGAGTGGTTAGACAATTAGGTGTTGAAGAAGGTAAAATGCTACAAGGTTTTCCTAAATCATATGAATTTCCTGTTAGTAATACTCAAGCAATAAAACAATTAGGTAATAGTGTAGCTATTGATGCTATACAATGTGTAGGCGAACAAATGCTACAATATCTATCAACACTAAATACCGCAAGTAATCATATGAAAAAAACAAAAAATAAAGGAGAATGGACAGAACTTCTAGTTTTTGTTAAACTTATAGCAAATAACCAGTTAAACTTATCAGACTCAGATTTAAACCTTACAGGAAATAGTTTTAAAGTAAAAAAAGTAACAACACATAATTTAGAATCTAATTATTATATAACAGATAAATCTCAATTACTAATTAAGAATAAGTTAAGTGGTGAGACAATAAAAGAACTTCTAATTTCAGATATTTTAAATGATGAAATAATTGAAGGATTAAAAGATGCAATTGTTAAAGGAAAAAACACTTTTACAATTTCAGCTTTTGATTCAATACAAAAATCTTTAGATATTGAGAATGCTAAAGGTGGGAATAGTAATCAAAAGGCCGATATTGTATTAGATATATGCGATAATAATATTGAAAAAGAAGATGAGGGTTTTGGAATAAAATCATACTTAGGAAGTAAACCAACTCTTTTAAATGCATCTGGAAATACAAACTTTATCTTCGAAGTTAAAGGAATTGATAGTAGTATAATTAATGAACAACTACTTGATGAGATTAATAATATAGACACAAGAACTAAATTAAAAGACAGAATACAATATATAGAAGAAATTGGCGGGAGATTCGAATTTATTAGGGCTGAAAAGGAATCAATGGAGTATAACCTGAAATTATCAGATAGTTTAATGCCAAAATTAATTGGTGATGTACTTTTATGCTTTTACAGAGACAGAATAACAAAACTATCATCGATTGTAGATTTTCTAGATAATTATTATCAAACTAATGGAGTTTCAATATTTGGAGATAAAACCGCAATTGAGATAAAAGTAAAGAAATTACTAGTTGATATTTTACTAGGGTTCTTTGCAGGAGAAAAATGGGATGGTAATTTTATATCAAATGGGACTCTTGTAATGAAAAGAGATGGTGAAATGGTAGGTTTTCATATTATCGATATGCCTAACTTGAAAAACTATTTATATAACAATATTAAGTTAGATACTCCTTCAACAACTCGTCATAGATTTGGAAAATTATTCATTGAAAATAATGATAAATTGTATTTTAAATTGAATTTACAACTAAGATTTTAACACCGCCAGGGGCTAACAATACCTATACGGAAAGCGAGTTTTGATACTAGATTGAAGATTGTTACTTTATAAAAACATTATACATAAATCAAACGCAAAGCATTCTAATCTCGCTCTCCGCATAGCCTTGCCCGTTGTGCGTCATTTAACAGAACTTATGGATACAAACAAGCTAAATAGTGAAAATAAAGATATCTGGGATTCTAATGCTAAGGATTGGGATGAGTATATGGGAGAAGGTGGTAATGACTGGCATAAAAAACTGATAGCACCTCAAACCGAACAATTACTTAATTTGAAAAGAAATGACAGACTATTGGATATCGGTTGTGGTAATGGACTTTTTGCTAGGAGAATGGCAAAAAAAGGAATAAAAGTTACTGCGTTTGATTTTTCTAATTTAAATATTGAGAATGCACAAAAATACGATAATACCAATATCAACTATCTGACATTGGATGCAACGCTTGAAAGCGATTTAAAAAAACTAGATAATGAAAAATTTGAGGGGTTAGTTTCTAATATGGTTTTTATGGATATGCCAGATATTGAATACATATTCTCTCAAGTAAAATGCTTGTTGACAGATGATGGAGTATTTGTTTTTTCTATTCAACACCCTTGTTTTAACTCAGAATTTGCAGAAATCAAAGAGGATGGTAGTTTGTTGCTAAAAAATTATGTCCAAAGTGGAATATCGAAAGGCGTTGCAATCCCTACTCAGTCAAAAGAACAATATTATTTTCATCGTTCAATCAGTTATTATATGAATTTAGGATTTGTAAATGGACTTGTTGTTAGTGGGTTTGTAGAATCATCTTTTGACTCAAAGACAAACAATGGAGTTTACTCAAAATTTCCTCCCATATTGATTATAAAGATGACAAAAGGCTAAACAACGAACGCACAACATACGCTAATAAAGCATAGGCAATTAGGTGCAAACCCCAAACATTAGAACTTTGAACAAACCCCGCCAAATCTGCGATTTGGCAACATAACTAGAATAATAAAGCGGAGCAAATCGCATATTTGGCTAAGTGCAAAACTAAGAGTTCACCTCTTCGATTTTTGCCTAAGCTTCATAGCGTCGGACCGTTGGCAACAATTTTCGCGCTTTGATGTTGGTAGTTATTTGTAATAGTAAGCGATAATGGGAAATAGAGATGTTATCTATGAGCTTTTTTGTTTCGGTGAGTGCTTTGCTCGCTTTGATTGAGTATATGTGAGATTGT
>JAOARN010000055.1 GCA_025210485.1 Marinifilaceae bacterium | reverse complement strand
GTATTGGATGAATAATTAATATGGACAAAGTTATTTTGAATGACAGTATGTAAATGGAATGTTACAATTATATACTTACCCACCTCTGTATCTCCTCCAAGGATGAGAGCTGCTTCATGATTGTGTGTTACTTAGCCCGAATTGTCCTGCCTCGTAATTGTGGCTCGCCATATTTAATCTGCACCTTCAGTGCGATTCCTCGGTTATTCAACTACCCGATGCGTTGCATCGGGTTAGGTTAAGTTGGACTTTCAGTCCGTCATTCACTGAGGATGTGATATTTCACAAGTATATGTATAACTACCCTTGAGTTCGAATCAGTATACGTAATACATTATATTACAACCAACTCCCCTCATAGGAGTGGTTGGGGTGGGTATTTTTAAATGATATTAGAAAAACAATCTCATGTGGATGTAGCCAGAGGCTACAAGTATATGCAATACGTATATTTATAGTTCCGTTAATTACAACTCGTAGTGTAGTCACTACAAGTAACGTTTAAAATAATTCCATATATCAATATAAGTATATCCCGTATCCACCCCATAATGCTGGTTCGAGCCTTTTTCAGCTCGGACCCAACCCGCTGCTATTTTGAAATAATTACCATTGTAGAGGCAACCAACAACCCATTATCCACATCCACTACAAAACGTTGTCAATTTTTTATCTTATGATTAAGATACCTTTTAGTTTCACATTTGTCTCCTAAATCAGATGAATAACTGATTATTAATACATAGTCGCTTTCTGTATCATAACTAAAATTGAAGTGATGATTTGGTAATGTATAATGTGAGAATCTGCTGATATAATAAGGATTATGTATTAATGATGTAAATATTGTATTTACGTAGTTTGTGGCTCCCTCCTCAAAACATTATGCACTAAAAATGATTTGATGATTTGAAGTAATTGAGTACTTTTGCTTCGCTTCGTTTTACTCTGTTTGGTCTGGTATTGAGTTAAATTTGTTTCGTCATAACAGTGAATAGCATTATGGTCTTGTAAATTATGCCAGTCTTGTCAAATTTTAAATACATGAATAATTCGATGTTCAATTAATTAAGGTTCTTTGAACCGGATTCTTAATCTCTATTTATACTTTAATTATGGCACAGCAATTTGGTAAAACATGGTGGGGAGAACAATTTTTAAAGGCATTAACAGATATTGACTACTCCAATAGGTTACCCCGTGGTAGAAGTTATGCTCGTAATGGATATGTAACAGAAATAAAAACAATTTATAATAAAATTATCGCTAAAGTTAATGGAAGTAGAAGAACTCCTTATAATGTTGAGATAGTTTTGCCTCTATTTAAGGCTTCAGAGAAGGAAAAATTAATAAAAGCTATAACTGATAATCCATTGGTTTTATCACATTTACTAAACCGTGAATTACCTCATGAACTAAATGAGATTGCCAAGAATAATAATATTGCCGTATTTCCGAAAAAATGGTCTGATTTTGAAATGAATTGTTCTTGTCCGGATTGGGCGGTTCCCTGTAAGCATTTGGCATCTGTAATTTATATGCTCTCGGCAGAAATTGACCGGAATCCATTTTTGATTTTTCAATTACATGGCCTCTATATTCTTGAAGAGATTACAAAATCCGGTATGACGCTTAACGAGGAGATGAGCATTGCTAATTTTGAACGATATTTTTTAGATAAACCACAAAATTTAATAGCTAACGTTAGTACTGTCAAAAATCCTTTCGACCTCTCGAAAGTAGTTCCACAAACAGATAATTTATTATCCCTACTGGATACAAAAAATGTTTTTTACGAAAAATCCTTTCTCCCTTTATTAAGAAAAAACTATAAGAAAGTAAGCCGTTATTCTAAAACATTATTAAATCAGGATGTTGAGGAGTTTGAGTCGGGAGTTTTTGATAATATAGAAAAGGCACAGTTGTTTGTAAATGAGGACACCACTTTTAGTAAAGTAATTCTAAATTCTTATAAAGGTGATTTAACCTTTGACTCTTCTGACTCCGGCTTTGATTCTCTGATTAATTTCCTGATTAGAATACCAAAAAAATATGAAGAACGTCTCTCAACAGATTTAAGAACATTTTACAGAGCATTTCATTTAAGTTTGAAATTAGCCGAATGCGGCGCTTTTATTCCTCAGATATTGGAATTAAAGAAAAAAACTAATATAATCAGGTGGATTCCTGCTGTTATTAACGAAGAGGTTAATAGTCTATTTTCCATTATTCAGCAAGATGTTTCGCAAGAATTGGTACAGGTAACTGCAAAAAAGTGTAAGTTTTTATCTTTTCGTAAGCAAACTATAACGCTAATTTCGATTTTTATCACGCATTACATAAAAATGGCTGCTTCTGATTCTGTTAGTTCATACCGGGATACTGAATCTAAAATTCAACAACTGTTTTTTACCAATAGTAAGCATGAATTTACCAAGCTTAATGAAAGAGAAATCCCTGAGGCTATAGATCAATATCTTCAAAGGTTTTATCTGGGTAACAAAATATATGTGCCTTTGATTAAAATTGAAGACAATATAGAAGAGAACACTTTCGAACTTCAGTTATGGGTTGAGAACCGTAAAGATTCTATTCAGGAACCTTTAACTCTAAGTAAATTTATTACTGATAAAACATATGATAAATATAAAGCCTCATTATTTCAATCACTCGCAAGTTTGTCAAGAGATTTCTCGGCAGTAAAACCACTGATCTCATCTTCTGGTTCGGAACAATTAATATTTGATGCGGAAAGTTTTGCTGAAGTATTGTTACAGATTCTACCGGTAGTTAAACTTTTAGGCATACGTATATTACTTCCAAATTCATTAAAAGATCTTACACGGCCAAAACCATCATTGAAATTAGATGGTAAGCAATCAGATTCTTCGTGTAAAAGTTACCTGAAATTGGATGAAATGCTTCAGTTTGAATGGCGTATAGCTGTTGGCAAAAATACAATCCCGGTGAATGAGTTTAAAAAACTTGTAAAGGATGTTTCAGGTGTTGTTAATATTAAAGGTGAATATGTGTTGATTGATCAGAAAGAGGTTCAAACACTATTGAATAATCTGGATGATGAAAAAGAACTTTCACGTGTAGAGCTTCTTCAATCAGCCCTTTCAGAGGAGTATCAGGAGGCAAAAATATCAATTTCATCGGCAGCGCAAAGTATTGTCAAAGAATTATTACAGAATGGACAAATAGAGATACCGGAAAATTTAGATGCTACTCTGAGACAATACCAGGAACGTGGTTACCAGTGGTTGTATAACAATAGTAAAGTTGGTTTTGGAAGTATAATTGCCGACGATATGGGTCTGGGTAAAACTCTCCAGGTCATTAGTTTATTGCTGAAATTTAAACAAGAGGGACGTTTCAATAAAAATAAAGCACTTATTGTTGTCCCAACCACACTGATTACTAACTGGCAAAGGGAAATTGAACGATTTGCTCCTGACTTGAATCCACATATTTACCACGGAGTGAAACGTGAGTTTAAAACTACTGAATGCGACTTAGTAATTACATCGTATGGTATGTTGCGTAGCGATGTCGCAAAGTTTCACAAAGTTAAATGGGAAGTATTGGCTATTGATGAGGCTCAGAATATTAAGAATCCGGGAACTGAGCAAACCAAAGCGGTTAAAAAAATTAAAGCAGGAGTGAAAATTGCTATCAGTGGAACCCCTGTAGAGAATAGGCTAAAAGAATACTGGAGTTTGTTTGACTTCGTAAACAAAGGTTATCTTGGATCGGCCAAATATTTTATGAAAACGTTTGCTACTCCTATTGAAAACGATAATAATGAAGAGAAACTTGGTCTTTTCAAGAAGATAACAGATCCCTTTATTCTTCGCAGATTAAAGACAGATAAATCAATTATATCCGATTTGCCCGAAAAGATTGAACACGACTGCTTTATCAATCTCAGGAAAGAACAGACTGCCCTTTATCAGAATGTTGTAAACACAATGATGGAATCACTTAATAATACCAATGAAGATTCTATTGAAAGAAAAGGTATGGTATTTAAGATGATGACTGCTTTAAAACAGATATGTAATCATCCATCGCAATTTCTTAAAAAGGAGGATTATAGAGCTAATTTATCCGGTAAAACAGAGATGTTATTGGAGCTTCTCAGCTCAATATTTGAGAACGATGAGAAAGTGCTTATATTTACTCAATACAAAGAGATGGGACAAATTATTGCTCATATCCTAGAGGATACTCTTAATATTAAACCTTTGTTCCTGCATGGTGGTATTCCTCGTAAAAAGAGAGATGAAATGGTAGAGGAGTTTCAAAATAAAAAACATATTAAAATCTTTATTCTTTCGATAAAAGCCGGAGGTACAGGATTAAACTTAACGGCAGCAAACCATGTTATCCACTACGATTTATGGTGGAATCCGGCAGTTGAGGCTCAGGCTACTGACAGGGCTTTCCGTATAGGTCAAAAAAATAATGTGATGGTACACCGTTTTATAACGAAAGGAACATTTGAAGAAAAGATAAATCAGATGCTACTGGATAAGAAACATCTGGCTGATTTAACTGTATCGGCAGGCGAAAAATGGATTGGCGATCTATCAAATAGTCAAATTCAGGAATTTTTTAATATAAATGTGGAATAAAATGCTTCATTTTTAGGATATTTTAATTGCGAATCGCTATACTACCAATAGTAGAATTTCAGAAAGCAGGTAAGATACCATATATAATCTGCACCTTCAACGCGATCATTCGGTTATTCAACTACCCGATGCGTTGTATCAGGCTAGGTTAAATTGGTATTTCAGCCCGTTATACCCTGAGGATGTGATACTTCACAAGCATATGCATAACAAATCCTAAGACCGAATCAATATACCGTCCATTCAGGACTTCTTGTTGTATGTTATTTCCCAACGGATTACATCCATTGTTATAAATATATTATCCCTTAGGGATATTTTGTATATAGTTACAACGTAACCACCCGACCAATTACATCTTTTTAGATATTTGTTAATGATCTACTTTTGTAGCATGAGTAAACAAGATATAATGTACAGCGAGATTGAACTATTTTTTGCAAGTGGATTAACGCAGAGAGA
Source organism: Marinifilaceae bacterium (assembly GCA_025210485.1). GTDB lineage: Bacteria > Bacteroidota > Bacteroidia > Bacteroidales > Marinifilaceae > JAOARN01. The sequence goes on along the minus strand of JAOARN010000055.1, from coordinate 917 downwards.
ATTTGTAAAAGGTAAAGATTATACAAAAGATAGTTTTCATTATTGGTTAACGAAATATCGTTTAGAGAAAAAAATACTTCCTTCTGAAGATCAAAGAAAGGTCTTTCATGAAATAGATCTTAGCAAAGATTCCAACAGATCAGTAAAACTATTAGAACTAACAACAAGATCTGGAGCTCATATTATAATCTATCATTAGAATGATTCAATTGTCTAACAATACAAAGATTTTTGTTTATAGAGGATCATGTGATATGCGAAAAGGTTTTGATAGTCTTTCAGGTATTGTAAATAATGAAATGGATTTGAATCCGATGAATGGTTATCTGTTTGTATTTTTCAATAAAATGAGAACTCATGTAAAGATTCTGACATGGGATATAGATGGATATTGTATTTACTATAAACGATTAGAGAGAGGTACATTCAAGCGTTCTACAGTACGATTAGATGCTCCTAATTATGAGTTAACAAACGCAGAGTTATTTATGATTTTGCGAGGTGTTGATTTCGAGAAAAGCAAACAACGACACAGATATTTATCGACAAATATTGTTGATTAAAACATCTGAGAATCTTAGTGTTTAAGGGCTGTTTAGTGTATTTTTACACTATGAGTTCTGAGCTAAAAAATATGAGTCGAGATGAGCTTTTGATGCTTATTCAGAAGCAAGACACAATAATATCAAACCAACAAGACTATATAACCCAATTACAACGCATAGCTTTTGGAAGTAAAAGCGAACGCTTTATAAAAGAACCTATAAATAGTGATCAGCTCAGTATTCCTTTTGAGGAACTATTACAAGGGGATAATAAATTACCAGAAAAGACGGTAAAAGAGACTATCAGTTATACCAGAAACAAAGAGGTTAAACATAGAGGTCGTAACAAACTACCAGAGAATTTACCAGTAC
>JAOARN010000054.1 GCA_025210485.1 Marinifilaceae bacterium | reverse complement strand
TGGTATTTCCAAATGGACAGTTATTGCTATCCCATACTTCCAAACTATAGTCTCCTGCCGCTAGATTTGATATTTTATTTGAATTTTCGTCTCTAATAAGTTCCCCGTTTTCATACCATTTATATCTGTATTTTCCTGTCCAACCACCAGATACTTTTGCTTTTATTTTCCCATCTGTTGCATTGAATTCGCTAACATAATCTGTAAAGAAATCTATTTTCATTTCTTCTGGATCAAATAGTTCTGTGTTTAATGTTTTGGCACAACCGTATTTGTCTGAGAATACTATTTTGTATTTGCCTTCCCCTAATTTGTCTAGTAATAGAGATTCATCTGTTTGTGAATTTGAACTAATAAGTTTATCGTTTTTGCTAAATTCATATCTGTATTTTTTTCCAGTGCTGTAGGTTGTACCACCCGTGAAATGAATATCTATAGAACCATCAGTAGCCTTGTAACAAAGGGGATTTGAATTAGTCAGCTTGTCGAAAATCAATTCTGGATTTTGATCTATATTTACAGTTTTCTGAATCATACATCTATTAGCATCCAAAGTTTTGAGATTGTATATCCCATAGCCTAGTTTTTGAAATAGAGCTTTTTCTGTAGTTTGATTATCATAATCCTCAAAGACTAGAGAATTATTCTGTTTTTCTAGTTTGAATAAGTATTTATTATTTTGTTTAATACCACCGCTTATTTTAGCACTTATTTCTGCATTATGTTTCAATTCATCTGTGCTTTCTGCATTAATATGACAGGAGGGAATAGTATTGTCAATTTTCTCAATACATAGTTTATCTGGCTGGCTAAGATGTAGGTCTAATTCGGAGATGCAATTATTATTATCGCTGAGTCGGAACTTATAATCTCCTGCTACTAGATTTTTAAAGCTATGTTCTTTCTGCGAACTTCGAATATAATGGCTGCCGATTAGGCTGTATTCATATTTAAATCCATTTTCGGGACTTGGTACGACTCCGCCTTTGGCAATTATTTTAACAGAATCCTGCATGCCAAAGCAACGTATGGCATTGCCTCCTATATAATCCGATATCTTATAATCAATATTAATAGGCTCGGTTTGAGTAATGGCTATATTTTCACTAGTAAGTTTATTGTTATATAAATCGGTTACTCTAACTTTATAATCTGAGGCATACAGATTGTTAAAATTGGTGTAATTGTCGATATTATCCTTACTTGCGATTTTTGCTCCTTGTTTTTCTAATTCGACTTTATATGGTTTAATACCTCCTTTTATATCAAGTTCCAGATTTGTAGTTTCACCATTACATTTGATTTGGTATCCGCTGTAGTCGGCAAGTATATCTTTAATACTAATAGGATCGGGTTCTATCATTTCAAACTCTTTTACAAGTTTGGAAGCTTCATTATAATTGTAAATTAATTTAGCATCTTTACTGATTTTGTCATCTGCATATCTGATTTCCATTTTATATTTTCCAGCTTCTAAATTAGGATAAAACTTGTCTCTATAATCTTTGGTTTCATCTTCACGGACTAGCTGCCATATCCCTTTTGTATTTTCTCTGAATAAGCTTATTTTGTATGGAGCGATTCCATTTTTTATGTCAAATCGTATTTGATCGGTCGCTTTATTACGTTTAATATTAAACTCCTCGGCACCGTATTTGTTTTTTGTAATATTAAGTTTTAAACTATTAGGTCTTAGAAGGTCGAAATTATCATAGTTGAATACACAAGCTCTTGAACTAGTTATCTTAATTTCAGGATAGGATTCATTGTATTCAAACATAAACTTGTGATTATCACCTGTAAACTTGTAGTCATAAGAATTTAAAGCTTGATCAGATTCGATATCATAATTAATACCAGCTTGAGTATTTGATAGTTCAAATTCGAAATCACGCTTATCTTTTGGAGCTGATTTTGAATTTTTATAGCTATGTACTCCATCGAAAATATATTTATTAAGTAAATCAATATTTGGTCTGTTTGCCTGAGTTATATTTATATTGTTTTGTTTTATTGTCTTGCAATTATATTTGTCTTTTATTTCAAAATTATAAATTCCGGCTTTCAAATTGTTTATGCTGTTTTCACCTTCAGATAAGAATATATCTGTTTTTATTAGATTTTTTTTCTGATCATAAATTTTGTATTCGTATTCAGATTTACCTCCATGAAATTTTAAATTCACGATTGCATCTTCTTTACCAAAGCAACTTATATTAAATCCGTCTTGATCTACTAGGCTTAAATTGTCTAAAATAAATTCTGGGTTTTGCTCATAGTCTACAGTCTGACTAGTTATACAACCTGCATTGTCTTTTATGAAAATATCATGGTTTCCTACTGTAACATCTACAATAGAACGTTTTCCATTTTTAAAATTTGTCCAGTCTTTTGTATTATCAATTGCAGCAAAGTAATTACCGCTTCCACCAACAGCTTCAATATCTAGTTCGGAGCTGCCACCAAAGCATTTTATTTTATCTACACTACCTATATTTAAGCCAAGTTTATCATATGTGATTAGTTTTTGTTTAGGAAATTTTTGTATACAATCATTAGCATCTTTAATATATACATCATAATTATGCTCAGTTCCATAGCCCATGCTTGAGCCATCAATTATTTTATTGTTAAAATTGGAATTAGATAGACCGAATTCATAATCTTTTCCATTTTTAGTTCCCCCATCTATATTGTTTTGAGGAATATCGAGTTTATATTCCCTACAATTACCAGTAGGAGAAAAAAGATTTGTATTATCCTTAATTATGATTTTATCAGGTTCTTCTATATTAAATTTGAATTCCTTGTGCCCGAGCAAAAATATTTCCTTGTTTTTATCCTCCGCAGGAAAGTTCTTTTTGTCCTTTGAGTTTAGCGAAGACATATCAGAATGATGTTTATAGTCTTTCACCTTATTGTAATAAATATTATTGATAGTCAATGCATATTTTCCCTTTTTTAAATTTCCGACTTCAAAATTTGGAATAGACTTATCTATCTTAGCAGATTGTATATTCGAATTAGTTGATAAATTTTTGATAGTATACCAATATCCAGCAAAATAATCGGGTAGATCATCTTTAGGAAAAGGAGGGTCTAGGTCAAAACTATATTTACCAGTACTCTCTCCATTACATAAAACTTTATGAGTTTTAGCATTACGAATATCTGTGTATTTGGGGAAGACGTCGATACTATAATTTTCCGAATCTAATGATTTAATATTTCCATTTTTTGTTCTTCCTTGTAGGTTTATTCTGGCATTGTAGTGGAAAGCTTCAGTTTTTGGAAATTTAAATTTAACTATTTCATCATTTCCATTAAATTGCCTTGAGTAGCTGGGGAATGAACTTATATTATACCAGTATTTATGTCTACTTTTGTAATGTTTGACATATCGAGTACAGGTAGCAGTTTTTCCTTTATCATCATCATCATCATCTTGGTTTATTTTTAATGATTTCAAATTATTTGGATCGTCAGGGTAACATGGGTAATATTCCTCTTCAATATAATCTACAATAAAATAACTACTGCGTTTGGTATGATTGAAATCTTTTAAACGATTATCTTCATCAATTATAATAAATATATCTTTATAAACATTAGTGTGAAAAGAATTTTTAAACCTTAGGGTTATTATAGAATCTGAGTATACATTGTTTAATTCACTTAGATTGTTCGATATTTTGGGACATACAGGAGTAAAAGTGAATTCGAGAACAAATTTGTATTTGTAAGGTTCGTTTTCTATGCTTATTATCTTATCATATATATATATACCTGGTTTTGTAATATTTGCTTCCTTTGTGATTTCTAATATACTAGTTTCGCAGTGTATTAATTCTCTTCTTTTTCCATTTCTATCACGCTCATGTCCATGAAAGTATATGTCTAAATTATTTTTCCTTAGGTATGAGAATATGAAGTTTTTGTCGTTCTCTAAATCAGAATTTATATTAATATATTTTTGATATAAAACAGCAGAGGTATTAGAAATTTCAATAAATGTATTTGAATCTCTAGGGATAGATTTATCAACTTCGTATATTTTTTTTATTTTATAATCTTCGATATACATTTCTACCTCAGACTTACCGTTATGGTCATGGATATTACGGGCAGAACAACTTTTTACTTTGATCTGAAAATTCACCTTTCCGCTAAATTTCTGCCCCATTACCATTCCACTGCCAAGAAGCAGAAATATTATATTAAGTAGTATAGTCTTTTTCATAATATTATATTTAGTAAGATATTTTTGAATTAAAATCCGATATTGATTTTATCAGAGAATTTTGAGAAACTACCATCTGTATATTCAAGTTGTATTCTATAAGTGTTCGATAAGCCTATATAAACATCTTTATCTTTGTAATTTTTTACAGCTTTTAGGTATTTGTAAAATCTTAGATTTCCTTGTTTATCAGACTTATATATTTTTACAGCTTTTATCTCCTGTTTCGAGTTCCAGCTTAAATCGACACATGATTCTTCTTTGTTTGCTCGAGCATTAAATGCTGTAATATTACTACCTATGCCATCGTCAGGACATTCAAGCTCAATGTATTTGTCTTTTGCCGAGAAATTACCTGAATAATCTCTTGCTAGTATTTGGTACAAATATTTATGTCCAGCTTTAATAGTCTTATCTTCAAAGAATCTCAAACTGTCTTGTGCAGGCGATTTCAAAAGGCTATCTGTCTTATTTGTTTTCGTGTCTGTTCTGAGTATATATTCCCATTCTTTATCTTCGCTATAGGATGGAGTCCAGCTTAATAATACTGAATTCGATTTTATTTCATAAGCCTTTATCACGGGAGAATTTGGAGATATAGTGTCAGGTTTGATTAACATAAACTCTTTACTTAAATCCGACTGATTATATCTATAGTCAATAGCAGCTAGTTTATAATAAATTTTACTAGTCAAATTATTAAGATTTATACTATCTCTAAAACTTGTGTCTGCGGTATATTGCTTGGATATCTGACTAAATTCATCACATAAGAAATTTGATCTGAATATTCTATATCCTAGTAAGTCTGATTCTTTATTTGCTTCCCATTTTATGTTTACTATACCCGTGCTATCCGCTATTATTGATTTTATTGTCGGAGGAGCAGGAGCTATGGTGTCAAGGGTTTGAACGAATAGTGGTACACTTGTTTTTTCCTGATCGTATTTTGAGATTATTTTTATTTTATAATAATTGCTTGACATTGGCAAACTATCTCGGAAGCTTCGTATTGATTTATCTATACTACCTGATATATCAGTATATTTTTCTGTCTTTGCTTTAAATGACCTAGTAATTCTAAATTCTTTAATATATTGTAAACTACTAGAATCTACATCCCAAGTTATGTTAACTGTATTGTCGTCTTTTAGTTCTGTGTCTATTTTTGTAAACATTGGTTTAAAGTCAACTATAGCTTTTGTCTTTATTGTTTCAGAATATGGACTTTTTTCACCAAATGCATTTTTAGCGTATATTCTATAATAGTAATCTTTATTATAATGCTCGAGGCTGTCGCTATACATCATATATTTTTGCATGTCGCCTTTTTCATTAGTGCTAACAACTAATGCAGCCTTATTTAAAGCATTGAAATTTTCTCCATTATCCGATTTTTCTATAAAATAACATGTATAAATAGATGATAAAAGATATTGATTCCAGCTAATCATAATTTTATTCCCTCTGGAATTTATTTTCAAGCCTAAAGGTTTTGGGAGATCTGTATAGTCCATTAATCCAGTGTATATATAGGAAGTATCAATCATATAATTTATTTCTGTTGGATATATTTTATATAAATACATTTCCTCTTTTTTTGCTGTCTTGTCGCAAAAGTACAATCCCATGGCTTTGGAAAGTCTTAGTGATTGATCAGCTGCAAGTAAGGCAAATAGAAATCTAGATTCTTGTGATTGTGATTTTTCAATTAATCTTATCATAGAATTCTGGCTTGAGCTTTCGAGTTCTGGATTAAAATCTTCCCCAAACAAAGCTTGTGCAGCTATGCATAGATGATCATAATCTGATTTTGTAGAATCTTGTATTTCTTTTTCCCACCATTGCTTAGGTAGAGGTTTTGCTCGATTTGTTAGTATTTTTGATTCAGGATTAATTAGTTTTTTATTGTTTCGAAACATAGTAATCCTTTCCAGAGTATAACCAGTTTTATTGCAATCTTTCCATAAGGAATATTTTGAAGGAGCCCATCTTATCATAATGGAGTCTTTTTTCACATTTGCTAAGATTTGCACACTGGGTTTGTTTTGTGCGTTTAGTTTAACACAAAAAACAATTAAGATAAGAGTATATATATAGTTTATGTTCATATTATTGGCTTTATATATTTTATAAATATTGAAATGTTAAATAATCACGAAATGTGATTTTATTAATTCCTGGCAATCTGTATTCAACTTTAAGTTTATATCTGCCATTTGTCATAAAAGGGAAGTGGTCTATTAAAACATTTTGGCTTAGCCCTGGTACATTTTTACCAGCCGCCATATGGTTTCTAAAAGCTACAAAATCATTAAATATTATTGGAGCAAGATTATATTGAAGATTACATATGTCAACTTCATAGTCGGGATCTTCACCTTCGAAACTTTCACTATCTATTTTTCTCTCAGACTCTAAATTTTGACTAATTTCAATTGCCTTATATGCTTTAAATCCTAATAAACTAGTATCTCTTTTAAGGAATTTGCTAGCTTCTTTATCTGTATACATTAGTTTATTAATTCTTTTTAGCCAACTATTTGAATTCGAAGCTTCAAGGCAGACAAGACCAGTTCCGTCAGTTTTTAATTCAGAATATCCGAAGCATTCATCTATATTAAAAATAAAACCTGTCTGATATATACCTATATAAATCGGATTTATTATAGGAGCTGTTTTCTGAATGGTTTTAAACTTATCTTTGAATTTCGAAAATTTACTAGTTCTAAAGTGGTTAGTAAATAATATCTTCTCATCAACTTTGATATATTGTTTTGATTTATCTATTTTTTTGTTTCTAATACTAAGATCATCATTACCCACTTCTTCTGTATACATATTGTCATCAACAGCAGCTTGTTTTTCTAATGGTAGATTAACAATTTCAAATTTATATACTGTGTTGTTAGCAAGATCTTCTACCATATTGAATTTAATAGTTCTATCGCTGTATTGATAATTCGTAAATTCGGATTTTTGTGAAGTTTTAGATATCAGTCTGATTTTTTTATCCCATTTAGGATCTTTTTTAAATAAATTAGGCTGGCCTTTTTTAAGTTTAATATATCCAAATTTAGTTTCATCTTTATGATAATTAAACATATTAAGGCAAGGATAAGAATATGCTATATTGGATAGTGGAATAAAATCAGGTTCTTTTCCTGTTTTAAAACTTCCTTTTTTCTCTTCAATTTGATCTGCAATATCTGTCCAAATCTGGCCATTTAATTCTTGAAAAATTAGTTTAATATTATAATCTATTTTTGATTCACCAGGGAGTATATCATCAGTAGTAAATGCAATACCATCTTTGCTATCATTCCAAACTAATTTTCCATCAAGAGCTTTTCCGTCATGCATTAAGTTAGCTGAAACTAATTTTATTCTAATAGTACGTTTTCTTCCGTCCAATTCTTCTATTTCAAAGGACTTGTTTACCGAATAGTTAAAACTCGCTTGCAGAGACGAGAAAACATCAACATCGACTTTGTTTTCTTCTGGAGCTATATCCGAAATTATTTCTATTCCGTCCAAAACACTTGCCCCGTCATCAAGCTCGCATTTCTTGCCTGCTTCAAATTTAAATTTACAATTCCCTTTTACAAGTCCGCCCAATACTTTATAGTCTCCGCCAACCATTCCACGCATCCATATAGGATTTGGGAGCTGAGCCTGCAGTAGTGCAGCTGCACCAATACTTAAGATATGTATTCTCTTACGTCTTCCAAAAACTCTGACTCTTATTCCGATATCTCCCTTAATATATGCATATGCCTGACCATTTGCATACCATCCATCTATGCCTGGAGCTTGACCATTATGTTTACAAATAGCCTTATCGCCATAATTTTTTAACATAAGATCGAAGCCAGCACCAAGTTTTAATCTGCCATAAAATATTAAGCATTTCAGATCACCTGTATCCATATCCACTCTTGCTCCAAAAGCAAAACCTTTTCCAGCGCCAAGAGCATTTAAATCTCTCATATAGTCAAGATTTGATTCTCTAAGAATTTTCGAAATTTCTTCAGGAGGGGGAGGACTCGACTCTATTTTTGTGCCAATCATAAAATAAGAGCGTGTTTTTAGCATTCCCATTAATTGAATCCCACAAGGGTCTTTAGGAGTTCCATTATAGAAATACCAATCCTGTGGATCATAATGCATAACAGCATGTGCAGCCCTTCCATTAGGGCCTATTCCTTTCATCGTACCCCCAACCGTATTTACATAACATTCAAAATCTCCATGCAAACTTTTATTTCTAAAGTCATATTTAACATCAGCACGAGCGGTTATACTAGCTTTGTCTGTCATGCTTTTCTCATCTCCCATTAAATCTTTGGTAAGTTCAGAATCAGTATCTAAGGCTTTTGATTTATCAGGTATTGTATTTTTAATCTTTTCACCTAGAGCATTTGCTTTTTCTTGTATCTCCTGCAATGAACTTATATTCATGGTTTTCATGAATTTGCCATTCCCAATAAAGGAGATGTAATTTAACCCACCCCTATTATTAAAAGAGGTTTCGAAAATGGTATTGATAGTTAC
>JAOARN010000053.1 GCA_025210485.1 Marinifilaceae bacterium | reverse complement strand
TCCCGCAAACAAAGCAAAAGGTTGGATAAGTTGGCGTTTATTAGCATGTTGCAGTATAGCTTATGATTCAGGTTTGAAGATAGAAGTGAAGTCAGATTACTTACCAGAATGGTTATATAAAGGCGAAGTAAAAGATTGGGGAATTCTCTTAAAATAGCCAAATTATTATGCACAAAAAAGCAAGGCTTATAGGCTTGCTTTTTTTTAGATATCTTAGACAGGATTAACACGATTTTTAAATTAGTAGATTTGACAGGATTAAATGATTATACAGGATTTGACATGATTTGACACGATTTATTGATTATACAAGATTAACAGGATTTTTAAATTAGTAGATTTAACAGGATTAAATGATTATACAGAATTCACATGATTTTTTTTGATTTGAAAATTACTTGCTTATCAATTAGTTAGATTTCTCATCTTCGTTCCTCAGAATCGAAATGACGACTTAGTTTTGAGTGGTGCAAACTTGGGAATTGGCTGATTATTATACTGTTTGATAAGATTCCGAAATCCAAAATCGTCCTCCTGATAGCGAGGCACGAGCAGAAGGATCTGACATGATTTTTTTTGAAAAATTACTTGCTTATCAATTAGTTAGATTTCTCATCTTCGTTCCTCAGAATCGAAATGACGACTTAGTTTTGAGTGGTGCAAACTTGGGAATTAGCTGATTATTATACTGTTTGATAAGATTCCGAAATCTAATATCCAACATCATAAATCAAAATCATTATAATTATGACGCGAAAGGATTAGACAGAATCTAGCATAAAGTCAGGGCAGAGTTGTTTGATTCGTAGAATTAAAGAATTAGCAAATCCTAAAATACCCATTTGTTAGATTAGTTTTTGTAAATATAATTCTAATTATTTTTAATAATATATTAGGTCAGTGAATTGTTGTATAATTTTGATAATTAAGAATTAAGCTTTTTTATGTGAATTTTACAAGCATTGTTATGCATATGATTTAAGAAAGTCTTGATACCTTATGTTTAGATAAATGAGTTTTTACACAAGTAAGCATTCTTATTAGTTTTAATGTGATAATTATGAATAATAAATTAAGGTATTGTTTTCTGTATATTTCTTTAATTATTTTATATATAAGTTGTGAGAAGGATATATTCAAAACTTATTTAAGTTCTGAAGCGGAAATTCATTCATTTTTGGTTGATTCTTATGAAAGTGAAATTAAAAATGATAGCATTGAGCTAAAAGTCAGCTATGGTACAAATATTAAAAAAATGCACCCTATAATTAATATAAGTAAGGATGCTGAAGTAATACCTAAGTCTGGAGTAGTTCAAGATTTTTCATTTCCTGTAAAATATGAAGTTATTGCAGAAGATGGTTTTACAAGGGAGTATACCGTCTATGTTTCTATCTTACCAAATACAGAATCAAAGATTAAGTTTTTTGTGGTTGATTTCAAGAAGGCAAATATTCAAGATAATAATATTAGCCTTGTATTAGACCAAGGATATAAACTCGGAAATATTAAACCAATAATTGAAATAAGTGCTAATGCTAGTGTAAAGCCAAAGTCAGGGGTATCTGTAGATTTTAATACTCCTCAGAAGTACACTGTAACAGCTGAAGATGGTAGCAAAACTATTTACACAGTTTTGATAAGTAATACTGGCAAGGTAGGAACTGATATTTATTCTTTTAAAATTTTGGGATATGAAGGTGAGATACTAGGATCCAAAATATATCTTGAATTGCCATATGCTACTGATTTAACTCAATTGGTTCCTGAAATCCATATTAGTGAAAAGGCGCGCATAAGTCCCAAAATGGGACTTGCACAGGATTTCACTAATCCTGTTTTTTATACTGTTTCAGCGCAATATGGCTTAAAGACTAATTATGAAGTTTGTGTGGTTAAATCAAAAAATACTGAAGCCCAGATTTCTGCATTTATTATAAATGATAAACATGCCAATATAAAAGGTCAAAATATTAGTCTGGAATTAGCTTATGATGTTGATATCAGTAATTTAACACCAGAGATTAAAATAAGCGATGCTGCTGAAATATATCCAAAATCTGGAGTAGCTCAGGATTTTACAAATGAGCAAAAGTATATTGTTGTGGCTGAAGATGGGTTTAGAAATGAATTTATAGTGAAAATTGTAAATGAAGCTAATACCAAATCAAGAATAAATATGTTTGAAATTAATAATAAAAAGGCATTGATATTTGGAACGGAAATCAGTTTGCAATTAGCCTATGGAACTGATTTAAGTAATTTGGTACCAGAAATAGAAATAAGCACAGGAGCAAGTATTCAACCTGAAGCACAAACTGATTTTTCTAAAGAAGTAGTATATACGGTTACTGCGGAGGATGGAAGTACAACAGATTATACTGTAGAAGTATCATGTTTACCAAATAATGAAGCTAGGATTACATCTTTTAAGATAGGAGGTAAAACTGCAGATATTTCGGAATCTGATCATAATATTAGTATGGTCTTGGATTATGGTTTGAGTTTGGAGGATTTATCCCCAGAGATAGAAATAAGTGATGGAGCTAGTATTTATCCATCTTCAGGAGTATCTAGGGATTTTAGTGGTGAGTTGACATACGTTGTAATAGCAGGAGATGGTTCTGTAGTTAATTATACTGTAAATATAACAAATAAGCCTAATACCGAATCTTCAATAATTTCATTTAGTATAGGAGGAAAATCAGCAGAAATAATCGAGTCGACACAAACAATAAATTTAACAGTACCATACGAAAGTGAATTAGAAAACTTAGTTCCGATAATAGAAATTAGTGGGGGCGCAAAAATTACACCGAAATCAGGAGAGCTTCAAGATTTTAGTAATACTGTTATTTATACGGTTACAGCAGAGGATGGAAGTAAAAGTTCATATAAGATTAATGTAGAGAGAGAAAAAAATGATGAAGCACTCATATTGAATTTTCGAATAGGTTCCAAGGAGATAGAAGTATCCCCAAAAGATGAAAAAATAGTTATGCATGTTGATTCAAAGGTGGAATTAGAAAATTTGCCAGCATTTTTGCGATTAAGTGAAGGAGCTACAGTTTTACCAGAATCAGGTTCGTCTCAAGATTTTAGTAAAATTGTTGAGTATGTAGTTAGTTCATCAGCTGGGAATAAGAATATATATGAGGTTGAGTTAATAAAGGGGAAAAATTCAGCCTGTTTAATAGAATCATTTATTATAAATGGTATCGAGGGAATTATAAAAGAAGATAAGATAAATCTTGAATTAGCTTATGGCACAGATTTGAAAAAATTAATCCCAATTATAAAAATAAGTGATGGAGCAAGTATTGCGCCCACAGGAGAGGTAGATTTCACAAATGAGATTGTATATAAAGTTACGGCAGAAGACGGGAGTGAGAAATCATATACTGTAAAAGTAGTAAGTAAAAAGAATAGCGAGTCCAAGATTAAATCATTTAAGGTAGGCAATAAAACAGCAGTTATAAATGGAACGGAAATCAGTTTGCAATTAGCCTATGGAACTGATTTAAGTAATTTGGTACCAGAAATAGGAATAAGCACAGGGGCAAGTATTCAACCTGAAGCTCAAACTGATTTTTCTGAAGAAGTAGTATATACGGTTACAGCAGAGGATGGAAGTATAGCTTATTTTATAGTGAAGATAGAATTGGAAGATTGTATTGAGTATGCTGAGAACGGTGTGAGTATTTGTATTAGGGATGATTATTTTGATGTACTAAAGATTGGTCAAATAGTTAAATTTAAAGAAAAAGAATATACGATTGCATCAAAAGATATGATAGAAGCTTGCTTGAAAGAAGGAAGAGAGGCTGATTTAGAGTTTTATATAACTAGTAAAATAACTAATATGAGTGGCTTGTTTAGAGCAGTTGAAAAGTTCAGTAAGGATATAAGTCACTGGGATGTGTCTAATGTGAAAGATATGTCGTATATGTTTCAAGAAGTAAGAGATTTTAATGGGGATATTAGTAAATGGGACGTCTCAAATGTTTTAGATATGTCATTTTTGTTTAGTTATTCATCTAGCAGCGAATTTAATGTGGAAGATTGGAATGTATCAAAAGTTCGAAATATGAAATTTATGTTTGCTGAATTGTATAAGTTTAATTCAGATATAAGTAACTGGGATGTTTCGAATGTACATGAGATGCAAGGTATGTTCAAGCTTGCAGAAGCTTTTAATCAAAATATTGGTGGCTGGAATGTCTCAAATGTGAGAGATATGGACCTTATGTTTCGAGGAGCATCAAGTTTTAATCAAAATATTAGTAAATGGGATGTTTCAAGTGTAGAGACAATGTTTTGTATGTTCTATAAAGCCACTTCTTTTAATCAAGAAATATTAAACTGGGATGTTTCTAATGTTTTATATTTTGAAGGAATGTTTTGTGGAGCGACTTCTTTTAATTCGAATATTGGCAGTTGGGATGTTTCAAAAGCAAAATGGATGGACAAAATGTTTTATGGAGCAACTTCTTTTAATCAAGATATAGGAGGATGGAATACAGCTAATGTTAGGGAAATGAAGGAGATGTTTTTTGGAGCGAGTAATTTCAATCAAAATCTTAGTACTTGGGATGTTGAAAGAGTAGAATCATTTGATAATGCATTTAGTGGTTGTCCAATAGAGAATGATTCATCAAAACTACCAAACTTTACAAAATAATTAGTCTTAGCAATATTGAGTTTTACAAAGCTGAATAGTTATAATGATAAGGAGGTAGAAGCAGTAGGTTCTGACTGAATTAAATGTTTTTTTTGATTTGAAAAATTACTTGCTTTCACAATTATTAGATTTCTCATCTTCGTTCCTCAGAATCGAAAAGACGACTTGGTTTTGAGTGGTGCAAACTTGGGAATTTACTGATTATTATGCTGTTTGCTAAATAGTGTGTTAATAAGTTCCGAAATCCAACATCCGAAATCCAAAATCGTCCTCCTGATAGCGAGGAACGAGCATAAGAATCTGACAGGATTAAATAATTATACAGGATTGGACAGGATTTATTTATTATACAGGATTGACATGTTTTTTCAATATCACAAGATGCTGAAGGCATGAAATTGCAAAAGCTTCAGGGTATCTATGGATTTAAAACAAGGAAGTCAATTGAGTCTGAATGGCTCAGATAAATGCGTGTAAAAAAGCAAATACCCATCTGTCAATAAATACATTCCTAAATTCTTGTATTTCTAAATATCTTATTGTTTAAATAAATCTAAAAACATTAGTGATTTGATAAAAAAATACTAAATTTGAAAATCGCAAAAATAAATTAAGTAAAATAAAACAACATAAGTTTATGATAATTTATTTTCCAAATAATTGTTTTAAGTTTCCTGAAAAAACATATTAAATAAGTTGTCGGAAAGTATGTGTTTAATTTTTACTTTATAGCCTAATACTATTGTTAAATTAAACAATCAATATTATGTTCTTATGTTTGCTTTGTTTTAAGATAAATTAAAAACTAGTGTCTTAGCTGTGAATAATATTAATACCTGTTTTTTTAATATCTGTTTAAAAATAGTTGAAAATCTAAGCATTAGTTGAATATAACCCATATAAATTATAGAGAATCATGGCAATAAACTTGATAAAAGGTCAAAGAATGTCTTTGGAAAAAGGGCTTACAAATATAAGCGTTGGTCTAGGCTGGGACCCTAATGAAGGTTTGGGGGACGATTATGATTTGGATGCATCCGCTTTTATGTTGAATGCTAGAGCGAAATTACCTCAAGATGAATATTTTGTTTTTTATAATAATAAATATTCTCCAGATGGTGCTGTCGAAGGAGCTGATGATGATTTAACTGGCGGTGCTTCTGATGGCGGAGATGACGAAACTATTAAACTCGATTTGACAAAAGTTAATAAAGAGGTTGAGGAAATTGTTTTTGTAGTTACAATTCATGATGCTGTGAATAGAAAACAAAATTTTGGACAGGTTCGAAATTCATATATAAGAATTATTGATGAAGATACTCAACAAGAAATTTTGAAGTATGAATTAGATGAAGACTATTCTATTGAAACCTCTCTTGAATTTGGTCGGATTTACAGAAGAAAATCAGAGTGGAAATTTGAAGCTATGGGTAAAGGATATAAAGAGGATTTGGGGTACTTTGTAAACAAATACAACTAATTTATTTTGTAAAATTAACCTAAGTCTAAAACCTAATATATGGCAATAAATTTAAGTAAAGGTGAAAGGATATCTCTTGATAAGGGGCTTTCAAATATAGAAGTAGGATTGGGATGGGATCCTAATACAGCTACAGGTGAAGCATATGATTTGGATGCTTCTGCTTTTATGATAAATTCGGCTGGTAAAATTCCCTGTGATGAAAATTTTATTTTCTATAATAATAAATTTTCTCCTGATGGAGCTGTCGAAGGAGCTGATGATGATCGTACTGGTGATTCTTCAAATGAAGATGATGAGCTAATCAAGATAAATCTTCCAAAAGTCAGTCAAGATATAAATGAAATTATATTCGTTGTAACCATACATGATGCTGAGAAGAGAGGGCAAAATTTTGGACAAGTAAGTAATTCTTTTATTCGAATAATTGATAAATCTAAAAATGAAGAAATTATAAAATATGAATTAGACGAAGATTATTCTGTTGAAACTTCATTGGAAGTAGGTCGACTTTATAGACGAAATGGAGAGTGGAGATTTGAGGCTATGGGTAAAGGATATAAGGAAGATTTATCATATTTCCTGCAAAAATATAATTAATTACAATGGTATGCTTTTTTTTGGAATTTGTCTTTAATTATTCTTGAATTCTGGTGAGCATATAAGTTCCCGTTTCAAAGATAATTTGCTTCCAAAAAATAGAAAAAGTAAATACTCAATTGATTCTGTTATCTGTTGAGTTTAAATAATATATATATATGGCAATCAATTTAAGCAAAGGTGAGAGAGTCTCTCTTGACAAAGGACTTACAAATATAGAAGTTGGATTGGGTTGGGATCCAAATACTGCAACAGGTGAAGCATATGATTTGGATGCTTCAGCTTTTATGATAAATGCTGCTGGCAAAATTCCTTGCGAAGAAAATTTTATTTTTTACAATAATAAATTTTCTCCTGATGGTGCTGTTGAAGGTGCAGATGATGATCGCACTGGTGATTCTTCAAGTATGGATGATGAACTTTTAAAAATCAATTTGTCTAAAGTTGATTCTGCTATTAGTGAAATTATTTTCGTTGTTACTATTCATAATGCAGAAGAAAGAAAGCAAAATTTTGGACAAGTTCGAAATTCATTTATCAGAATTATCGATAAGGCAAAAAATGAAGAAATCATTAAATATGAATTAGATGAGGATTACTCTATAGAAAAATCAATCGAATTTGGTCGACTTTACAGGAGAAATAACGAATGGAAATTCGAGGCTATGGGCAGAGGATATAAAGAGGATTTGAATTTTTTCCTTAGCAAGTATAATTAATAAAAGCAACCGATTTTTTTCTATAATATATTATTTGTTTCGGAAAACTAATATAATTGTACTTCATCTAAATCAATCTGTTGACTTAGATTTTTAGTTTCTTAATAAATAATGTAAAATCAGTCGGTCTTTGAATAATTTTCATTCGAAGATTAAGGGATGTAATGTTTTATAATTCAAAAAAATAATTTAAGATGGCAATAAATCTTGAAAAAGGACAAAAAATAAATCTTGAAAAAATAAGTGACGGACAAAGCACAAAAGAAAAATTAGAAAAATTTTGTGTTGAAGTGAGTTGGGGCGCAATTGAAAGAATAAAAAAAGGATTTTTTGGAACAACAAAAAAGATAATTGAAGAAGTAGATCTTGATTTGAGTTGTGTTATGACAGATAGTCGAGGTAAATATATTGATCATATTTATTCCCCAGAGTATAACAATTTCCTTAAATCCAGAGGAATAGCTTTAGGGAAACTATATAGTAAGGATGAGTCAATGCGTCATAGTGGTGATGATAGAGGTACTGGGGTATCTGATGATTTTAGTGAAGTTGTTTCTGTTGATATGACTATAGTTGATAAGGAGGTTGATCAGATTTACTTTTACTTGAATATTTATCTAAATAAAGATCAGAATTTTGATTTTTCTCAAATCCCTTTCGTGAAAATAAAAATGTATGAGGGAACTCCGGCTATAGTTAAAAAAGAGCATTTCTCATTCAATATTAGTACTGATAATTCTTATCTTGGAAAGGGAGCTGTAATTATGGGTAAATTATATAGACGAAATGGGGATTGGAAATTTGATGCAATTGGCGATGCTTTTGCTGATAAATTATTTCTCGATACTCAGGCTAGAATATTAAGAGATTATGCATCAAAATAATTGAGTCGTATTTATGGCTTAATGAAATAGATTTTTTATACATTTTTAAATATAAGAAAAGGGAATTGTCAATATGCTTTACGACAATTCCTTTCTCTTTATCTACAATGTAACTAAAATATGTGAAAATATAAAAGTAATGAAATGAGAAGACTTCCTGTTTATTTATTAATAGATGTTTCTTATTCGATGACTGGCGAGCCACTGAATGCGGTTCAAAAAGGAGTTGAATTTTTAATTGACGAATTGCGAAAAAATCCATATGCTCTTGAAACTGCATGGATAAGTTTAATCACTTTTGGTTCGGAAGCTACTACGGAGGTTGAATTAACTGAATTGCCTCTTTTTCAAACTCCACAATTATCAATTGATGGGATGACTTCTTTGGGAAAAGCACTTAGTTTATTAAGTGATAAAATTTTTATGGATGTTCGCCTAAATACTAGCACTCAAAAAGGAGATTGGAAACCATTGGTTTTTATTATGACGGATGGAGCACCTACAGATGATTGGAAGCAAGGGCTTAAAAAATTCAAACAACAGCAAACTGGTGTAGTGGTAGCCTGTGCGGCGGGTAAAAATGCAGATACTAATGTATTGCTCCAAATTACTGATAATGTGGTACAGATTGACAGCCCAGATCAGCAGAGAATATCTGATTTCTTCAAATGGGTTTCGGATTCAATACAGGTTTCAAGCACAAAGGCTGATAATGGTGAAAATACAGATAGCTTCTCTCACTTGCCTCCTGCTCCTAAAGGAATCGATTTAGTTAAACATTAAAATCATTATCTTAATATTTCTATAATATTTAGAAAACTATATTTTATTATATGAGAAGACTACCAGTTTATTTACTATTGGACACTTCTGGTTCTATGAAAGGTGAACCTATACAGGCTGTTAATGTTGGTTTGCAGTCATTAATGTCATCACTCCGTTCCGATCCATATGCTCTTGATACAGTTTATATTAGTATAATTACTTTCGATAAAGATGTGAAGGTGATTATGCCTTTAACAGAATTGTCTCAGGTTAATCTGAGCGAGATCAAATGCCCTGAATCGGGTCCTACTCATTTGGGTGAGGCTTTGGAGCTTGTATGTAATAAAGTTTCTACCGAAGTAAATCTTTCTTCTGAGGAAAAAAAAGCTGATTGGATGCCTCTTCTATTTGTTATGACAGATGGAAAACCTTCTGATATTCAGAAATTTCAAGAGATGAGTGCTAGAATTAAAGAATATAATTTTGGAAATATTATCGCTTGTGGAGCTGGTCCTAAGGCAAAGGATTCTTTCCTTAGAACTATCACAAATAATGTTGTAATGTTGGATAATCTTGATAGTGCTTCCTTTCAAGCCTATTTTAAGTGGGTGTCAGATGTTGTTAATCAAGGTAGTAAAAGTGCGGGAATTAGTGATGATCTTGAATTACCTCCTCCTCCAACTGAGGTTAATATTGTAATATAATTGTTTATGAGAAAATTACCTGTTTTTATTCTAATTGATATTTCTGAATCTATGGCAGGAGAATCTCTTGAAATGGTCAATAAGGGAATGGAATTTCTGCTTAGAAGTTTGAAACAGAATCCATATGCTTTGGAAACTGTCTGGATTGAGCTTCTCGCATTTGCTGGTAAGGCTGGTGTACTTGAATCATACGAAGAACTAGCTATGTTTTATCCTCCTAATCTGCCTATTGGTGGTGGTACAGCTCTTGGTGCTGGTCTCGATTTATTAATGAATAGAATAGACACTAATGTTAAGAGGTCATCTCTAAATCAAAGAGGAGATTGGAAACCTTTAGTGTTTATATTTACCGATGGTCAGCCTACCGATGATTATATGCCTACACTGAAGAGATGGGAAAGTAATTACAAGCCTAATACTATAACTGTTACGGCTACTTTGGGAGATTGTTATTCTAACTCGGTTCTTAGTATGATTTCTGAAAATGCATTGAGAATAGAGGATGCTCAGGCTGAAAGTTTTGAAACTTATTTTAAATGGATTTCTGATTCTGTAGCTGCTTCAAGCCAACAGGTTTCTGTAAGTATGAATCAAACAGAGGATGTATTTGCTAAACCAAGTACTAATAAATTGTCCTTTATCGATTTGACAAAAAGAACAGATTTTATTAAAGATGAGCAAGTGATTTTATTTGGTGCGTGCCAAAATACACAGGAGAAATATTTGATAAAATATAGGAAAAGTTTTGAAATTGCAGATCATCTGAATGAAATCTATCTGTTGGATTCTGCTTTAAAAATTGATTATGCTAGATATAAGGAATGGACTAAAGATTTTGATTCACAACTAAAGATTGATGTTGGTTTATTGCAAGGAATTCCTACTTGTCCATACTGTAATAGCAAGCATGCATTTGTAGTTTGTCAATGCGGAGGTATTTTTTGTTATAATGAAAATACAGAGATGCAAAAATGCGCATGGTGCGACAGATCTGATTATTACGCAGCAAGTTCCAGAAGTTTTGATATAAATAGAAGACAGGGATAAAATATGGATAAACTAGAATTATTAGAGACGCTTGAATCCTCTGCCTTGGCTATGTCTGTAAATATTGCCGACTTAGAAAAGCATATTGATATACTCAAGGAAAACTTAAAGCTCCTGCAAACTAAAATCGATAATACCCGTTTTGAATTGGAGGAGGAGCAAGAAGAAAAAACTAATGAAATGGCTAGAGAGTTAATTAAGCAGGATAAAAAAATTATTCAGCTAAGGAATGGGCAAGTTGGGATATACTTTTCAGATAAGTTGGATTTAAGTGAATATGGAATCCCTGAAGATTCGATTATTGAATTTGATGATAATATTCCTGGGCTGGAATGGGATAGAACTGATAATAAATTTCATGGAACACCAATCGAGTTAGGCGAATTTAAAGGGAAAATTACAATTAATCAATCTCTTAAAGATGAGGATTATCAAAATGACACCGTAGAAAAAGAGATTCATTTTCTTGTTAATCCTGATCCTCGTTCTTTGTGGAAAAATATAGATCCTCCTCATGATGATATTTATTTTAAAGAGAATTCTGATTTCTACTCTGAAAAAATTAATGATAAAAATCTTATAGGGATTTCCATGCGAGGTAAATCTCATGCTCATAAAGGAACTTTTAGAGATGATCATTTTCTCAATAAAATATATGAAGATTCCTCATGGGTATTACAAATAGTTGCAGATGGAGCTGGTTCTTCAAAATACAGTAGAAAAGCTTCTGAAATAGCTTGCCATACAGTTGAAAAGCATATTTCGGAATTTATTAATTCTGATAAATTGTCAGAATTTGAAGAACAAATCAATTTGCTTGACTCTGATGCTGATAAGGAACAATTATCACAGACTGTATATGAACTTACCGCCGCTGTTGCATACAAAGCTTTGGAGGCAATTAAGGCTGAAGCTATAGAGACTGCTAATTCAATCAAGGATTATTCTACAACTTTATTGTTTACCCTATCCAAAAAAATTGAAATTGGTACTATAGTAATAAAGTTTAGTGTAGGTGATGGAGCCATAGCTATAGTGAGGGAGGATAATACTGAGTTACTTATGACTCCAGATGAAGGAAATTTTTCTGGTCAAACATTATTTCTTAATTCTCCTGAAGTTTTGTCAAATGATTCTGTTTACGAACGATGTGGCTTACATTGGTTTGAGAAGGATGTAAAAGCATTGGTGCTTATGACTGATGGTATTTCTGATCCTAAATTTGGATCTAATAAGGATTTAAAAGATTCCGAATCTTGGAAAAATTTTCTAAACGAATTATATCCATTGGCAGAAGGAGAGGAGATTGATAAAACTAAATGGATGAATTGGATTGATTTTTATATGAAAGGTGAGTACGATGATAGAACTATCTCTATTTTATACTAATTAGTTATGGGAAAAATTTTAACTGCTAAAGGTTTACAAGGAATAGAAATCGAATGGGTCGATAAATGTATAGCTTCAGGAGGAATGAAGGATGTGTACTTTGCACCTGATAAAAGCTATGTGGTTGGTTTTTATCGTGACAAATTGGATGAGGTTTCCAAAAGTAGACTCCGTGATATAGTAGGTATTTATAAAAATAAAATCATAGACAGTCCGGAAGGTAAATATTGGGAAAATATTTTATGCTATCCTGTCGAAATGCTTGAATACAATGGTTTGACAGCAGTCGTAGTTCCCACTTTTCGCTCTAATTTCTTTTTTGAGCATGGCTCTGTTAATGATGATTTTTTAGGAATAAAGGGAAAGGAAAAGAATGGGAAGTGGTTTGCATCGGCAAAAAATCAAAATCGATTTCTCGACCCAAGAGAAAGAGGTGATTTACTGAGTTATTTAAGAATTTCGATTTTGCTAGCCAGAGGAGTTAAGCGTTTGCATGCTGCTGGATTGGCACATTCGGATTTGTCCTATAATAATGTGTTGATCGATCCAGCTGGGAAACAAGCCTGTATAGTTGATATAGATGGATTGGTGGTGCCTGGTAAATATCCCCCTGATGTGGTCGGAACACCTGATTTTATAGCCCCTGAGGTGATCAAAACTAAACATCTCGATAGAGATGATGAAAATAGAAAACTACCCTCGATATTCACAGATCGACATGCTTTGTCTGTTTTGATTTATATGTATTTGTTATTTCGACATCCTTTGAGAGGTGGTAAAATTCACAATATGGATGTGCAAAAGGATGAGGAGGCTACTATGGGTTTTTCGGCTCTTTTTATTGAACATCCTACCGACAAATCAAATAGACCTAATTTGAATGATATGCATCCCGCCGAGTTACCTTATGCAGATGTTGATTTATTGCCATATACTATATTGGGTCCTTATTTGAAAGAGATGATTGAACGAGCATTTATTGATGGATTGCATAATCCAATCAAACGTCCTACTGCCGATGAGTGGGAGAATGCACTTGTTAAGACAGTGGATTTACTTCAGCCATGTCCCAATAAGAATTGCTCCCATAAATGGTTTGTTTTTGACAATAAGCTATCTCCTCACTGTCCGTATTGTGGAACTCTGTATACCGAAGAATTACCTGTTCTTAATTTTTATTCATCAAGAACTGATAATAAGTATCTTCCTGATAATTATAGATTAATGGTTTATAATAATCAGTATTTGTACAGATGGCATACAAATCGTCTGGTGTTCCCAAATGAGAAATTGTCAGAGGAGGATAAAAAACCAACGGGTTATTTTGTAAAGATTAAAAATAAGTGGGTTTTGGTAAATCAAAATCTGCCTGATATGAAGGATTTAACAAATGACAGAGATGTGCCTATTGGTAAACATGTGGTTTTGGAAGAGGATTCACAGATTTTACTAGAACGAGGAAATGGAGGTAGATTAGTTTATGTTCAAATGATAAATAAGGAATAAGCTTGTTTTGAAATCTGACTTCTACTGTTTTTTTGGAAAAGGCTGGTGCACATAAACTATTATAATACACTATAAAAAGAAGATGAGATTTGAGATTATTAAAATTATTTCTCATCTAATATTTACTCTTAATTTAATTTTAAAGATGGTATTTACAGATTTTTTATTTCATACTTGGTATGGAGGTTTTTTATTGATGATTGTTTGCTCGCTAATTATCGCAAAAGCTTGTGATATTTTCGAGGCGGCAACAGATTATCTTGGTCGCAATATGAGCGAAGGGGTAAAGGGAGCAACTTTGAATGCTATTGGCTCTTCTATGCCTGAGCTATTAACAACTGTATTCTTTCTTGCATTTGCTTCAAATACTGATTTAGGTCGCGATCTAGCAGCTAGTATCGGTGGTGATACGGGTTCTGCTATTTTCAATAGCATTGTTATTCCTATGTTAGTAATTTGGATTGTAATAGCTAGTATAGCAGGTGTTAAGGGTGTTACTATTGCTAAGAAAGTTATATTACGTGATGGTTTATTTCTTTTGGGTGCCGAAATCTTATTATTAGTATTGCTTTCGAGTAGTTATATTACTCACTGGCATGGTTGGGTTTTTACAGCTTTTTATTTAGTGTATTTGGCTTATACATTGAAGACAATGCCTAAAGGAGATGGGGAAAATACCGAAGATGAAAACCAAGATGAGGAAGCTGAAACATGGTATGAGAAATTCCAATTCAAATCAGAGAATGGTGCGGTATTAAGAAGTTGGGTATTGCTTTTAATCTCGACTGCTGTTATCGCTGGATCTTGTGCTGGATTGGTTGAGGGATGTAAAGGTATTTCCGAAGATCTTAATATTAATCCTTTGTTTATTGCTTTAGTTGTGGTGGCTGCTGCAAGTAGTGTTCCTGATACAATCATTTCGATAAAAGATGCGAAAAAAGGAAACTACGATGATGCTTTATCTAATGTTTTAGGATCAAATATTTTTGATATTACCATTAGTATGGGGCTTCCTTTAGCTATTTTTCTATTGGTTACAGGGCAGAAAATAGATTTTAGAGAAGCTGGAGCAACTTTAATTGATATTCGAATAATGTTACTAATTATTACCGCTATAACTGTTGCAGTTTTTTATTTTAGTAAAAAGCTTACTATGAAACATGTAGGAATACTTGGTTTTCTTTATGCCGTTTTTATTTTTTATTCTATAGGCGCAGCTTCCTACGAGCCAGGTAAAACTGATTTTATCGCTAGTACAGCAGGAAGTTTTATTCAAAGTATAGAAGGTTTAGGTATTATTCTTCGCGATTTTGCTGATGCTATTACTGGTTCATGGTAGTTTTATTTTTTTGATATGAATTTTATGATCAAGAATTATCAGCAAACAATTTCATATTATTGAAAGTGGATAATATTGCTAATTTCTTAAAATAGATATAGTAGATGCACTGAATTTTGTGTATCTACTTTTTTTTTAATAATGCAATCATAGAAATTAGGTCAGTTTACATAATAGGTGGATTGCCTAAAATTATACATATAGTGTAGATAAACGACATAAGAAAAAATATAAGTAATATTACTAAAGGAATATTTATGATAAAAGTAAAAATATTTCTGTTCGGAAATTCCAAAATTCATAATATTAGAAATGTAAAACCTTGCATGAAAAGCATATGTAACATAGCCCAATGTATTGGTTTGTTAGGTAGTGTAATGAATTAAATATCAGCCATACAGATAGCCTATGCAAAAGATAGCTTATTTTTTCTTTTAAATTATTTCTATATTTGGAAAATATACGAGCATGAAGAATCTCATAATTTCTATGGCACGACTCTTTGAATTATAGTAGATGTTTCGCAAGCTCAACAAGACGTTCCCTCTTCCTACTATCCGTCATCTTGAAGCGAGGCACGAGCGAAAGATCTTATACATACAAATCGTTAAGTCTATAGAAATTCCAATTAGGATTCATTGAATTGAGTTGTTGCAGTTGATACTTGAATCTACGCTTCTTTCTTTTCTATTTTTAATCCTTTTTATTGTTTTTCTCTGGTAATAGCTTCTTCTATATTATTGGAGTGCTCAAAAATTTGATGTCAACTTCAAGAAAAAGCATGAAAAATATTTTTCATACAAATTTAATCACTTGAAAAGACAATAACACATCTAAAATCAATCATATAATGAAAGAAGAGTATTGATAAATACAAGGAAATTTCTTTATAATTTTTGCATAGGCTACCTGTAGGGCTGATATCTAATTTATTGCGAAATTTAATAAAACAAAGCATTTAGCTGTGGTGTGCATGTTTTTCACGAAAAGTAATGAGTTATTATTTTCAGATTGAAAAATTATATTCCACAAAAAACTGAACCTTTAATTATTTGATATTTCCTTTTATTAAAGAATAGGAGATTTTTTTTAAAAAAATAGAGCGGAACTCTGAAATAGAATTCCGCTCTATATATTATGATTGTAAAAATTGTCTATTTTGCGTAATTAATTGCTCTAGTTTCACGAATAACAGTAATCTTTACTTGACCAGGGTAGGTCATTTCGTCTTGTATTTTTTGAGCAATACTTAAAGACATTGTTTCTGCTTCCTTGTCAGAAACTTTGTCACTTCCAACAATGACTCTAAGTTCTCTACCAGCTTGAATAGCGTATGTTTTAAGTACACCTGGGTGAGATAGAGCTAAATCTTCAAGATCTTTAAGTCTTTTAATGTATGATTCTACAATTTCGCGTCTAGCACCAGGTCTTGCTCCTGAAATAGCATCACATGCCTGAACTATAGGAGAAATCATAGAAGTCATCTCAATTTCATCGTGGTGGGCACCAATTGCATTGCAGATATCAGCTTTTTCTTTGTATTTCTCAGCCAACTTCATACCTAAAATTGCGTGTGGTAATTCTGGCTCATCATCAGGTACTTTACCAATATCATGAAGTAAACCAGCTCTTTTTGCACGCTTAGCGTTCAATCCAAGTTCCGATGCCATTATAGCACATAGATTGGCAGTTTCTCTAGCATGTTGCAATAGATTTTGACCGTATGAAGAACGATATTTCATTTTACCTACAAGTCTAATCAATTCAGGATGTAAACCGTGAATACCAAGATCGATAGCAGTACGCTTACCAGTTTCGATAATCTCTTCGTCAATTTGTTTCTTAACCTTGTTTACAACCTCTTCAATTCTAGCAGGGTGAATTCTTCCATCAGTAACAAGTTGGTGTAAAGCTAATCTAGCAATCTCACGTCTAACAGGATCAAAGCCAGAAAGAACAATTGCTTCAGGAGTGTCGTCTACGATGATTTCTATGCCTGTGGCAGCTTCTAATGCTCTGATATTTCTACCTTCACGACCAATGATTCTACCTTTGATTTCATCTGATTCGATGTGGAAAATAGTTACCGAATTCTCTATAGCAGATTCAGTAGCTACTCTTTGTATTGTTTTTATAACAACTTTCTTCGCCTCCATATTAGCAGACATTTTTGCCTCTTCCATTATCTCACTAACATAAGACATTGCCTCTGTTTTAGCCTCTTCCTTTAGAGAATCAATAAGTTGTTTTTTAGCTTCATCAGCTGAAAGACCAGATATTTCTTCTAATTGTTCGATCTGTTGTTTTTTTGCTTTTTCAAGTTCTACAGTTTTCTTTTCAACTAAATCGATTTGAACAGAAAGATTTTCTTTAATAGCATCAACTTCTTTTTTCTTTCTTTGATAATCATCAAACTTTTGATTGAAATTAGCTTCCTTCTGTTTGATTTTATTATCAAATGCCATTAATTTTTGGTTCTTCTGTGTAATCTGCTTTTCATGTTCAGATTTAAGGTGAAGAAATTTCTCTTTTGCTTGTAGGATTTTATCTTTTTTGATTACTTCTGCTTCAGCCTTGGCGTCCTTTATTATACCATCGGTCTTTTTCTTTAAGGCCTTTTGTATAAAAAAATAAGAAATAACCCCTCCCGCAAGAAAAGCTATTGATCCTATAATAACCTCCATCATAATTTTTTTCCGTTAAAAGTTTAATATATAAAATAACCCACACTGAAATAATACTATTTTACAATAATACTATTCAAGTGCGGGTTATTCCTTTATCTAAAATATAATATTAGTCTAATTTTAAAAAGTCTTTTAGCTCTGAATCCATAGATTTTAATTCATCTATAATTGGCAGCATATCAGTGTTTTTTTTTGTTTCAACATACTTTGTTACAAGTTGTAAAGCTGCCATTGCCAAAAAGTCTTGATTATCCTTGTCTTTATATTTTTGTTTGTATTGCGTTACTTTCTCGTTAATTAGTTTAGCTGCTTTACGAAAAGCTTCTTCATTTTTCCTTTCTATTTCAAGAGGATACATTCGGTCTGCTAAGTTTACCTTTATTGAAAGTTTGTTACTCATTTTTTTTCCTATTTATTCAACAGGGCAATACAATTGTCAATCTCCCGCACAATTTGTCCAATCTTTTTCTTTGCCATCAATGAATCTTTCTCATTTGTCGAAATTGCTTTCGCAATTTTTAATTTTTCATGCTTATTAGATAAATCACTCAAATCTCTATTTAATATCTCCACCTCGTTAATAAGCTGCATTTTTTCATTCAATAACTGAGTGTTTTTTTTCTTTAACTCATTATGAGAAATAATTAATTGTTTGATGGATTCTTTAAGCTTTTCTATCGTCTCTTTCACATTTTTATCCATCGTGAACAATTTTTAATCTAAATTCATTAACCTTCATAAAACTGTCTGTTATTTTTACTTATTTCTATATGTAGACAGTTTTATTAGTACAAAATTAACATTGCATATCATATAATCAAATTTATTGTTTCCTATTTTTAATGGAGTGTAAAATTAAATGTTAACTTATGTTAAAGCTTTGTTTTAATTTTTATTCGTCAAAATGTGACTAAACTATTGAAAATATTATGAAAAAAAGCAGATATTTGATGATAAACGGTAAGCGCAGATGCTCTAAGAAATAATTAGAATTAAGAATTTTTTTAGCTTTGTATTACACCAAAAACTCTTATAAAAACCATGAATGCGTTAATTAAAATTAAATTCAGCCTATTATTTTTATTATGTTTCGTCAAATTTGGCTCGTGTCAAACATCTAAATACCCAAAGGATTTTTTTCGATCTCCTGTTGATTTTCCTATTACTCTATCTGGAAGTTTTGCAGAATTGAGGAATAATCATTTTCATTCAGGCATAGATATTCGAACTTTTAGTATTGGTAAACTAGTGTACGCTTCAGCTTCTGGTTATATTAGTCGAATTAAGGTCAGTGCTAGTGGTTTTGGTAGGGCTTTGTATCTTACTCACCCCAACGGATATGTTACTGTGTATGGGCATTTGAATAAGTTTTCATCAAAAATTGAAAATTTTATAAAGGCCTATCAATATAAAAATAAAAAGTTTGCCCTTGATATAGATTTAAATCCTAATCAATTTCCTGTAAAAAAATCTGAAGTTATTGCCTTTTCTGGGAATTCAGGATCTTCTGGTGGACCTCATTTGCATTTCGAAATAAGAGATGAAAAATCTGAGGATCCAATCAATCCGCTTTATTTTGGAATTAAAATAAAAGATACAACTCCTCCTAAAATATATAATTTGTATATATATCCACAGGATACTAGTTCGAGGATAGATGGGAAGTATAAAAAAACCAGAATTAATCTTGTGAAGAGAGGAGCCAATTATGTTTTGAACCGAAAATCTAAATTACAATTATCAGGTCTAATGGGCTTTGGAGTTCAGGTTAATGATTTTATGGATAATACATGGGGGCGATGTGGGATTCATATGATGCAAATGTTCGTGAATGATAGTCTGCGTTCTTCTTTTAAATTAGAACGCTTTTCTTTTTCAAATTCTAGATATATTAATTCTCATATGGATTATGAATTGAATAAAATTAAAAACAAAAAAATTCATAAAAGTTTTATTGAGAAAAACAATGATTTATCTGTTTATCATGATATGATTAATAGAGGATTTGTTAATTTCAAAGATGGTAAAAACTATAATATCAGATTCGATATCTATGATTGGCATGGAAATAAATCAGCTATTATTTTTTCTTGTCAAGGCGTGAAAACTAATTCAAATTATGTTTTTGATAAAAATGGAATTATTATTAATTGTGATTCTGTTAATGAATTTAAGGAGAGGGGAGTTGAGTTTAAATTTAGACCCAAAACTTTTTATTCGGACATAAAATATGATTATCTTGAGACTAAAGATTCTGTTTATGGACTTTCGGATTGTCATAAAATTTTTAATAATAAGATTCCTATTCATAAATATTTTACTTTAAAAATTAGATGTAAGAAAAATATTAAAATCGATACTAATAAGCTTTATGTTGCTAAAAAGTTAGGAAAAGCAATATATTATTCGGGTGGAGTGTATGTTGATGGTTGGATGATTACTAAATCGAAAAGCCTAGGTGAATTTGTCGTATGTGTCGATACTATACCTCCAGTTATCAAGCCTATTTCTTATTTTAAGAATCCAAATTTTAGAAGGTATAGAAATATAAAATTTAAAGTATATGATAAGCATACTGGAATAAAAAAATATAATGCCTATATTGATGGGAAATGGGTATTGATGGAAAGAGATCTAAAAACCAGAACGATTAGTTATACTTTTGATAAGACTCGATTGAAGAAAGGAATTAAACATAGTATAGTTTTAGAGCTTGAAGATTTGCGTGGCAATAAGTCTAAATTTAAATCTAGTTTTTATTGGTAGTGGTCATTTTGTTAAATAAGTATTAATTTAAACTGTTTTCCTCATGAAATTATATGATGATATATCTGAGTATTATAGAGAAATTTTTCCTGTGGCGGATAGTCTGAAGAATTTCTTTAAATCCTTGGCAAAACCAAATTATGATAAGACATTGCTAGATGTAGGTTGTGGCACTGGAGATTTTATTTTTAATATTTCTGATTATTATTCCAGCTTAGTTGGTGTCGACATAGACAAATCAATGTTAAGTATTGCTAAAAAGAGGCAAAAAACCAATTCCAGTTTTGTTAATTCGTCAATGCTTAATCTAGAACGCAATTTTAATAATCAGACTTTTGATATTATTTCATGTATTGGTAATACATTAGTCCATTTAAATAATATTGACGAGATTAATAGTACATTTAAACAAATGGCAGGTCTGATGTCTAATAACTCTTGTCTGATTATTCAGATAATTAATTATGATAGAATTGTCGATAATAAGATAAATTTCCTTCCTACTATTGAGACTCAAAATCTTATTTTTAAAAGAGAGTATGAATTAGTAGATGAGTCAAGAAGTGTTATTTTCAATACATTACTGAAGGAGAAATCAGGAAAATTTCAAAAATCTAATTCCATTAAGCTGTTAACATTACGATTAAACGAATTAAAAGCCTTAGCTGAATATAATGGACTTGGAGTTGAATCTGTGTATTCAGGTTTTGATAAGGCTAATTTCGATATTGGAAATAGTGTTAGAACTGTTGTTAAATTGATAAAAAGCTAAGTTTAGATATGAAATTTGCAGTAAATGATATAAGTGTACTTCCTATCAGATTTGAGCCTAAAGAAAGTTCGGAGTTGGTTAGTCAGTTGCTTTTTGGTGAATTGTATATTATTGATAAGATTGTTGATAATTGGGCAAAGATTCAGGTCGAGCATGATGCTTATGTTGGATGGGTTGACAAGAAGATGCTTAATGTAGTATCCGAAGAAGATTATAAGTGTTTGTTGGATTCTCCTTATTGTAGGCTAGATGAGCGTTTTGCTATTTTGATAAATGAAAACAATCAAGAACTTCTTATTAGTATGGGGTCTCGGATTCCAAAATTAACACCCAATATTGATTATTTTGTTTTGGGAGCTAGAAAATATAGTTTGAGAAACGAAATTAGTGTTAATCAAAAAGGAATAATTGAAATTGCTTTCAAGTTTTTAAATACTCCTTACTTGTGGGGCGGTAGAAATATAATGGGGATAGATTGCTCTGGATTTACACAGTTGGTATTTCAGATATGCGGTGTGTCTATTAATCGCGATGCAAGTCAGCAAGAAAAGCAGGGTGAGTTGGTTGGTGATTTAACAAAATATAAAGAAGCTGATTTGGCATTTTTTGTTAATGATAAATTACGAGTGATCCATGTTGGTATACTATTAGGGGGTAATAGAATTATTCATGCTTCGGGTAAGGTTAGAGTTGATGATATTGATGAGAAAGGCATAATAAATAATGAAACTGGTTTGTATACACACAGATTGTCAACTGTGAAAAGATATATTTAGATTTTATGTAAAATTACAATACGAAAAAAGGAGTCTTATTTTGCATAGGACTCCTTTTTTTTGTATTGTGAAGATTTTTTTGTTAATCTAATTTTAATACAGCTAAGAACGCTTTTTGTGGTACTTCAACATTACCAACCTGTTTCATTCTCTTTTTACCTTTTTTCTGTTTTTCAAGAAGCTTACGTTTACGGGTTATGTCACCTCCATAACATTTTGCTGTAACATCTTTTCTTACTGCTTTAACAGTCTCTCTCGCAATGATTTTTGCCCCTATTGCAGCTTGTATGGCGATATCAAATTGTTGTCTAGGAATAAGATCCTTTAATTTTTCACACATTCTTCTACCAAAATTGTAGGCATTGTCGAAATGAATTAGAGTAGATAGAGCATCCACCGATTCTCCATTTAAAAGGATGTCTAGTTTTATTAATTTCGCAGATTTGAATCCAATCTGGTGATAATCAAATGATGCATATCCTTTTGATATACTTTTAAGTTTATCGTAAAAGTCAAATACAATTTCACCCAGAGGCATTTCGTATGTAAGTTCAACTCTATCGCTTGTAAGATAATTTTGACCAGTCATTATTCCTCTTTTCTCCATACAAAGAGTCATAAGTGATCCCACAAATTCCGATTTTGATATAATATTTGCTTTTATATATGGTTCTTCAATGAAATCCAGAGAGTTGGGATCTGGCATATCAGAAGGATTGTGCATTTCAAAAGTTTCACCTTTGTTGGTATGAGCAATGTATGAAACGTTGGGAACTGTAGTTATAACATTCATTCCAAATTCACGATCAAGTCTTTCTTGAATGATTTCCATATGAAGCATACCAAGGAAACCACATCTAAAGCCAAAGCCAAGAGCAAGAGATGATTCTGGTTCAAAAGTAAGGGAGGCATCATTTAGTTTTAGTTTTTCCATTGATGCTCTTAAGTCTTCGTAGTCTTCCGAATCTATAGGATATACACCAGCAAATACCATAGGTTTAACCTCTTCAAAACCTTCAATTGCAATTGCTTCTTTGTTGGTTTGATGGGTGATGGTATCACCAACTTTTACCTCAGTTGAGGTTTTTATTCCTGATATAATGTATCCAACATCACCTGTTTTTAGTACTTTTCGGGGTTCTCGATTCAGTCTAAGAACACCGATTTCGTCGGCATCATATTCTTTACCAGTATTTACGAATTTAACCTTGTCTCCTTTTTTGATTTCTCCATTCATGATTCTGATATATGTAATAATACCTCTAAATGAGTTGAATTCAGAATCGAAAATAAGAGCTTGTAATTCATCGTCTTTTTCACCTTCTGGAGCTGGAATCTTCTCTACAATTGCCTCTAATATCTCAGGAACGCCTTCGCCTGTTTTTCCACTTGCTAACAAAATATCTTCAGGATCGCAGCCAATAAGGTCTACTATTTGATCCGAAACGTCCTCTGGATTTGCGTTAGGTAGATCAATTTTATTAAGTACAGGGATGATTTCAAGATCGTTTTCGATAGCAAGATATAGATTTGATATTGTTTGAGCTTGAATGCCTTGGGTGGAGTCAACAATAAGTAATGCACCTTCGCATGCTGCTATTGATCTTGATACCTCATATGAAAAGTCAACGTGTCCTGGGGTGTCAATAAGGTTTAAAACATAATTTTCATCTCCTCTTTTATAGTCCATCTGAATAGCATGACTCTTGATGGTGATACCACGTTCACGTTCTAGGTCCATATCATCCAATACCTGAGCTTGCTTTTCTCTGTCTGTGATAGTGTTTGTGACATCTAGTAGTCTGTCAGCTAAAGTACTTTTCCCATGGTCGATATGGGCTATAATACAAAAATTACGTATATGCTTCATAGTATGATAGCTAGAATATAAATAATGCAAATGTTTTGCAGTAAGATATATTATTTATGAATTTATTATTTACAATTTAATGTTAGGAGTAAGAAAATGATATAAAAAGTTTCAACTTTTTAAGAAAAATTACTATGTGTTTCTTTATCAAAAATGGAATACTTTTGATTTGCTCTTTTCCTAAATTATCTGACAAAAATAAGCTATTTTATTTTATATACATTATTTATATCTAGTAATCTACAAATCCAATCTTATAAATTTTTGTTTAAATTGTTTTGTTTGCTTTTGTTCTCATCTTATGGTATTTGGATTATTAGGTTTATATTTGTGAGTTTTTAATATTAAATAAGAGTAATGTGCTTGTAAATCAAAGATGTGTGTAGTTGCAGGATGGTTTGCTTCAAAATAATATAGTATGAAAATAGATTTAAAACAATTGGCTGATAAAGCAAAAAAGAATAGGTCGGAGAATAAAAAGTTTTATACAAAATTAAAAAAACAAAAACCTAAGAATTTAGATCAGCTTGCTCTACAGATTCATGATGAGGTTTTTGAAGAGGTAGATTGCTTGGATTGTGCTAATTGTTGTAAGAGTATTAGTCCTATAATTACGGATAAGGATATAAATAGGATATCTAAATATTTGAAAATTAAAGCTACTGATTTTATTGATATGTATCTTGAAATGGATGAAGAAGAAGATTATGTGTATAGGTCGGCTCCTTGTCCTTTTCTTCAAGATGATAATTATTGTAGTATTTATGAGCAGAGGCCAAAAGCTTGTAGGGAGTATCCTCACACCGATAGGGCAAAGCTGTATAAGATAAGTGATTTGTGTTTTAAAAATATCAAGTATTGTCCAGCCGTAGATTTGTTTACTGATAAATTAAAATCGAAGATAGTTTTGCGTTGAGAATTTTGCTTGTTTGTTGCATAAAAAAAGCTCCCGAAAAATCAGGAGCTTTTAATATCTTTCAAGTTTATTACTTGTTTTTGTTCATGTGTTTTTTATATCTATTCATGAACTTATCTACTCTACCCGCAGTATCAACTAACTTCATCTTACCTGTATAAAATGGGTGAGATGTGTTAGAGATTTCCAACTTAATTAAAGGGTATTCTACACCTTCAATCTCAATAGTCTCCTTAGTAGCGGCAGTTGACTTAGCAACAAACACGTTTTCGTTTGACATATCTTTAAATGCAACCAAACGATAGTTCTCAGGATGTATACCTTTTCTCATTTTATTTTCTTTTATTAACTTGATGCATCGTGCAATGGGACGCAAAGTTAATTATTGTATTTTTATAATCCAAAACAAATTTAAGTATTATTACGCTTTTTCTTTAAGTTTTCTATTTTCCAAAGGGATGCTAGAATATGGTTCAAACTCTGCATTCTCGTCAAATAGGTGTCTGTAGCTTATATGTGTTTTGGCTTTTACTCCTCCAACTGATTCGTAAATTGCAATCATTTTTGGATTAAAATCTCCAACCCAAGACATTTCTATTTCCTTATACCAAGGTTTTCTTTTCATTACTTTATCCAGATGCCAGAATATTGCTGACTCTATGCCATATCGTTGGTATTTTGGAATTACTCCCATTATACTAATTCTGGTTCGTGTAAATGAATTTGTTTTAATATAATATAGTAGTTTGAGTTTGCTGAAGAAATTAAGTTTTCCATTGATTTTTTTCAGTACCTCATTTAAGTCTGGCATCATAACAAAAAACGCAACAGGCTTATTGTCATGGTATGCAAACCAGATAAACTCCTCATCTATAAATAACTTTCCGTCCTTTGCTATCTTTTTTAAATCATCAGGATTCATAGGGGTGAAGTTGTCATGGAATTTCCATGCTTCATTGTATATTTCAAGGATGTCATTTATGTATTTATCTGTCTGATTAAACTTGAAATGTTCAAAGCTAAAGCCTGGTTTTTTTGACACCCATTCTGCGATTTTCCAAAAACGTTCAGGAAATTTCTTGCTTAAGTCAAGATGGTAGCTGTATTGTTCAAAGTATTTATTGAAACCATAATCTTCAAAAAACTCTTTATAGTATTTTTTATTGTACGGCATTCCGTATGCTTGCTGTGTATACCCATCTACTAGAAGCCCCCAGAAATTATCATTTTCCGAAAAATTAATAGGTCCATCCATTGCTTCCATTCCTTTGCCCGATAACCATTCTTTTGCTTTATCAAACAAGGCAAATGCTGCTTCTCTGTTGTCTATGCATTCAAAAAAACCACAACCACCAGTTGCTTGTTTGTTATTGTAGGCTTTATGTTCATTGATAAATGCTGCGATTCTTCCTATGGTTTTATTGTTTTCTTGTAGAATCCATCTAATTGCAGTACCATGTTTAAAATATGAATTTTTATTCCTATCGAATATGGATTCTATTTCTACATCAAGTGGAGCAATATAGTTTTTGTCATTTTTGTATAATGATTTTGGAAAATTGTGAAATTCCGAAATGTGTTTTTTATTCTCTACCTTAATTAATTTCATAATAAAATATGTTATTTATGGCATTAACATCTTGTGGTTATTAAATATTGTGTCGGTAATCTAAAAAAAACTGTGATGGTATAACTTTGCGCTGGTAAAATGAATGTTAGTGTAATTATATTTAACTAACATTCATTTTTATGTTTGTAAGATAATAATATAATATCTTGATATTTTTGTCTGTGAGCTTAATCTCTAGATGCTAATTTCATTAGTAATTTTAGAATTTCGATATAAAGCCAAATTAGAGTTACAAGAAGACCAAAAGCTCCATACCATTCCATGAATTTAGGCGAGTCATTTTTCACTGCGTCGTCAATGAATTGAAAATCAACGGCAAGACTTAGGGCTGCAATTACAACTATAACAAGACTAAGGCCGATTGAAAATAAATTATTACCATGAATTAGACTAGTATTTAATCCAAACATTCCCATAATCCAGCTCCCGATATATAGTAAAAATATACCTCCAATAGCAGATGCTATGATTGATTTAAATTTTTGAGTCACTTTAATCATTCCTGTTCTATATAAAAACAGCATTGTAAACATTGTTGTGAATGTAAGAACTACTGCTTTAAAAACAATACCTGGATACATTGTTTCAGCAAAAGCTGAAATTATACCCAGAAAAATTCCTTCTGCAATTGCATAAAAAGGAACTAATATAGGACTGATATGAGGTTTGAAACTGATAATTAATGCTAAAATAAATCCAATAATTGCACTTCCGATAGATAATATTGGAAGATTACCTGAAAAGCCTCCTTCAACCTGTACAGAAGAGATTGCCAAATTCCATGAGTAAAAAGCGGCTACTATAACTAATACAAGCGAAATAGCAATTTTATTTAAAGTCCCGTTTAAGCTCATTTGGTTAGAACTGGTGTTAAAACCAACTCTATTAAAAATCTTATTGTTAAGAACTGGGTTTGATGATTTTCCTATCATAATAATGTAATCTTTTGAGCAGTAATTAGTTGTTTCGTGTTAGTTACTGCGGTGTTAAATTTGAATTTTATATTATAAGTAAAGCTCTATATTCACCTTATATATTCTTTAGTATTTTACTAAGCTGAAGAGTTTTCTTTATCTATATCAAATATAATAAAATTTTGATTACATCTATTCTTTGTTTGCTTATCATAAGCTTGTTTTGAATATTTTTATTGTAACTTAACAATGCTTAACTTTTTACTTCGTTTTATTTAAAATCTATATTAAACTTGAGTTTAGTAATTGGTAGCTATTCTATGTTTCTAAATTCGAGGAGTATTTCAAATCTATATCGTGTTTTTCAAAGTTTTGATAAAAATTTCTTAATATGATAATAGTTTCATATTGTAGAAAAAAATTATCATTTTTGGAGCTCAATATTTAAGAGATAGTTTATATGCTTTATTCATCACAGTTTATAAAAAAATATTTGATTGTCAATTTAAAAAAAATGATAGATAATCAAATGTATATGTTTGCTTTTGTCCTTATGGGTCAGATTATTGAATTTTTAGGAGCTCATTATGATAGAAAACCCTTGAAATCATCATCTCAATCTCAAAAAAGATTTTCGAAAGGTTTGAATATTCTTTTAGGAAATCGATATAGAAATATTAATACAGATCATTGGTTTTATGCTAAATTCCGAAATCAATTAACTCATACTTTTACTGTTTCTAGTGAAATAATATTATGCTCTTTGAATAATAAACCAAAGGAAGCTAGACATCTTAGAATGTATGATGGAAAATTAGTTTTAGTAGCTGAAGATTTTTATCAGGATATTGAAAAGGCTTGTTTAAAGTTGATTAAAGAGCTTCAGGAAAAACCTCAAATGGAGAAGAAAATTCCTGATTGTTATGATAATGGATTTTTGTAAATAAAATAAAAAAATATAATAATATGTTTAAAAAGATTCCACACACTTATGTGATTGTGTTTTTTGTAATAGTTTTTTGTGCTATTCTTACATGGTTAATACCTGGAGGTGCTTATTTGAGAGATGCTGATGGGGGAGTTATTCCAGGTTCATTTCATAATATTGATAGTGTTCCTCAAACTTGGCAGATATTGTCATCTTTTTTTCAAGGATTCGTTAATCAGGCTGAAATCATTATTTTCATTCTTATGATTGGTGGTGCATTCTGGATTATGAATGCTACTAAGTCAATTGATATTGGAATTTATGCATTCTTGAATGCTGCTAAGAAAGTTGAAAATATATCATTTTTTAAGGCAATAGGGGTTAATAATATTATTCTTACTCTTATTATGCTTCTGTTTTCTGTTTTTGGGGCAGTATTTGGTATGAGTGAAGAAACCATTGCTTTTGTTATTATTTTCGTTCCTTTGGCTATTTCTATGGGTT
The DNA here is from genome assembly GCA_025210485.1 of Marinifilaceae bacterium. Lineage (GTDB taxonomy): Bacteria > Bacteroidota > Bacteroidia > Bacteroidales > Marinifilaceae > JAOARN01. The sequence goes on along the minus strand of JAOARN010000053.1, from coordinate 86,229 downwards.
ATGACTCAATTGTTGGTGTTTGTCTCTGTTTTGTGGCGGCAGGTTTAGGTTTTGCGGGTGCAATTTTAAATCCTTTTACTATTGGTATTGCTCAAGGTTTAGCAAAACTTCCATTGTTTTCTGGTATTGAATATAGAATGTTTTGTTGGTTGGTTCTGAATTTTGTCGGCATTGCATATATATTAAGATATGCTAATAAGGTTAAGAAAAATCCTAAAACATCTGTTGTATATGAAGATGATGCTTATTGGAGAGAAAAGGGTGAAGGCGATGATATTGATAAGATTGAATTGAAAACACCTATAGGTGCTTGGATTTCATATGTGTTTTTATTTGTTGTCTTGGCTATTTACTCATATTATTTTCAGGAAACTACACTTAATGTAGGGTCATCTTCAATGACATTGCCAATTATTCCAATTTTGGCATTTGTGTTTCTTATTTCGGGTTTCTTTTCACTAAGAAAATCAGCGCATTTTTTTATTATCAATTTGTTACTTTTTACTATTCTATTTCTGATAATAGGAGTTATGGGTTATGGTTGGTATGTTAAAAAGATTGCAATTTTATTCCTTACTCTTGGTATTTTCTCTGGTTTGTCGATGGGATATAGTGCTGATAAAATAACAAAATTGTTTTTAGAGGGAGCAAAAGATATTATGTCTGCATCTATTATTGTAGGTCTTGCTGGAGGTATTATTGTAATACTTCAGGATGGTAAGATTATCGATACTGTTCTTAATAATATTGCAGTTTCTATGGAAGGATTTGGTAAGGTAGCATCAGTAAGTATGATGTATTTATTCCAAACTCTTATTAATATTTTGATTCCTTCAGGTTCTGCTAAAGCGGCTCTTACTATGCCAATCATGTCTCAGTTATCTGATTTAATAGAGGTTTCTAGGCAGTCCACAGTTATGGCTTTCCAGTTTGGTGATGGTTTTACAAATATGTTAACACCAACTTCAGGCGTATTATTAGGAGTTTTAGGAGTAGCAAAAATTCCTTATCAAAAATGGGTTAAATGGATGATGCCATTTATGGTAATTTTAGTATTGCTTGGTTTATTGCTTTTATTTCCAACTGTACTTATGGAGCTTAATGGGTTTTAATCACGATATTGATTTGAATATAAGTAACAAAAAAGAGGCTATATAAAAGCCTCTTTTTTTGCATAGTACTGTGTCTGGTCTCAGAATAAGTTTACAATAAAAATTTGAAAAATGGAACAATCAAAGTAAATCAAACTGCTAAAGGGAATACAAAAGCTTCATCTTGTTTTTGTATAAAACTAGTTCAGAGTGTTGGAAATATGTTATTTGTTTTTGGTGTTATTGTTATAATAATATGAAAATATAAAATGAAATCCATTTTTCATTATGTTTATCAGTATAGCTGTTTATTAAGTCTGCTCTTGAATTAAATGAAATCCCTTTTGTGTAATTAGTGTTCTTATCTCTGTTTCCATCAATATACATTAGTTTAAGACCGATACCTAATTTATATTTTAGTAAATCTTTCACAATCTTAGAGTCAAGGCTTAGGGCATTCCATTCGGAATTGTAATATGCATATTGGTTGAAAGCATGTTGGAATTCAAGATATTCAATATTAGTATTTTTAGGGTAAGTGATATTATAATTGTTTTTTTGAGTAAATTTTTTCTTAAAAACAGGTTTTATATATAGTTGTATATCATTGAATTTTAATTTGTAGTTTAAACTAATGTATGGATTGATTGATGAATTCGTGATATAATTTTCTTTGTGATTTTCTTTACGATATTTTGAGTCAATACCTGAAATAAATTTGAATTCACTTCTGTCTTTTTTATTTATTGTATAATCAATGCTGATATTATTGTTGAAGTTTAAAAGTTCGTAATTTTTCTGTATATCTATATTTTTGTAGTCATAGATATTGTTTTTTTTGTCTACTAATTCATTTATAAAAATATTCTCATACCCTATTCTTCTTGAAAATTCACTTATTATTGATATTGAAAAGGCTTTTCTTTTATTGAAATTATGTTTAAAATTGATAGAGCTCGATAATTCATGATTTTTGTATTCATATAGATCTCTGATTATTGATTCTTCTGTTTTCATTTTCGAGAATTTGTATTCAATATCTGATCTTATTTGATTTGTATTTTTTGAATCGCTAATATATGTTAATCCACCAATATAGCTTTTTAGATAGTACATTCGAGAATAACCAAAACTGACTCTGCTTGTATATTCATCGTACAGGCCAAGACCTCTGGCTACGAAAAATCTTTCTTGTTGTCCAGGTCTCCAGTATCTCATAGTGATATGTTGTTTGTTCTTCTCAATTCCTATTTTAGCAGCTAATATATTATTACTAAATTGTTTCATAATTCCAAGTTTACTACCTATACACGAGCTTGTATTCAAGCATCTAGGATCCGTTTCTCGATGAGCTCTTTCTCCTTTGAAATAGGCGTTGATCCCTAAGCTAAACTTTGATATATTGAAGGCATAATTCCCGAAAACTAAGTATTCTTTAAATTTAAAATCACCACCTATTGAATCAGTAGAAATGTATGGTGAATATAAATCATAATCCCGTGCTGTATTCCATGATATATTTTTATGTATACCTCTTGATAGTTGTATGTGTCCAGATAATGTGGAGTTTATTGTCACTGGCTTGTAAGCTGCCGCACAAATACGAAAATCTTCGAATTCATTACCTTCTGCAGTGATGTAATCTCCATAGAGTTTTGATTTGGAATAATTTACTGATAAATAGGAGTTTAATTTAAAATCCAGACTGTTCAAATTATGAAAAGCAGGGTTTTTATAAAACTGTCTATACAAATATGTATTGATAGTTTTATTTAAATCATAAAAACGCTTTTCGGATGAGGATAATCTATGTTGTATAAATTCATAATTTTCAATATTTTGAGAATATGTTAATTTAGTAGTAATGATTACCATACATAATATAATGATTTTTTTCATTTTCCTATATGAGTTTATTGTAAACTTATTCTCTGTGATATAAGATAATAAGTTGATTGAACTTGTATTAGTAGTGAGGCTTCGATCTTATTTTTTTGTGTTATCTAGGTGGTGACTATAGTCTTATAAATAGTTCGATACCAAAGTATGGGTTTTTCCATTCTCTTTCGGTCTTGCTTTTATTATTGTATATAGGGTTTATGTCAATTATATTGTCAACGAAGAAAGATAATCGTGTACTTTTGCCAAATTCTTTTGTTGCTTTTATATTCCAAATGATAGATACTGGTTTAGAGTCTTTTGCATAATCAATTTCTCTATTTGTCGATTTTAAATGTCTTAGTATGGATTCGTTGTTATTTATTTCTGAAATGATTTTATTGTTTACAGAAATAAGTTTTTCATCCTTACCATAATAATATATTGGGTATGGATTTCTATTATCATAAAATTGTTTGGAGTCACTCCATATAAACTGGAAAAAGTTTGTGAATATTAATTTTAGTTTCGGGATGTGAGTATTTAACCAAACATTAGAATTAAGTCTTTTGTAAACATAGTATGGGTTGTCGTCATAAATGCCTGCGTACTGGTACTCTCTGCTATTAAGTGTGGCATTAGGGTGTTTGTATTGTAATGATTTTGTGCCGTATTTAGTATAATAGTAAGCGCCATTAATCTCCACCTTAGTATATATACTTTTAATCTTGGGTAGAATAATTCTGTATTCCACTCCTTTCTTTACTGTTGTTGAATTGTTTGATATTTTTGAAGTCATTGCAAATGATGTGTACTCATCTTTGAAATAATCATCCTTTGTGGGCTTTCTGTTTGATATGTCAACTCCTGGTTTTAATCTTGTGTACCAATCAAAATTTATAGGAGTATAATTTTTGGTATATTCGAACGATTGTTTTGATTCTTCTTTAAAAGCTGTAATAGAAAAATGTAAATCTTTATAATCAATATCCCATCCGATTTCATATTTATTGTTTTTCATTACATCTAGTTCAAAATTTGTCATGTCAAAAATTTTGGTATATGTAATCAGTGATCTATTTTCTATTTTATTACTGTATGCATTTAATATTAAAAAATCTTTATAGATATTCTCAGGATATAGATGATTCATTGTAGGTAGTTTGTTTTCAATGCCATAAGAAATTCTAAAGCTATTTTTGAATTTTGGTTTGTTAGTTACATAAAACAAGTTTAACCTTGGTTCCGAAATAATTACATCGGCTAATCTGTATTTAGACGAAATGTTTAAGATTTTTGTAGTTCTAATCCCAGCAGATAATTTAATTAAATTTGAATTTTTAAACCTATAAATAGAATTTGATTGTAAATAGGATGATATGCTTGATATTCCTGGGATATCTGAGTTTTTACGAGGACGCATATATGAATTATCATAAGGAAATGGTGGTCGGCTAGGATCTTTGATAACTGCACCATCACCATAGTTCTTTTTATTTTTATGTTCTATTCCAATATTAATATTACTATTAAGTTTTTTTGTTATGTCAATATTGTATAAAATATTTATCTGAGAAAAAACATTAAGAACTTTATTGTCTAGCTCAAAATCACTATAATATAAACCAGGCAGATAAACAGCTTCCTTTTCGCCTTCGACAAAAGAAGTAGGAGCAGGCATTGGACCAGAAGTAGAAAGAACTCTCATGTGACGTTCAATATTATCGGTTGTGAAATCTGCTGAATGAATAAATTCTAAGTTTTTTAAATTTTTGTTACTAAAATTAATTTTACTTTTGAATAGAAGATTATTTTTTTTGTAGTCAGCTTTGTACGATTCGTTAAACTCATAGGTGAGCTCATCTTTTTTCATTTTATTAATACTTCCAGTATATGAATATTTAATATCAATATCTAGTTTATGATTATTGATATTAAATCTGTTTTTATAATACGATTGTCCTGTGATTCGTTCAAATTTATCTGTCGATTCTCTGGGGTCGTTTATCGAATTTAAATAATCTATACCAATATGAATGCTTGCCCCATTGTCAGATAATTTATACCCTTTTCCAAGATAAAACAATGAGTTGTTTAAATCTGTTTTAAGTCTTATTCTGTATGGACTAATTCCGTGTTTGGAGTTTAAACGTATAAGACCGCTTGACATATTACCATATCTAGCAGAACTGATTCCTTTTTCAAATTCAATACTCTCAATATGATCTGTTGATATATTTCTCATATCTACTCCCTTGTTAATACCTGTTTTTTTCTGTAATTCGTAATCTCCTGAATATTCCGATTTTGTTGTGTTTTCTGTAATTCCGATCATTTGTGATCTCATTCCATCATTTGTTATGGGAGCACCATCTGAAATAAAACCTGCTCCAAGCGAAGTGTTGGAGTCGCTGCCTGCTTGTCTCGAACTGTAATTTTGGAAGTTTAATAAATTCTGATTGGTATGAATACTTCCAGGCAATAGTAATAATACATCATGGATGGAGACAGGTTGAATATACTCAATGGCATTTTGATTTATTTGAAGTTTATTTCCTTTTGATTTTTTAGCCATTATGTTGATTTCTTCTAGAGAGTAACTGTTTTGGTAAAGCTCAAAACTTAGGTCATTTATGTCTTTGTCTATACAGAGCTCTATTGTTTTACTTATATAGCCAAGGCATGAAAATGAAAGTTTGTAATTTGTCTTTTTTAGATTGGTGAATGAAAAATAACCGTTAATATCTGTAATTGTATAAATATCCGATTCTTCTATTTTAACCACCGCGAAAGCAATAGGGGTTTTTGTGTTTTTAGCTAATAGTTTAGCCTTTAGGGAATAGTTGTTTTTATGTTTATCAGCGATTGATGTGTTTGAATAAAAAACTAAACTTATGATAATAAACAGGAGGGGTTTTAGTCGCATTTTGATTGAAGCTTGATATTTGGGCTGGCTTTTACTTGGTATTAAATCAGTGTTCTAGATATTTCACTTGTTTGTTGATTAAATATATACATTAGTTGATATTTAATTTTTATTTCAAGAGTTTAATAGATTGAAATGATTAGTGTTTTTGATTGGTTAATTATGTAATCAAAAATTTAATCAAATTATTTATTATCAGCTAGCCTAGTAAAAAAAATCTACTCGTTCCTATAATTTCAAAACGAGTAGAAAAATATTATAGAATTGTTTTTGACAAAAATTATTTGTTTCTCCATTCTTTAGGATATGCTGTTTGACCTTTTCTGATTATAAAGTCTTCATCAGTATTATTTGTATCCTTGTAGAATATTTGATTTCCAATTTTGATTTCCTTTCTTATAACTAATTCTTGTCTATGGCATCCCGAAACCTTTATGTAGCCTCTATCTACTGATTCAGGAAGGCATCTGGTAACCATTTCTCTGTCACCTGTAATTACGCCATCAATAATTTCCTCAGAATTTAAAAGAATTAGTAGAATCTCACTTTCATCTTTCATTTTGTAGGTTTTATTGTTTTTATTGTAGAAATTATCGATAGTTTCTTGTGTTCCATTTTCTAATTTAAATAAGCAGCTTGCCCAAAAACCTCTTGGATGAATTTTTGGAGAACCAGTCAATAGTGCATTTGGAACCTCAGGATTGTCAATATCTTTTTCACCCCCATAATATTCAAAGTCTGCGCCAGAAAGATCCACGGCATTATCGTATCCTTCTACTGCTGAATGATCTATTGCGCTTAATGCAAAAACAATTTTTTCACCTGGTTTTACAGGGTGTTCCTTACCAGTACCAGGGATAGTTAAAAAGCCTGAGATAGGAACAATATTTGGCATGTATTCATCAAAAAAATCTAGTTTTGGTCCTACAGAATATTGCATGGTAGTAGCTATACATAAGCCATCAGCATAAAGTGTTTCCTGACTTGGGTTAAATATTGTGTAATATCGGTCAGGATGCATCATTTGACCAGAATTTGTTTCTCCATTAAAGAATAATTCGCTAAAAATAAAGTTTTTACTGTTAGTGTTTTTTGGAAAGATGTTTAATTTTAGTTCAATTTCTTGCATCTGAGTGACAATATTGTAATTTTCCAATTTTGAACTGTAAACGAATGACTGTTTTTGTTCTTCTCCTTCTTTCTCTGTTTTTTGTTCGATGTCTTTTTCTACCGATATATTGTAAGTTCCCTTGTATACATCTACCATACCAGTACCATCAGCGCCTATTTGGCAATAGCTTTTTTCCATGGTTCTAGTATCGGTTAGTTGCACTTCTAAAGTTTTTAATATATCTGCATCGGCAGCCTTTGCCATTACAGAGTTCATTTTTATTTTCACACTTATTTTTTTTTCATTTTCGTCATCGCTACATGAACTAAAAAGTGAAATACATGCGAAAAAGCATATTAACGATTTTAAAAATACTGTGTTTTTCATCTCTCAATTTTTTTGTTTGCTTATTAAATTATTTAGCAGCGAAATTATATTTAGATGAAATATGCTACAATACATACTTATTGTTAATCTGGTATAGTTAATAATAGTTAGTTTTCAACTGGTATTTTAGTTGAAATCAAGTTTAATTAAAATTTAATATGATTGGTATTAAGATTAATAGAATTTCAAAAAATGAAGTTTATGTTTGCTTTTGTACTTAAATATAGTGATAGAATAATTGGGGATAATTAAAATGGCTTCTATTCATCCTCACTGTCTATTAATCTTAGTTTGTGAAGTTTTAATAAAAAGTCAAATTATAGGTCTTGTGGTTTTTTAAAGTGAATTATCAGTCAATCAGAAGAATTAATTATGCAAAAAAGACCTTATCGTATGATAAGGTCTTTATAAGTTTATGTTTTGATATTTAAAATTTATTTCTTCAAACTATGTAGCATCATTCCTATTATAACTAATAATATTCCAATTAGAGAGTAGATGTCAGGTAATGATATTTTTAATATTACTATTTCTCCAATCAAAGCAAATACAACTTCTGTTGAAAGAGTTGCTTCAACCGAAGCTAGAGCCTTCTCATCTTTTCTTACCTTGTCTGTTGCCATAAAGAATAGGCAGGTAGCAATTACTCCTGAACACAAAGCAACCACAAGGGTTTGAAGAGCTTGTGATTCGGTTGGTAACTCATTTAAGCTTAAACCATAAATAGATAATAGAATCCAAAAAGGCATACTTGCTATAGTCATCCCCAGTGTTCTTTGTTTAGCATTTAGTCTTCCATTAGCCACTTGCATCATTTTTCTGTTCCCCAGAGGATAAGCAAATGCGGAAATTATAACAGGTATAGTTCCTATTATAAGGTCTTCGTATGAAATGGATTTGGCTTGACTCAATTGCATTATTAAAATACCCGCTAAAACAATCAAAGAAAAACAAAGAGCCTGAAAGGATATTGTTTTTCGAAATGGAGTTTTATTGATAATTGGTGCGATAAGCATTCCGGCGACAATAGTAATTTGCCAGGTGCCAGCAACCAACCATGATGGACCGTAGGATGCAGCAAAACTAAGGGGTGCGTAGAATATGCCAAAGCACACCGTGCTCCAAATAATCCATTGCATTGGTTTTTTTATCATTACCTGGATTAAAGGTTTTAACTCCTTGCAAAAAATAACAAGAGCTAATAGTATGGGTAACATCCAAAAGAACCTAAGTGATGCCGTCCACGTCCAATGCCCTCCTCCTACTGATATCAATCTGTTTATAACAAAGGTTACTGCAAAAAATAAAGATGAAAATATACCTAATAGTATAGCTATTGATTTTTTTGATCTCATTAAATTGTTTTGTATTTGTTTAAAAAAATATTTAATCTATTGTTGTTTTATTATGTTAATTAGGTGTGGATTTTTAAGTAAATCCTTATTTAGAATGTGTGTGTTTTTTTTGTTTGTGCAAATGTGGCGATTTAATATAATATAAACAAGTGTATTTAAAATATTATTTTTAATTGGTTTTGTAAGTGATAGAAAAACAACAGTTAAGACTCTTATGTTTTTGTTTTGGTAAGTTTGTGTAATGAAATATTGATGAGTTATAGTTTAAGTATATGAGAGTATCGATAGTCTAAATAAGGATATATTATGTTTATATAAAACCTATTCTGATTATTTCGTATTTAAGAGCCTTGTTGTTTATACTGTTAAGTTGAATCGAGGTTAAAACTTCTTATTTATTTACAATTATTAAGACTGTGAAGTCTTATTTTTTTATTGTCGGAAATATCACTATTAATATGTGGTCAGTAATAATTTTCCTGAATTATTCATAGTGTTAATATTCTATTTTGTTTATATATAGTTTTATATGTGAATATGTTCATTGCTCAATAAACTAATTGTTCTTTAATTTACATTCTTTTCTAAGCGAAATGAGTTTTATTTTTTTTAATTAATGTTTTTATTTTAAGAAAATCTTCAGAGTATTATTTACATAATATATGGTAAGCAATGCTTGTCATTTTAAGTCAAAATAAAAAATTCTATATTATTCTTTGGGCTTTTAGTTTATATATAAATTGTCATCGGATGTAGTTATAATCCTAGAAAAATAAAATTTTACTTGGAATATTAAAATAATGTTATGCTTGCTTATTTTAATGATTATTTTTTTTTATCCTCAAATTTATATCGTTCGTAAATTAATAATGTCTTTTCGGACATAATTGATATTCTTGGAATCATTAGTCTAATATTATTTTGTCAAAAGGATAGTGTTCATCTAGCTTCGATATATATTAAAGTTGTATTTCTAATTTCTTGTGACGGAAATGTGCCTAGTGTAAAAAGTATTTACTATTAATATTGAAAATAATGTTGTTGTTTTAGCGGCTTGAAGCTAATATTTAGAGCATATGCTTTAATTCGTAAAATAAATAAAGAATATGTCTGAAAGACTTTTAATAATATTGGATATAATCCTATGGTAACCGACCTATACTATGAGCGGTGGTTTTCTTGAATTGATTGTAGTTGCTTGTTTATAAATATATTGGGGATTATTGTTGCAATCATAATTATTTGATTATGATGATAAAAATATATCTAATTTAAAGAGATAGTGATTTGTTTAATACCTCCAAGTTTTGGAGCGAATCGATTGATTTTCTTATAATAAAGTCCGTTTGTTGAGTATTCAAAAAAAATAAAATGCAAATGTAGAAAGCTTTTGCTTTCTTTTGTTGATTTGTTCTGATTTAAAGCCTTCTATAACTTATTTGTATGCTAGTTAGATTTAAAAGACAGACCTTCTAAACCCACTGATTGTACATAATTATAAATAGTGATTGGTACAGCTAAATTTCACTAAAAAAATAGCTAGAAAAGGTAATTGTAGATTGAAATACTTAAAAATATTTTTGTGTGCATTAATTAATCAAATTACAATTAACAAAAGATGAAAAAAATACTATTGATTTTCATAGTACTACCATTACTAATGTTTTCATGTAGTGATGATGATACTTCAGAAGTTTTGACGACTTTAAATATTCAGCTGAAAGCCAAAGAAGGTTTCGTTGTGGAGGATTATTCAAAATTTCAGATAAAACTTACTGAGATTAAATCAGGATTAGAATATAATGCCAAGGCAGATAAGTCAGGGAAAATAAGTTTTGAAGTTCCAAGAGGTTCATATAAGGCAGTAGCAGAGGATCTTGTCGGCGGTGCGAGTACAATGTATGGTTCAAATAATAAGTTTGTACTAAGTGAAATCCAACATAGTATAATAATAAATGTTGAATCTATTCAATCTCAGCTTGATAAAACATTTGTCCTTGATGAACTGTATTTCAATGGAGCAAAAAATGGAGAATTCAATTCTACATATTATGAACAGTATTTTACAATCAGGAATATTAGTGATAGAATTTTATATGCCGATGGACTTTCAGTTGGAATAACTGCTGATTATAATATGATTGATACATCCGACGAGTTTTCCGAATATTTAAGTAGGGATACAATAGTCTTAAGTCAGATTTATACAATACCTGGAAATGGCAGAACTTATAAGATTGAGCCAAATGAAAGTCTGGTTATTGCATTATCTGCTATTAATCATAAAGAAGGTGGAGATAAACCTAAAAGTATTGATTTGTCAGGTGCAGATTTTGAAATATTTGTTGATTATGAATACGTTCAAACGGTAGATAATCCCGATGTACCGAATTTAGATGTAAATTATTCTGTTTTTCAAGCATTCTCATGGCAGTATTCTGGAGGCAGTCCTATGGTCTTATTACGTTTGGATGACTTATCTGATGATTATATAAATCAATCTAAAGTAAAATTAGGCAATCCTGCATCAATGGGAATGATGAAACAAGATTTCCTGAGAATTCCAACTAGTAGTTTAATTGACGGGGTTGAAACTGGAACCAAAGATTCTTTTTACGATAAAGTACTACCTAATTTTATTGATAAATCTTCAATTCAGGTTGAAGGAACTGGATTTGGTGGCGGATTTGATGAACAGTTTATAAAAAGAAAAGAAATCATTGATAATGATGGGAATAAAACAGTTCAAGATACAAATGATAGTTCTAAGGATTTTGAAATTATTGTTGGAGGGCAGAAAAGTTATCCTAAAAATAAATAACATGATTGTAAGTTATTAATCAAGTTTTAAAATTTTAGAAAATATAAGAATGAAACCGTTTTGAGAAATCAAAATAGTACTCATTTGTGAAATGTTAGTTATTGGTTGTATTGGTTTTGTTTAATATCTGAACAGCATTTGTATGGAAAATTCCTAAGATCACTTTAAATTATAAGTTTCGTCTTATTCCTTAATATTTAGGAACTAAACTTTTGCTCATAGATTATTTATCTGACTAATCTAAGGAGGTGTATTTCGGTGCATCTCCTGAATTATTATTTAGTAGATAGATATTTATTGTTAAACGACATCTTTGTTTGCATCTCAAACTTCTATTATTATGTGTTTTTTTAAGAGATTGATATTGAGTTTATCTCTGTTCTGTATCAGTTTTAATGTTTTCTCTCAATTAAATAAAGAGAAAGAATTTCGAATTTCAGCCTCAGTTGTAGATAAATTTAATAATGAATTTATTCCTTTTGCTCATGTATATGTACCAGATGTTTATCGAGGAACTACAACTGATTCGAAGGGCTTTTTTTCACTGTCTATTAAAAGTGATAGTGCAGTATGTTTGAAAATTAGTTGTTTAGGATACCAAACTAAAGTGATATCGGTAAATAAATCGTTTCGAAATCTGAAAATTTATTTGAATAGACAGAGTATACAGTTGAAGGATTTCAATGTTTCGGCTAAGTATAAAAGAGATGGAACTGCTGTGGAATTAGGGCAGCAAGTACTTGAATATATTCAACCAATTTCGATTCAGGATATTTTTCTTCTGCTTCCAGGAGCTTTGCAAAGAACAAATAATATGCAGTCAAGATCTGAGGTTTCGATAAGGCAGGCGGGTTCAGATATGATTACAAATATGGGCTTAGGAGTCATTGTGGATGGAATACCAATTCATAATGATGGAATGAGAGTTCAAATGGACGGATTTACAGGAAACTCCTCTGTTGATCCAGATAATAATTTGAAAATTAACTCTGGAATTGACTTGAGAACAATTTCTACTGATCATATTGAAACTATTGTCGTTAATAATGGTATTGCATCTGCAAGTAAAGGTAATTTGAGTAGTGGACTTATTGATATAAAATCAAAATTTTCAAAAAGTCCATTAAGAATTCGCTCAAAGATTGACCCTCTAAATCGATTGTTCTATATTGGTAAAGGACTTCATTTGTCTGAAAAATTAGGATTATTACACCTGGGTGCTGATATAACTAAGTCTAGTGGAGATATTCGGGATACAAAGTCTGCTTATAATAGGATAAGTTCTCAGGTAAATTACACTAATTGTTTTATGTTGTTTAAAAGCAAAACTAATTTTAATTTCAAAATCAGTTATGTTAAGTCATTTAATAACAATAAAAAAGATCAGAAAACAGAAATACTTAATGAGAAATATAAGAGTGACTATCAAAGATTAAGCCTTTCTTCTAGATTGGAATCAGAGTTAAATAAAAAACTATTGGATAAATTAGAATTTAATATTGCTTTAAGTTCCGTGAAGGATAAATTATCGCATCGTAAATTTGTTAGTAATCCAACTGTTATTTGTTTGCAAAGTTCTTTAAAAGAGGGTGAAAGTGAAACTAGTTATCTTCCTAAGACTTACCACACTTATTATGAAATCGATAATCGCCCTTTAGATATATACAATTCTTTGGATTTTAAGAAAGTATTAAATCTATCAAAAAAAATTAAACTTAGTCTAAATCTTGGTAATACAGTCAATTATACCAAAAATCTGGGCTATGGAGCAAAAATAGATAGCCTGCGACCGCCGTTTCCTTCAAGTACAAATATACGAGCTAGGAAGAATAGAGATATTCCTTCTATGATGAACAATGCAACTTATCTTGAATCTAAATTTAATTATAGGTGGGCAGATTTAAGCTGTTTACTTTCATTAGGAGTGAGAGGTACAAAAATGTTAAATCTTCCGAAATCATATGAATTGTCTAGAAAATATTTTGTGGAACCAAGGTTACAATTTAGTGTCACCAAATATCATAATATTCGTGATAGGAAAATATCTAATAGTTTGAGAATTGGTTATGGCGTTGAAAATAAATTACCAAGTCTTGATTATTTATACCCTGACAAAGTATACCGTGATGTAATTGTATTGAATGCTTATTTTACAGAAGCTAATAAACGACTTGCCATTAGTAATACCAAGATTTACAATCCTGAAAACTATAAACTAAAGCCAAATAAAAATTCGAAATATGAAATAGGTTGGGATATAAGATACCGAAAACTAAATTTTTCTTTAACATGTTTCAAGGAGATTATGAATGGTGGAATACAGTATTTCTCTAAATATATTCCAATCCAGTATACAGATTATTACCAACTGAAAAAACCTATAAATAGCAAACCTAATAGAGACGATTATTATTCACGGCAGGCAAAAAGTTTTGCTGTTTTTAAAACTCCAACAAATAGCGCTAAGCTGATTAAAAAGGGTGTTGAGTATCGATTTTCTACACAGAAGTTAAATTTTATAAAGTCAAGTATCGAAATAAATGGAGCATATTACAAAACCCTCTATACCTCGGGTATACCTGTAATGTTTAGATCTGCCATTAGTCAAAATAATCAATCTTCTCCGTATGTTGGTTATTATGATGGGTTTGAGAAAAAATACAGGAAGCAATTTAATACAAATTTATGGTTCAATACTCACTTAAGTAAATTTAGATTAATATTCACCAATTTCATTCAGTTAGTATGGCTTCAGTCATACCAAGAAGGAGATGATATAGATGTTTATCCATCACAGATTATGGATTTGGATGGGAATTTACACAAAATTAGTCCTGAAGAAATAGAATCCGAATCTAAATATTTGAGCCTCAAACGACAATTTCCAAAATCTAAATTTAATTTGGAGAAACAGCCTTTTTCAATGACACTAAATTTAAAACTTACAAAAGAGCTTGGAGATAATGTTAGGTTGTCATTTTTTGCTAACAATATTATAGATATAACACCGAGTTATAAATCTAGAACTAAAACAAAAAGAAGACAATGGAATTCCCCTTTTTTTAGTACCGAATTAATAATCAAATTATGAAAAGATTTGTACTTTTTTTTATTGTTAGTGTATGCTCCTTCTATAGTTATGCGCAGAAAAATTATGATTTTAATATTATTCATTCTCAGAATCAGATATACTCTGATGATAAAGAATTAAATATTCAGATGTTTGATATTGAGAGAATACAAGAACATAATATGTTAATTAATCCTGCGTATATAAAATTTAAAAATGATATTTATGTAAATTACAATAATGATAGTTTGAAATTTAATAATACAATTATAGTAAATCACCTCTTCAACAAGGAAACTTCTAAATATATTTTACAAAAAGGAAATAGAGAAGCTGTTAATTCCATTATTGCAAGCGGATTGACCAAATTTGAAAATAAGGGAATAGCATATGGTTTTGCAAGCTATTCAAATAAAACCAATAAGAATATAGCTTATAATTATGCAATAAATCCAGATTTATATGCTCCTTATTATGTCGCAGATACAATGTCAAAACTTGATGTCGAAAACCAAATATACAATTTTGAATTAGCTTACAGTTTTCGAATTAAGGATGTTTTTTATGGTGTTTCGCTTAATTATAAAGGAATTAGTTCCCGAAAAATAAAAGATCCTAGAGTGGCTGACTATTACTCAAAGCTTAATGCCAAAATTGGTTTTGCATACCACTATGAAAATAATCTTATTTCATTCTCGATTAAACCTGAAATTGATAGGCAGACTATTTCGGCTTCTAGCTTCATGCAGAAGCAGTATCGTTTTTTTAAGTTTTATGGATTCGGTGCATGGACTAATGAAATCAATAAGGGTTCATATTCGTATTCTCGCTTAATGAAGAATAAGTCTGTGGCGATTGATGCCTCTTATTATAAAATAAAAAATAATAATCATAATTGGGAGTATGCTGCGAATTTTGCATTTAAATATAGATCTGTTTTTTACGAAGAGGATTCTTTTAGAAATTTATTTTCTAAAAATCAAAGGGATATTCATTCTAATATTAATCTCAAATATAAAGCTCCTAAGAATATATACTGTTTGTGTTTAGATGTTCACCAAAAGAAAATTACAGGGACTGAAAATGTTTATAAAAGAATAAAGCTATCGGAGGATCAGAATTTGTACGATTATGTAAGAATAGCTTCAGCAAAACAATATGTAAACAATTATAGTAGCATTAGTGTTCATAATAAATTAATTCACTCTTTTAACGATAAAAACAATGTTCATTTATTGTTTGGACTAAAGTTTGAAAAACAGAAGGAAGAGTATAGGGCTCCTTATAAAATAATATCATATTCAAAATTTGTTCAGAAGTATGGATTAGCTTGGTGTTATTCTTATAAAAAGCATAGTTTGGATTTGAATCTGCTGTATTTGAGGTTTTTAAGTTTGGATTCTAAGTTTGACATAAACACTATTAGTGAAAATATAATCATCGATAATGTTTACCTACCATTTATTATAAATTCGAGTGAGTCAAAATTGATGCAGTTTCGAATTAATTACATTAGGCAATTTCTTAGGAAGTATAAGATAGGTTTCAGATTAAATTATACACTAAATAAATCTACCAAAGAAAATTATGTAAATAAATATAAATACGATGATAATTATAATAAAAGAAAATTAAAGTCTCTCGACTTTAGTGTCTTATACTACTTTTAAAAAATATAATATATAATGAAAATAAAAATAATCTTAGTGTTCGTTTTTGTCGTTTTTATTTATTCTTGTTCTGAGGATAATGATATCTACAAGTATGAAACGAATATAGGAAATCCAATTAGCTGTCATAGTGATTTAAATAGTAATTCTGATGTTGTGCCAAATCAAAAGAATGTGAAATTTAAAAAAGAGCTAATATCTAAATTTAATAATCAGAAGAATGAATTGGTGTACCCAACTAATTGTACCGAATTAGATGAGTTTATGAAATCTTTATCGGTTGTAAAAATAAGTAGACTCTTTCCATATGCTGGTAAGGATGAGGGAAAACAGGTTAAATCAGGATTGAATAGATGGTATACATTATACTACAAAGACGAGGCTGTTGTTAAAAGAAAAACCTATAATGAAAAGCATGTAGAATTTATGGAAGATGTCTATATACCTAAATTAGACGAATATTCAATAAAATTGGTCGATCACAATTATACGAAAGCAACGACTGGTATCTTTAATGACCCCTATTTTCCAAAACAATGGAATTTGGAAAATGAAGGAAATATTGGAAATTATTTTTCTATCCCTCAAGGTCAGAATATTATTAGTTCGATCAAATCAGCCGATATAAATGCAATAAAAGCATGGAATATAAATACTGGGAATCCTGATGTAGTGGTTGCAATAGTTGACGGCGGTATAGATATACATCACCCCGACCTGAAGGCTAATTTGTGGACTAACGAAGACGAAGTCCCTGATAATAATATCGATGATGATAATAATGGTTTTATTGATGATATTCACGGCTACAATTTTGTTGATAATAATGGCGAAATTGTCGGACATGATCATGGTACTCATGTCGCTGGTGTTATTGCTGCAGTAAATAATAATGGTATAGGAATTAGTAGTATCGCCGGAGGTGATGGTAGCCCAAACTCAGGGGTTAAGATTATGAGTTGTCAAATTTTTAAACCAAATCCTGATTATGATCCAAATGATGAAGATTCTCCAAAGAGTATATCTACAAAATCGACCTCGGAAACGGCAAGAGCAATAGTATATGGTGCTAACAATGGAGCAATTATTAGTCAGAATTCGTGGAGTTATAATGTCGGTAGTACCCCAAGAGTAGTAAAAGATGCAATCGATTATTTTAACCAAAATGCGGGAAGTTCAGATGTTGAAAATAATATGAAAGGTGGTTTGGTTATTTTTGCCGCATCAAATGATAGTTCGATAAAAAAACATTATCCTGCAGCCGAAAAGTCCGTTATCTCTGTTGCTGCATACGCACCTGATTTTTCGGCGTCATGGTATACTAATTATGGTAACTGGATAGATATATCTGCTCCGGGTGGTTCGAGTCCTTATGAATCTAAATTTCCCTACGAATCAAGATTTGCCACATCCGAAGTTCTTAGTACAGTTATAACACCTGAGGGTAAATCAAATTATGGATATATGCAAGGTACATCAATGGCATGTCCTCATGTGTCGGGTATTGCTGCTCTGATTGCATCCAAGTATATGAGTTCTGGATATACGGCAGAACAATTGAAATCTAAACTGCTTGGTGCAACAAAGAGTATTAACCCAAACGATTATACCAAACCAAAGTATCATAATAAAATGGGCAGGGGATTTATCGATGCTTTTGTTGCGCTTTCTGATGAAAATAAATTGATAAAACCATTAAACCCAAACTTTGTTGAGTCAGATTTTGAAACAAGTCCAAACTCTATAAAGATAAAATGGAATAGTCCAAAGTCTAGTGATTATAAAATCACAGAAATTGCATTTTATAAGCTATTTGTTTCCGAAAGTAAGATTACTGAGTCAAATCATAAGTCGGACTTTGTTGAAAAGAATATTATCAATGCAGTTTATTTGTCAAAGGATGATGAAATGGACTTTGTTTTTAATGAATTAGATTCTGGTAAAGAATATTATTTTGCGTTAAAAACATATTTAAAAAATGGTAATTCTTCTGATTTGGTGATTCTACCAAATCCTGTTTCAACAAAAGTAAATCATGCTCCAAAAATATCAGCTCTTAAGAAATATAATAACATAAATCTTTATGGGAATGATAAGTTGGAACTTTTTTTTAAGGTGAATGATCCAGATAAGCATCAGTGGACTTTTAAAACCAATTATAATTCCTATATACAGAGTGAGCGAAAGAATAATCAGATAATTGTTCGTCTGTTTGCAAATAATTTTTACAAAGGTCAAAAAACGCTAGAGTTGGAGGTGATAGATGAGTATGGTCTAAGTTCCGTACATAGAATAATCTTTAATATAATTGAGGATGAGAAGCCATATTCTAAAAATAAAACAAGAGATATTTATGTCAAATTAAATAAAAATACAGAGATCGATTTGTTAGATTATATTGGAGATGAAGATGAAAGTAAACTTAAATTTACTGTAGTGGATTTAGTTAGTAGTCAAATTATTACCAGTGTTGACGGAAATCTATTGAATGTGCTATCGAAGCTTAAAAGAAATTCCACAATTCTTATTCAAGCATGCGATAGTCATGATCAGAAAACTAATTTTACTTTTGAACTTATCCCATACTCCAACGAAGGAATATATCGACTATATCCAAGTATCGTCACGGATATTTTGTATCTGGCATTAGGAGATAAAATAAAAGGGAATGTACAAATCTTTGTACGTAATGTAGCTGGAAGTGTTGTATATGAGTCAAGTATAGATACATTGGAATTAGACCCACAAAAGAAAACACATGTACTTAATATGAGTTTTTTAATCCCAGGGAAGTATAAAATAACTATCGAAAATAATTCAAAATCATACTCTGAGTATTTCTTAAAAAAATAATAATGAAAAATAAAATATTCTATATACTAATGTTTTTTGCTCTTTCCTCGAAAGCACAGCTTAGTGTATTGCCTATAACAGATATGCCTAACTCAGCTATGTCTCTTTCTTTGGCAAATTCATATATGGGTTTGCTGTCTGAAAATTATGTTCATAATAATCCGTCTGCTATTTTTTATTCTCAGGCAAATAATATTGCAATTTCATCTGCTGAGATTAATAATGAGGATAGTAATAATTATAGATACTATAACTTTTCGGCAGGATATAAATTTCGTAAAATTGCGATATTGGTTGGTATAAGATATCTTGATATGGGCGAATTTCAGAATGAATTTAACTCTGATTTGTCATTTAATGATAATCTTGAAACTATCAAATTAAAGTCATATAGTCTTGATTTAGGATTGTCGTATAAATTGAATGATAGATTTGCTATTTATGTTAAGTCTTCCTGTGTGGAAGAGAATAGTATAACAGATATGAATGCAATGATTTATGCTGGAGGAGTATATTATTATGATAGTTTTAATATTTTTAATAAAAAGGTAAAATGTTCATTAGGTTCTGAATATTCCAATATAGGGAAAGTAAAATACTCTGGAAAATCAACCGAATTATCTGAAAAGATAAGCATAGGTGGATCTATTTCATGTGATTTAGATATTAAGAATAGTGCTAGTTTGTTTGTTTCCGGTGGTGGGTATAGAAAAAGTAAATATATTAAAACTAGCGAATTTGTAAAGATAGGTGTGGAATACTCATATAAATCTAGATTATATTTTAGAATAGGTGGAAATTCTATGAAAAATGATAATTATTTATGTTTGGGATTATCTTATAAATATAATTCATTTGTCTTTAGCTTTGCTAATAGATTCAAATCTAAGGATAAAACAACTATGTACAATCTGACAGTAGCCTACAATTTCAAGAGATTGAATGAAGTTTAGTCATAGTATTTTAATATCCGATTATTAGCTGCATGAAGTTTGTTCTTAATTATACCATAAGATTGATAAGGTTTTGAGAGATATGAAAAATCATAATTTTAATAAACTAAGAAAATAGTTTTGTAATTCAATAAATTTTAGCACTTTTATTTTTTTAATTCAAAATTTTTAAAATATGAAAAGAATATTCAGTTTGATTGTTTTAGCTATGTTAGTTTTAAATATATCTAACTTAAACGCTCAAAGTAAGAAGATTTATGATGAAATGGCGGATGCCGAAAAACAAATTGCAGATGCAGTAAAAAAAGCAAAAGCTGAAAATAAACATGTTTTTGTTAAATTGGGAGGGAATTGGTGTAAATGGTGTGTGTTATTTCATAACTATACTCATGCTAATAAAGATATAATGAATGTTCTTGATGCAAATTATGTTGAGGTTTTAGTCTCGACTAGTAAAGCTAAGAAAAACCATGAGATTATGCGTAAATATAAGAACCCTTCACGTTTTGGTTATCCTGTATTTATGATTATAGATGGAGAAGGAAATCTGATACATACTCAAAATTCTGTTGTGTTTGAAAAAACAGGAGAATTTGGATATGATTCCAAAAAAATAATTAAGTTTTTAAATAATTGGACTCCAGGTGCATTAATATATAAGCCTAAGAAATAGTTTGAATCATATTATTGAAATTATTATTTAAAACTGGGCTTGATTTTTAAAAATTAAGCCCAGTTTATTTTAATCCAATAGTCACCTCTGTTATAAAATTGATTATAAATCGGATATTTTATTATAAACGAATTTTAGGTTTTCATCATTTGGATTAGAATCACCTTTTATTAGACCTAGTTCTGTAATTGCTATATGTTTATAATTAGTTATACCGTTTTTTTCCATTATTTTTTGTCCACATGATAGCTTGCAGCCATCAATAATCAATATATCTTTTGTTTTTAATTGTTCTATTACTTTTTCCATGCCTAATCCAGCTTTGGCTATGCAATTCATTTTTCTTTTATTTGAAACTTGAAGCATTCTTGCTACTTTATCTGAAATACAACCAAGATCTGAAGCACCAGAACATGACATAACTATTTTGTTACCTGTATCGCAACTGCAATTTTTTTTATTCTCTGACATTTTTTTAAATTTTATATTCAATGTTAAATTGTATTTTATTTATTGATTTATCATGATTTTTAGATGTGTAATATCTGTTATAGTTTAATGATAGATTTAAGTTCTTGACTGGAGAATACTTATAACCACATATTAATCTATTTGCATTAAGATAAATATTATCATATTCGTCACTTATGTTTTCGTAGTAAATACCATCAAATCGAATGAAGATATTAGACTTATTACTCGTTTTATAATTACTGAAAATTGAATAGCCATAAGAGTCAATGTTTTTTAAGTAGTTGAGATTTTTCATGTAATTGTATTCCACGCCAATTTTGAATTTTTTACCTTCCCCAAGACCAAAAAACACACTATACATTTGTTCCGTAGTTTTGTTTTTATCGCCAGTTTTTTTGTTATGATAATACAATCTTAACTTAAAGTTCTCTTGAGTCTTAATTGTTGCACCACCAGCTAATTTTATTTTGCCATATTTATCTTGATTAACCCTAGATCCTTCCCCGTTTGTAATTGCTAGGTCTAAATTTAGATTTTTATTTAAATTCCAAAAACCGATAATTCCTAGGTCAGAGCTAGGGATCTTCCAGTATAAATCCTGAAATGTTTGACAGACAAATCTATTTCCCCAGAATTTCTCTTGTGTAATATAATGATTTTGTAAAATAGCACCAGTTTTGATTTTTATATTATCTGTTGGTTTCCATGTTAAGGAGGCAAATTTTAGAAACATTGTGTATGTAGCACCTTCGTTAATCTTTGTATCAATATTGACTTGTTCGCCATTCAGTTTTGTTATTGTACTTCCTTTCGATTTGCTTGGCTTACCTCTATCAATTATTATTTTTGCAAACCACTTATTGTTAAATTTATAAGTAAAACCTATGTGTGCCCGATTAATTTTATTGTTATAGTAATCTTCCTCAATGCTATAGCTTGATTCACTAAATAGGTGAATAATAGGTTTTAAGTTATTGTTGAGTTTTATGTTAGTTTGACATAAAACATTTTGATAGTTCAAAGATAGTATAAGAATTAAAAAATACTTTATTATTATGTTTGTTTTCATATTGTTGATGAATAGTATTTGTTCGTTAATACACGAACAAAGAGTTTGCAAAATTTAATTTTTAAGTTTAAATATAGTGAAATCACTGTTCGTAAAAACACGAACAAACTTAATCTAATTTATTATGTATCCAAAATATTTTTGTAAAATATATATGGGATTTTCTCGATATGTTACATTTATACTACAATTTTAGAGATTAATATAACTTATAAATATGTTTTCATTACTCTATTGTTTTTATTTTCAACATGTATATCTTTGTCGATTGACAGGAGCTGTATTTCTGTTGATAATATTTATACACTTAGAAAGGCTTAGATGAGAGAATTGAGTATAACAACAAGCCCAAAGTTGGCTTCATCCCGCAATGAAATAAAACGAATTATTGCCAAAGAACTTGAACTAGCGAGAGATGAGAAAATCACTTTCAGAATTGTGAAAAAATCTATCGATGCTAGAAATTCGAAAATTAAGGTGAACTTGAAATTGCAAGTAGTTACTGGCGAAGAAAAGCTGGATGATAATTATTCTAAGCATATTTTTCCAAATGTTTCGCAGTCGCCTAAGGTTTATATTATAGGGGCAGGACCAGCTGGACTTTTTGCTGCTATGAAACTCGTAAAATTAGGTTTGTGTCCAGTTGTTATTGAGAGAGGTAAAGCTGTTGATGAAAGAAAAGGCTCTTTGGCTAATCTTCATAGGGATAAGCTGTTGGATTTGGATTCAAATTATTGTTTTGGAGAAGGAGGTGCAGGTACCTTTTCGGATGGTAAACTGTACACACGGTCAAAAAAAAGAGGTAATATTGAGTCTATTTTAGAATTATTCCATCAGCATGGAGCACAAGATGAGATACTATATGAGGCTCACCCACATATTGGAACCAATGTTCTTCCTAAGATTATAAAAAATATAAGAGAAACAATTTTAAAATCAGGTGGTGAAATTGTTTTTAATGAAAAGCTAAAGGAAATTAATATTAAAGATAATAAAGTTGTTTCCTTTTCATGTGAGTCTGGATTAGTTGTCGAGACAGAAAATTTAATTCTTGCAACAGGGCATTCTGCTCATGATATATATAGAATGCTTGATAAGCAAAATGTAGAATTAGAGCTTAAGTCTTTTGCTATGGGAGTCAGATTAGAGCATCCTCAAAATCTAATTGATCAGATTCAATATCATAATCCAAAGGGGAGAAATAAATATTTACCAGCAGCTACTTATAGCTTCTTGACAAGAGTGCGTGACAGAGGAGTGTATTCGTTTTGCATGTGTCCAGGGGGAGTTATAGTTCCTGCATCTACCAATTATAAGCAGCAGGTTGTGAATGGAATGTCTTCATCGGAAAGAAATACACAATTTGCAAATTCGGGTATTGCGGTAGAAATTTATCCTTCCGACTTGGGCTCGTATTCTAAATATGGTGCATTAGCAGGTTTGGAGTTTCAGGCAGATTTTGAACGAATGGCATATGAAAAAGCAGGAGGTGATTTTAAGGCCCCAGCCCAAAGAATGTTGGATTTTGTAAACTCACAAACAAGCGAAAATTTGCCTGCTTGTTCTTATCAGCCAGAGATTGTAAGTAGCGATATGCATAATTGGATGCCTAGTATCATTTCAAAATCACTACAATTAGCATTCAAAAATTTTGCAAAAAAATCTAACAAATTTTTAACAAACGAAGCGGTAATAGTTGGTGTAGAATCACGAACTTCGTCACCTGTTAGAATTCCTCGAAACCGAGAAACTTATCAACATATTAAGATAGAAGGACTTTATCCATGTGGTGAAGGAGCTGGATATGCTGGAGGAATTGTCTCGGCTGCTATGGATGGGGAAAATTGTGCGATTGCTATTGCAGATAGAATTAATAAAGCTAATTAAATATAAGTTTATAATGGAAGATAATACTTTTGATTCAGTGGCATACGATAAAAATACTCTTGAATTTGTGAAAGTGGCAAATGAGTATTGTCAATTTCTCGAAAATTCTAAAAGTATAGAGTTGAGTGGATTTGTAGATATTGCAAGAAAAATAATGTCTTTGTTGTATTTGAAAGCCTGTATGTTGCCAAATGTAAACCCTATGTTGGATGAAGAACCAGAAAAATTTGTTAATGAGTCGGATTGGGGATATATAAATAATATATTAAGGGAAAAACTTGGAGAACAAGATGAATATCTTGAAGTTTTCAATGATGAAATGCAATTTTCAGAAGAAGCAAGATCTTGTTCTATTTCCGAAAATATGACTGATATATATCAGGATATAAAAGATTTTATTTCAGCATATAGAATCGGAAATACTGAAATTATGAATGATGCTCTATGGGCTGTGAAAGATAGTTTTAGTTTATATTGGGGTCAGTATTTAGTAAATTCGTTAAGAGCTATACATAATCTATCAGTAGGGGATAGGTATTAAAAAATATCGAAAATAATAAACCTGCTGTGTTTTCAACCTGTTTGAGCTTAATGTTTTTTGACTTTTTAGAATTAATTAAAAAGCTAAAAAAAATACCGTAAAAGATTTTTATTTGTAAAAAATAATTTTCAATTTTGCACACTGTTTGAAAAGCGTTTAAGGAAAAAATAATCTGACTATGTCAAGAGTTTGTCAAATTACCGGAAAAAAAGTGATGGTAGGAAACAATGTTTCTCACTCTAAGAGGAGAACAAAAAGAAAATTCTACCCAAATCTTTTTACGAAGAAATTTTATCTTCCAGAGGAAGATAGATGGGTAGACCTAAAGGTTTCTGCCGCGGGAATACGTACCATTAATAAATTGGGCTTGAAAAATGCGTTGTTGAAAGCTCAAGAAAAAGGGTTTATTAAAAATTTTTAAAGGCATAAAAGATGGCTAAAAAAGGTAATAGAGTTCAAGTAATTCTTGAATGCACTGAGCATAAAGACAGTGGTGTTCCCGGTACTTCTAGGTATATTACTACCAAGAATAAGAAGAATACTCCTGATCGTATGGAAATGAAGAAATATAATCCAATTCTAAGGAAGGTAACCCTTCATCGAGAAATAAAATAATAAGTTATGGCTAAGAAAGTAGTAGCAACACTTCAGAAAGGTGAAGGTAGAGGTTATGCCAAAGTAATTAAAATGGTTAAATCTCCAAAAACTGGAGCCTACTGTTTCAAAGAAGAGATTGTTCCAAACGAACAAGTAAAAGATTTCTTCGCTAAGAAGTAATTTTACGATTGGAAAAGAAATTAAGGAGGTACTCATATTGAGTACCTCCTTTTTTTGTCGAAAAAAATGAGTTTACTTGTATTAGGATTGTATACTCGTTAAGCCTAACAATATTATTGTCATGATAAAGCATATGATGATTAATATCATGATAATGTATCTTTTTTTTCTTGCTTTTTGTCTTTTTTTACTGTGATTGATTCTTGTTTTGAATTCTTTGAAAGCTTGATTCTCGTTACAAAACAATTCAATGTCTGATTCTTTTAGCGTTTTTGTGTAATCTTTCATGTATGAAAAAAATTTATTGTTTTTTTCTTGTGATAACCAATACTTCATAAGTAAATTCTCTTCTTTTTTTAATTTTTTGTTGTTTAGTGAATCAAGAATGATTTCACTAATATCTTTTTCGTGTTTCATAATTTAAATAATGTTTATATTAAAATGAATAAAAATGTTTAGTGTCGGAATTTAGAATGGTAATAAACTTGAATAAATATCAACATCTGTGCATGTGTATATGATTAGCAATGATAATGTGATTTTGGCATGAATTTTATAGATTGTGGTAATTCTATATTCTTTTGAATGTTTAGTGAGGTGTTAGTATATTGATTGTTTAGGCAACTATAAGACAATTCTAATATAAAATCATGTGATGCGAATTAAGTACTTTGTGAATGTTTTTTTAGGAAATTTAAGATTTGTGTTGAGGAATATCTCTTAAATATGGGTGTATGCTAGTTGTTCTTTCGATTTATTATATACATTTGCTAAAAAAATAAAGCTATGCAAATAATAATATTACTTTTGGTTTTTATTGCAACCCTTGCTGCGCTGCTTGCCGTATTTAATAAGAAGACTAATCCTAATAAAAATGATGAGCCTGTAAAAGAAGTGGCAGAAGAATGTTGCGGGGCTCATGAGATCTGTGAAACTGATTTGATAAATAGGTTAAATGAAGAAATTATTTATTATGATGATGAGGAATTAGATAAATTTGCCAAAAGATCAGATAGTTCATATTCAAATGATGAGATAGATGAATTTAGAGATGTAGCCTATACTTTACAGACGAAAGAGATTGAGCCTTGGTTGCGAAGTTTAGAGAAAAGAGGCATATTATTGCCAGAGATCATCAAGTCTGAAATTGTTTTTATGATGATTGATTAGTCCGTAATTTTAAATTAATAAAGTGAATCCATGTATGAAGTTTGATTTATACATGGATTTATTATTTTGTAAAAATGGAAAAATTTGCAATTCACACTCATACTAATTTTTGTGATGGGAAAAATTCTATTCTGGAATTAATAGAAGATGCCAAATCTAGAAATATTAAAGAGCTTGGTTTTACATCTCATGCCCCTTTGATTCATGATCAGTATTGGAGTATGAGATATGAAAATATAAATCAATATTGCGATCAAATACGGTACTTTCAAAATATAGAGAAAAGTTTAAATATAAGTTTAGGACTAGAGGCAGATTATGCGCCAGGCTTATCTTATAGTTTTAATCATTGGCGAGTATTGTACGATATTGATTATATCATCGGATCTGTACATATGGTTAAGTTATCTGATTCGGAGTTCTTGTTTATTGATGGGAGTTTTGAAGAGTTTGAAAAAAATGTAAATAGTCTTCTTGGAGGAGATGTTCAAGCTTTAGTTAAGCTTTATTTTGGGCAGATTAATGAGATGATTATAAATCAAAAGCCTGATATTGTTGGGCATATAGATAAAGTATTAATGAACTCATTGAAGCTTCTAAATTTCAGAAATGAAATGTGGTATAAAAAAATAGTCGATGAAACTATATCTATTCTTAAAAAATCAGATTGTATTGTTGAGGTGAATACTAGAGGCATATATAAGAAAAAATCAGATTTTTTATTTCCAGATGATTATATGTTAAGTCAATGCATAAGCTTTGGAATACCATTATGTATTGCCTCAGATGCTCATACGGTTGAGGAGATTGATATGGAGTATTCGAATTGTTTAGAAATACTTAAAGAGATGGGTTTGAAAAAAATCAAATTTATAAAAGATAGGATGTTGTTAATCTAGTGCTTTAGCGCAGTAAATAGTTGTTCTTGTTAATATTTTGGAGATAAATATCAATTAGAATTTAATTTAAATTTTTATATTTTATTAAATCTTGTAGATTTGCAATCGAAATGATTCTAAATTTAAATTCAACTAAATTTAAGAGGATAATTATAGTAAGTTGCACACTTGTTAATGCAGCTTATAGGGATTAGTTTTTAATCATTATATTTAGTATTTACTATTTTGGTGATTTTTAATACAATATAAGTTATGGCTTTTGAGAAGATAGAAAAGTTTGATAAGGAAACAACAGAAAATTTAGCATTCCACTATTCAAAGATATTGGAATTGTTGGGCGAAGATGCTAATCGTGAAGGTTTGTTGAAAACACCAGAAAGAGTGGCAAAGGCCATGCAATTCTTGACTCAGGGTTATCATAGCGATCCTTCAGAGATATTAAGATCTGCTATGTTTCAAGAAGAATATAGACAAATGGTAATTGTTAAGGATATAGAAGTGTACTCAATGTGTGAGCATCACATGTTGCCATTTGTTGGTAGAGCACATGTTGCTTATATTCCTAATGGTACTATCACTGGATTAAGTAAAATAGCTCGTGTGGTGGAAGCTTTCGCACGTAGATTGCAGGTTCAAGAAAGGTTAACAACTCAAATTAAAGATTGTATTCAAGATACATTGAATCCTCTCGGTGTAGCTGTTGTAATTGAAGCTCAGCATATGTGTATGTCTATGCGTGGAGTGCAGAAACAAAATTCATTTACTACTACTTCTGATTTTACAGGAGCATTTGAAAAAGTTGCTACACGAGAAGAGTTTATTCGATTGATTTCAAATAAGATAAGGTAAATATTTATTAAATAATACACCGATATATTATCCCCTTTATAGTAATATGAAGTTATGTTTAATGAAACTTCTTTTCAATAAAGCCAATTCTAAAAACTATTAGTCTTTAGTGTTGGCTTTGTTTAATCTAACTAACTTCGTATTTGATTTGTTCGAGGCAAATCAGAGCAAAAAATATTTTTATATCGGTCTAAAAAGCAATAATTATGAAAGCATTTGTATTTCCTGGGCAAGGCGCTCAGTTTGTTGGAATGGGAAAAGATTTATATGACAATTCTGAAATGGCGAAAGAAATGTTTGAAAAAGCTAACGAAATTCTTGGTTTTAGAATAACAGACTTGATGTTCGAAGGAACTGATGAAGATCTTAAACAAACAAAAGTTACTCAGCCTGCAATATTTTTACATTCTGTAATTTTAGCTAAAACTATGGGTGAGGATTTTAAACCTGAAATGGTTGCTGGTCACTCCTTAGGTGAATTTTCAGCATTAGTTGCAAACGAAACTCTTTCATTTGAGGATGGATTAAAGTTGGTTTCACAACGTGCAATGGCAATGCAGAAGGCATGTGAGGCAGAACCTTCTACTATGGCTGCTATTATTGGCTTGGATGACGAAACTGTAGAGAAAGTATGTGCTGAAATAGAAGAAGTTGTTGTTCCTGCTAATTTCAATTGTCCTGGACAGTTAGTTATTTCTGGTAGCATGAAAGGAATAGAGATTGCATGTGAAAAATTAAAAGAAGCTGGGGCTAAAAGAGCTTTACCTTTGAAAGTGGGTGGTGCTTTTCATTCTCCATTAATGGAGCCTGCAAGGGTAGAATTAGAAGAAGCAATAAACAATACAAATTTCTCAAATCCAATTTGTCCTGTTTATCAAAATGTAAATGCTAAACCTGTTTCTGAACCTGAGGAAATTAAGAAAAATCTAGTTGCTCAATTAACAGCTCCTGTTAGATTTACTCAAACTATGAAAAACATGATAGCCGATGGAGCTAGTTCTTTTACTGAAGTGGGTCCAGGAAAAGTTATCCAAGGTTTAGTTAAAAAAGTAGACAGAAAGATGGAGACAATTGGTGTTTCTGAATATAAAGCATAATCAATTATGTGTTTACTTTTTCATGATTTATAAAAGTAAATGTGTCTAAAAATATAACAAAAAAAGGAGTAGGTGTTTTTTATCCTACTCCTTTTTTTGTTTTAATAAAATTAAAATCCTATAGTATTTTTTTTGTTTTACTGATTTTTTTATGATTTTTTTTGTAACCTAAATTATTGTTTTGACGTATAATAGCTATACGTATGGGAATCTACAGAATTTAAAGACTTGTTAAATTACATTATTTGATTAATTTTGTTGAATTCGAAGAAAACACGCTTAAGGAAAAGTATGTAAATCATGGCTAAAATAAAATATGAGTATAACCCTGAATCGGTCAGTTATCACAAAATAGAAGAGAGTTTAAAAACTCGATTAGTTGGAGTGTTAAAACACATTCTTTCAAGTTCGGTATTAGCAATAGTAATTGTTTTTATATTGTTTCATTTTTTTGGTTCTCCCAAAGAGAGGTCTTTGCAGAGAGATAACCAAGCATTGACTAATCAAATTAGTTTAATGAATACTGAATTAAATCAAATACAAGAAGTTTTAAATGATCTCCAACAAAGAGATGATAATATTTATCGTGTAATCTTCGAGGCTGAGCCAATACAT
Organism: Marinifilaceae bacterium; assembly: GCA_025210485.1. Taxonomy (GTDB): domain Bacteria; phylum Bacteroidota; class Bacteroidia; order Bacteroidales; family Marinifilaceae; genus JAOARN01. The sequence goes on along the minus strand of JAOARN010000053.1, from coordinate 56,063 downwards.
ACAAATATTAGAAAATCTGGTTTTGGTGGTGTGAATAGATATGCTCATTTAGAGAATTTGCCAAGCTCTGATATAGTAATTAGCACGAAGAAAAGATTAGATAAACTTTCAAAATCAATTTATGTTCAATCAAAATCTTATGATGAGGTTGAAAATAAAGTGAAACGTAAATTCGAAATGCTATCTGCCATTCCAGCCATACTTCCTATAGCAATTAAAGACTTCGGACGAATTTCTGCTGGTTATGGATACAGGATCCACCCAATATATAAAACAAAAAAAATGCATCATGGTATGGATTTTACTGGAAATTTAGGTACGCCTGTGTATGCTACTGGGGACGGAGTAATTGAAAGTGCAAAAAAACATAATGGCTATGGAAAGACTATTGTGGTAAACCATGGCTATAATTACAAGACATATTACGCCCATTTGAATGGTTATAATGTAAAAAAAGGGCAAAAAGTTAAGAGAGGAGAAGTTATCGGTTATCTTGGAAACTCTGGTGTTTCAACAGGACCGCATCTGCACTACGAAGTGCGTTTGAATAATCGTCCTCAAAATCCTGTGCAGTATTATTTTAATGACCTTACGGCAGATGAATATGATCAAATGGTTTCGTATGCTATGAATACTGGACAATCTATGGATTAATATAATTATTATATATTGTTAAGAAAGGCTATTAAACTTTTGTTTAATAGCCTTTCTTTTTGCTTTTTTTTCGTTGGAAACTCATGTATTTTAATTTAGTTATGATATATTAGAAGTCTAAACAATGGTTCTTGTTTGCTGAAAACTAAACAAGTATCCATAGTTTGCATTGGTTGTTTAATTATAAATAAAAGCAAATGAGATTAATTTTTACCAATTTTGTTAAGATTGTATTGTACGCAGTTTTTGTAACTATATCTGCCTTGATTGTTAGATTTGATGCTGGTTCTGCGGCTATTGATGGCAGTAAATTTTCAGAGGGATCATTGACAGAGATCTTTCAACTGATTTTTATATTTACAAGCTCTGTTATTTTCTATGTTACAGGAATTTTAAATTCCAAATCGAAATCCATTGGGTTCTTAATGGGAGGTGGTGCAATGGCAGCTTTTATTCGAGAAATGGATGCATACTTTGATTTAATATATCATGGAGCATGGTTTCCTTTTGCATTAGCAGTTTTGGCATATTCTGTTTATATATCTTATAAAAGCAGGAATGGATTCTATTCAGCAGTTGAATCATATTCTAAAACTACTAGTTTTGGTTTATTTATTTCTGGTTTCATGAGTCTGTTTATATTCTCCCGATTGTTTGGTAAGAAAACTGTTTGGATGGCCTTGTTTGACCTTGAAAGGCTTGAAGGACCTTATAGGTGGGTAAAGAATGCTGCCGAAGAGGGTAGCGAACTATTTGGATATACTCTTGTCCTATTATGTGCATTTGAGTTTTATCTGTTTTTTAAATCATATAGAAATGATATGAAATAGTGTTTTGTTATTTATTCTTGCTCAAAAAAACTGAAACTGATATTAAGTTTCAGTTTTTTTTGTTTAATCAAAGAATTATAGTGGTTTCTTGAGTGTGATAGTTTTATCGTATCTGTCATAAAAAAATGTTTTAGTATTTTGTTTGTATTCTAACTAATTGTCACTAAGTGTAATTGTAGTTTAACTTAATCAACTTAAATTTATTTCGTATTTAATATAGTATATTATTAACAAAAGAAACTATATTTGCACTACTTTGGTTTTTTGTTTAAGTTTTTTTATTCGTTTTATGATAAATAACACTCAAGTTCTTAAACCAAATATATCAAATTAACTACTTAAATTGCTTTATGAAAAAATCATTCCATGCTATTATTACAGCTGTAGTATTTGTTATACTAATCTGTGGATTTGTTGCTAATTCACTTTGGATTGAGAAGGTACTTTACAATAATTTGTGTAAACAAGCCTACAATAATAATCTCAGTATAGCCAAGTCTATTCTAGCGATGGTAAAGAAAACCTCGGATCATACTCGTTTAAAAAATGAATTTATTAGTCACTTGCAGACTACCTGTGATTATTTACAATTACCAAATATTGGTCATATTAGTTTGATTGATAGTAATGGTAGAGTTTTGGCAGAACCAGGTTTAACTTCGAAAGAGAATAAACATATATCTAAATACAAATTCTCGAATACTGATAATGAAGGTATAAGTTTTGAAAACTTCTTTGAAGAGGATACTATTAAAGCTTTTTGTCATAATACGGACATAAATGAATCATACTTACTGTCGGCTGTGACATATCAGAATTATGATTGTAAACTTATAATTCATCAAAAAACTTCTTTTATCCGAAAACAAGCAAAAGAAGCAGCTTTCCCATTCTTGATAATAGGAATTATATTTGGAGCATTTCTTGCTGCTTTGGCTGGTTTTATTACTTATCGTCAAACGAAAAAATACAACAACCAGCTTAATGAGCAAAAGAAAATATTAGAAGATAATAATAGAGAGATTTCAATAAATAACGAAAAACTTCAGCTAAAGAATCAGGAATTAAATGATATGGCTCAGGATAAGGATGGATTAATAAATATCCTGGCACATGACCTGAAAAATCCAATTGGAGGAATTGAAAGTTCTGTTAAGTTCTTATTTAATACAATTGATCTTGACGAGGATCAAGCAATATTTGTCGATATTATTACCCTTCAGATAAATCAAGCTAAAACGCTGATTTCAGATGTCTTAGATATGAATTCTTTTGAGAATAATAAATCTGCTTTAAAGAAAACAGAAGTAGATATGGTAGAGTTTGTTCTCGAAAAAGAAAAAGAATTTAGAGCCGCAGCTGAGAAAAAGAATATTAAAATAAATGTTGAGGCAGAATCAAATCATATTTACTGTTTGACGGGAGCTACTGAGTTGCACAGAATAACAGAGAATCTGCTTTCCAATGCTGTTAAATATACTTTGCATGATAGGCAAATTATCCTTCGATTAAAAGAATTTGATGAGAGAATAAGCATACAATTTATCGATCAAGGTCCAGGTATACCAGAAGAGGAAAAACATTTATTGTTTAAGAAATTTTCAAGACTTTCTACTAAACCTACTGGTGATGAATCTACGACTGGATTGGGATTGTATATTGTTAAATTACTTGCCGATAAATTAGAAGCAAAAGTAAATGTTGAAAGTTCTGATAAGGGATCAATCTTTACAGTAATTATACCTAAGTAAGTTATAAGTTATACTTTATTATATGAAGAGGAAATTCTTAGGAATTTCCTCTTTTTTTGTATTTGTTTGCTGACAGTGTAAAAGCTACGCCGTAATAATCAATTTAGTATATTATGTGTTTATTATGATGGTTTTTAAATAATAATTAACTACATAATTGAAAGTTTACTTATGGATATATAGTTAGAATCTATAATAGATAAGGGTTAAGTTTACATAAATGTGGTAAAAGTGTAAAACATTTTTCTATTTTTGCGCTCGATTTTATTTACAATTTAAATTTTTATAAACATGACAGAGAATAAATTAGCTAATCCAGCTGTTGTTGGTTTAGCAGGATTCGGTTTGACTACATTATTACTTCAGTTTCATAATATTGGATTATGTGGTATAGGTCCTGTATTGGCAATGGGTCTTATTTTTGGTGGTTTGGCTCAATTTATAGCAGGGATGCTTGAGCAAAAAACTGGAAATAACTTTGGTTTCGCAGCATTTACTGCTTATGGTTCTTTTTGGATTGGATTAGGTATTATATGGTTGTGTAATTACTTTGATATCTATAAATCTACACATTCAGACGTAGGTTATTACTTGATAGCATGGACTTTATTCACTTTTATTTTATGGCTTGGCTCTCTTTATATTCATAAAGCTATGGCTATTACTTTTAGTTTATTATTATTAGGCTTTATCTTATTAGATTTAGGTCACTTTGTTGATCATTCTTTAAATGTAGTTGCTGGATATGAGTTAATATTATGTGCTTTAAGTGCTTGGTATATGATGGCTGGAATTATTCTTAATGAATTGTCAGGGAAAGAATTATTGAAAATGGGTACTCCATTTATTGCAAAAAAATAATTTAATATATTATATCAAAAAAGGGATTCTATATTGTAGAATCCCTTTTTTTGGATATGATTTTTTTTAGATAAACATTAAAACCAAGATTTGCGCAAGTAATACTCTTAAAAACATAACAAGAGGATAAACAGTTGCATAAGATGTTGATTGAGCCTGAACTGGAGATATTGAGTTAGCAAATTCTAGAGCTGGTGGATCTGTCATCGATCCTGCTAACATTCCACAAATTGACAGATAATTGAATTTCATTATTCGAGCAATTATTCCGATTATCATAAGTGGTACAAAAGTTATTATAACTCCATATAACATCCAAATTAGGCCATCATTCATTAAGGTTTCAACAAAATGTTTTCCTGATGATAAACCTACGCAGGCAAGGAACATTATAATACCTAGCTCTCTGATGAATAAATTTGCACTTGGAGTTATGTAAAAATCCATTCGCCCTATTCTTCCTTTGTGTCCAAGGATTAGTGCAATCAGTAATGGTCCGCCAGCGAGTCCTAGTTTTGCAGGAGCTGGTAGTCCAGGAATGGTAATAGGAATTATTCCGATTAAAATTCCTAGTAAAATACCCATGAATACAGGTAGGATATTAGGATGTGATAATTCTTTTACGGAGTTTCCTAATGCAGATGCTACTTGTGGTAGTGCTTCTTTTTCTCCTACAATTCTTACTGTGTCACCAAATTCGATGGTGTCAGTTTCTGAAGGCATGATTTGGTTACCATTACGAAAAATTCTCGTGATATTGGCCGGAAATTGTCTTGAAATTCCAATGGACTTAACTGTTCTTCCCGAAATACTCTTATTGGTAATCATAACATGTTTCATTCCTAATTTTCCAGAAATTTCCCTTTCTTTAGTAACAGAAATTTTACCAATATTGAATTCTAAGTCATCGAAATATTTATCAGATGAAACCCCATATAGAACATCATTTTCCTGCAGAACTATACCAGAGTCGAAAGCGTGAAATTCTCCATTTCTTTCAATACGAGATAATACAAATTTATTATCACATGATTTTGATAAAAACTCGATGCTTTTACCATAAATGTTAGGATTGCTTATTCTTATATTTATTGCAATAAGTTCTCCATTTACACCCGTAACTTCTTCTTTATATTTTTCTTCCTCTTTATTTACTTTTATCTTAAAAATAACACGAAGAAGTATCATGCTGATAATAATACCAAAAATACCAAAAGGATAGGCAACAGCATAAGCCATACCTACAACATCAGTTTGAAGGCTTGAGAATTCCTGAATGGTTTGTTGTGCAGCCCCTAAACTTGGAGTGTTTGTAACTGCACCGCACATTACGCCTGTGATAACATTAATTGGTACATTGAAAGCGTATTTTAGAATGACAGCAATTAAAAATCCCGTTACAACAATACCTGAAGCTAAAAGATTAATTTTTAGTCCGTTTTTCTTTAGGGAGCTAATAAATCTTGGCCCTACATCTAAGCCTATTGAATATACAAATAGGATTAGTCCAAATTCTTTCACAAAATGAAGAACATGAGGGTCGCACTCAGCTCCGATATGTGCGATAAAAAGACCCGTAAATAAGATGCCGGCTATTCCTGTTTTAATACCCATTATCTTTATTTTACCAAGTAAAATACCTGTCACAGCAACTAATGATAATATTATCAAGGTAGATGCAGTTCCTGGTTTAGTAAACATTTCAAAAAATTCCATTTTTTGTAATTTGCGTTTATGATTGAATTAATATAAATAATCAATATTATTCATAAGATTATTTAATGAATACCGTATTCATTAAATATTCTATTTTCAAAAACAGGATTTTATGATAATGATATGCTATGATGCTGAAGGCTATAGCAAAATAAGGCATAAGGAATATATATGCGTATATGTTTCGATATGTCTGATTTTATGCTCTGTAACGCGAAAGCTTGCAAATCATTATTGTATACAGGTATCCCGACTTACACAGAATTAATAGTTAGTTAGTTTGTGATTACGGTTGCGCGTCAGCTCATGATTTTCACATGATTCCCCTGTTGCATGTATCATAATTAAATGACACTACTGTTTTCAGGTCGCAAAGGTAGAAAAAATTAAGTTAGATAAAATATTTTTTTATCTAAATCACGGAAATAAATCTAATCTAATTTATAATCAGATGAATAATTTTTCGATTTACATAAGTATATATTCTTATGTTGAATGAAATCCTAGTAAATCTACATTTTTCAAATATCTGTTATTTTAGGAAAAATGGAAGAGAAAGGGGGGTGAATGAAAAGTATAAGCTCAAGTTTATTCAAACTTGAGCTTATACTTTTTTTTTATGCTCTATTAGGTCGTTTTGGAACTGCTTTGAATCCAAGTTTTTTAAATGCTACAACTAATGTTTTTACATTTGTTGACTTTAGTTTATAAGTAACAGTAACCTCTTTTGCTTTAAAATTTACTATTAAATTTCTAACCCCTTTTTCAAAAGGGATATTATCTTTTATTTTCTTGGCACAAGTGTGGCAATCCATCTCTACCTTAAAAACTACTGTTTTGGTTTTTTTGTGTTTTTTAGCAAAGTTTTCTTGAGTGAAGAAGCAAATTGTAAAGATGCTCATTAAGCAGATAAGTAGTGTTTTTGTGAAATTTTTCATAATCATTAAAATTTTGTGAATGTTATATTGTGTTTGAATTTTATTTGTAATCTAATGTGAATCTTAAACCTAAATAGAATTTACGTTCTTGTATTGGTCCCCAAATCATTGATGCATCAAAGTATTCGCTAAATGGATCTTCGGCTGCAATTATTGGTTTTTTCTGAACATAGTCTCCAATATTTTCTGCTCCAGCGTATATTTCCCAATGCCTAAATCTTTTTGTTACCTGAGCACTCAGTTGAGTATAGTTTGGCGCTTTGTCTCTTCTTTGATGTTCTGTAGGGTTATTTGCTGTTGACGGTATTCTCATACTACCATTGAATTGGCTTGTAAAATCAAACTGCCAAATATTCATTCGTGTTGCATATGATAAACTCACAAGACCTTTGTGTTTGTTTACATAAGGAACATCTTGAAATTTGTTATTTATTTTCGCTTTTACATCAGAAAATCTCATAGCTGCTGTTATATCAAATCTCTCAAATGGAGAAAATTTTAATTCTGCTTGATAATTGTTTGCCCATGAGTCGCCTTCTAAATTATAAAATCTAACCTCTCTAAGACTATAATCTAAATCTGTAATTATTTGATTTTGAAAGCTCGTTCTGTAAAAATCAGTTGAAAGTGTAAAGTTGCGACTAAATAGATTAAATTCTTGAGTTAAGCTTAATCCATAATTCCAAGCTTTTTCTTGTTTAAGATCTTTTGCTAAAGTAAATTTTCTGTTAGATGCTAAGAGGTATGAATTTTCAGCTATGGTATTTGAAGTTCTTCTTCCGCTTCCAGCAGCTATTCGAAGAGTTGATTTCTCAGCAAATTTATATCTGAAGTGTAAACGCGGTGTTACAAAGCCATCATATATAGAATGGTTGTCATATCTCAAACCTGTCTGTAATGTTATATCATCAGATGGTGTGTATGTATACTCGATATAGGCTCCCGCAACTTTTTCGGTTCTGTCTGTGTTTAAGTTTTCTCCATTTTGACTTAAGTTATCATCAAATTTATCATAAATATAACTTAATCCTGCTGTGTACTTATGGTTTAAGTTTCCTATATATGATTGAAACAATAAGTTTGCATAAAAATAATCCTCATTTGCAGTATAGTTTCTTAAACCATAAAATGATTTTTGCTCATGAGTTGTAAAGTTTGTAATTATAGCAATCGATTTATCATTGTCATTAGGGAACACATAACCTGACTTTGCAAAAAATTCATATCTTTTTGTATCTATATTAATTCTAAAGGCATTATTTATATCCTTAGGTTTTGATTCATCATAGCCCTTTTGTCCTCCAATTCTTTCTTCATCAATCAGTTTTACCCCAAACTGGGTGCTTGGTCCATTTTTTGGCTTCCAGTACCATCTGTTTATCACATTGTATTGCTTAACCATTGGATCATCTAAAAAATTATCGTGATTATGATCTATTTCTTTGTCATTATCCTGAGCGTGAACCAGAAAGGCAGTTGAAAGATTCTTTTTGATTCGGATTCCTGAAATGGCATTTAGCTCTGTCATACCCATGCTATTACCAAAAAGATTTAAGTAAAATTTTGGTGCTAGCTGTGGCTTTTGATATTCTATATTAATCTGTCCGGTTATAGATTCATAGCCATTAACTACCGAACCAACTCCTTTGGATACTTGTATGGAGTGCATCCATGGCCCTGGGACATATGACATTCCATATACAGAGGCTAATCCTTTAAAATTCGGTGTTTTCTCTGTCATCATTTCGATGTATTTACCAGTAAGGCCTAGGAGTTTGATTGATTTGGCACCAGTGGCAGCATCTGCATAAGCTACGTCAACTGAGGCATTTGTTTCAAAACTTTCAGCCAAATTACAACAAGCAGCTTTGCATAATTCTGCACCTGTGATGCTCTGCGATTGTATAGGGTTTACTCTATCAATTACTGTTCCTGCTTTTCGTTTCGAAACAACAACTTCGTTGAGTTCTATGTTTGGATCAAGACTAATTAAAAGATTTGTTGTTCCTGTTTTGTATTTTACTTCCTTTGTTTTGTAGCCAACAAACTGAATAACAATAGTATTGGAATTTGAATCCTCGTTGATTTCAAATTCTCCATTTGAGTTTGTTGCAGTTCCGTGATTTGTATTTTTCCAAAAAACAGATGCTCCTGGGAGGGGTATTTTTTCTCCTTTTTCTGTTGTTTCTATAATTTTCCCTTTTATCTTATTTCCCTTTGCTTGTCCTATTATCGGGAATAGACATAGTAGTAATATTAAATATCTCATTTTTAGTGATTTGTAAATATGGTGGTTGAGCGGATTTATATCGATTTCTAGGATTTTACGAATCGAATATATGGTCCAGTTATTTTTCTTATATGATAAAAGATTTACAAAATGTAGGTTATGTAATAGTATACATTATTTTAGAATCCATAGCTATTTACCTAAATTTCTAATTATAGAAATTAGCTTTTAGCGATGATTAATTAATATACCACTAGAATAAAATAAAAATGTATTGTAAATCAGCACAAGACAAAAATCTTGCAATAAAATAGAAGGTATCAACAAATAAAACAACATAATTCCGCCGAAGATGGTTCAGGTGGGGAATAATCATTTATTTTGTGTTGAATTTTGTAGTTTTTATTTTCAATTTCTTGAAACGAAAAATTAAAAGCAATAAGCTCGATAAATTGAACTATTGGTGCTTTAACTGTTTCGTAAACTAAGGAATTGGGATTTGTCTTAAGGTATAAAAGTTTGAAATCACATTTGAAATGATCTGTATTGTCTGATTCGCTCGAACAACAAGAGCATGTGCATTGGTGACATTGACATGTTTTAGAATGTGCGTGATTGTGTTTTTGTGACTGATAAGCATAGCAAATATTATGAGATACCTTACAACTGTGCTGAATTAATTGCACTCCACATATACCAGCAAGGTATATTGCAAGCAAAATAAAGCAGATAATATTCTTCAGTTGTAATTTCATAAAATTTGTTGAGTCAAACTTTTAATTTTGACAAATGTATAAAACATGCTTTAAATTTTTTTGTAAATAAATGTTAAATAATGTTATAGGTGGTGTTAAATGTTTGGATAATAAGTAATAATGAATATAAAATAAGTTCAAATTTCCCTATTTGTTGTTAATTTAAACTGCTTTTATTTAGTATTGAGGAATAGTAAAAGCATCTTTTATGTGATTTATTATTTGTTTATCTTTCTTTTTAATAACTGTTATAATATCAAATCGAACTTCCTTCGTTATCTCATGGATATCAATATAATCTTGTGTGGCTTTGGCTATGTTTTTTATTTTTGAATAACTAATAGATTCAAGAGGATCATCAATGTTTTCTGAATATATTGATTTCACTTCAACTATAATAAGCATAGAGTTATGAATTGCGATAATATCAATTTCTCTATTATTACAAATCCAGTTGCGGTTAATAATTTCATAACCTGCGCTTATTAGGTGTCGAGCTGCAATCTCTTCTGAATTGTTACCTTTTGTTTTCGTATTCATTACATGACTATAAATTAACTATTTATAAAAAAGCTTGAATTATTTCTCAAGATATATTTAATTATGAAGTTTATGTAAAAAAATAATGAGATTTAGCCCAAATAAGAGTATGATTTAGTTCATTATCACATGAAAATAATGAACTAATTTACGAAACTATTATACTAAGCTTAATTTACATATATCATTATTGACCTCTAGTATATGTTCAGCTCCTAGGATTACGGGGTTATTATTAGTTATATGACCTATATCAAAACCAAACGCGACAGGTATATCCAATTTTGATGTATATTCGGAAATAATAGCATAAGCTTCTTTCCCAAAACCAGGAGCTTTTTCTTTCATTTCAGAAAAACTACCTATAACTATACCTGCTAGATTGTTAAATTTACCGCTTAAATAAAAATGATTCATCATTCTATCCAGATGGTGCAGGTTTTCGCCCACTTCTTCCAAAAGCAAAATCTTGTTTGTAGTATCAATACTGTACTTAGTTGATAATATACAGTTGATTACAGATAAATTTCCTCCAATAAGTGTAGCTTGAACCTTGCCTTCTTTGCAGTAGGTATTAGCAGGAGTTTGGATGTCATAATTTCCACCTTGTAAAATATGCCTAATCATCTCTGTTGTTTGGTCCTGAACACCTGAAGATGGAAAATTAATAGCCATTTTGGAATGTATAGTCTTTATTGATAGGTTTGAATTTATATGCGAATGCAATATAGATATATCGCTAAATCCAATTAGCCATTTTGGGTTTTTTAAGAATTTCTTAAAATTTAATTTTGGAATTATTCTAATACAACCATAACCACCACGAGAACATAAAATAGCCTTTATCTTTTTGTCGTCGAGCATTTTTTGTAGATCATCCGCTCTTTCTTCATCAGTGCCGGCGTAATAATTAAAATCATTTGCTGCATTTTTACCAATCTCTACTTTATACCCCCACGATATTAAAATATCTTTTGCATTTAATATAAATTCTTTTTTTATTTTACCAGCAGGTGAAACAATTCCAATCGTATCGCCTGGTTTTAGAAAGTTTGGAGAAATCATCATCCGAATTTTTTAAAATTAAAATTTAAACATATACATAAAATTTAAATAAACATATTTTATTATGATTATTTATTTCTAACAAATCAAATAAGAGGCAATAATATTCTAATGCACACTTAGTTAAAATTGTTCGCGCCACTTTTCTCTCTTCAAATTAATCTTATTGTTTAATATTTTTCGAAATCTAATTCTATTTTTTTGTTGGATTAAATATAATACTAAAGCTAATCTATGGATATTTTTTTTACTATGAAAAAATATTTATTATGATTTATTATTTATCATGTTTATAAGTTTGAAACTTATTATAGTTCTGTGTTTTGTACTTGTTTTTGTTTTGCTTGACCGAGCGAGAACTACAATTATTTAAAAATATAATTTTGTTTTTTTTATGTAATGATTAGGGGTTGATTGACACTTTGCTGTCATAATGATGAAATATAATTTAGAAATTGGTCAAAAATAAAACCTGTTGAAAATGAAGATATTGTCTGTTGTATACAAAAGTTTATGTTTGTTCGTAATACTGTTAATACATAATTCAAGTTTTTCCTCTAATGAACATTTATTTCAAAATATTAGAGGTGTAGTTAAGGATAAGGATAGTGGTATGCCTGTCATTGGCGCCAATGTAGTTATTTTAAATACCAATCCATTATTGGCGGCTTCCACTGATGCTAATGGCCGTTTTGTTATTGATAAAGTTCCCATCGGTAGATATTCAATAATGGTTTCCTGTATTGGTTATAAATCTAAAAACATTCTGAATCAAAATATTGGGTCTGCAAAAGAATTATTGCTAAGCATTAAATTAGAAGAATCTTTTGTTAAACTCGATGAAATACGAGTGAAAGCAAAAGTTGAAAAAACTGAACCACTCAATAAGATGTCTTTAGTTAGTTCTAAATTATTTACAGTTGATGAAACCAAAAGGTATGCTGGAGCTTTGAATGATCCAGCTCGTTTAGTATCTTCATTTGCGGGAGTTTCGGGCGACCCTGAGGGTAATAATGAAATAATAGTGAGAGGTAACAGTCCTAGGGGTGTTCAGTGGAGACTTGAAGGAATTGATATTCCTAACCCCAATCATTTCGCTCAGGAAGGTACATCTGGAGGGCCGATAAATGCTTTGAATAGTAATATGTTAAGTAATTCAGACTTCTTGACAGGAGCATTTGCTGCAGAATATGGAAATGCCTATTCTGGTATCTTTGATATGAAAATGCGTAATGGTAATAGCTCAAAATCAGAAAATAGTTTTGGGATTAGCACTTTGGGGGCGGAGTTGACATCAGAGGGACCAGTAGCAAAGAATTATTATGGTTCATATATTATAAATGCTAGATATTCATCTCTTGGGCTAATGGATAAAATTGGAATAATTGATTATTCGGGAATTCCTATTTATAGTGATATTTCGTTTAAGCTAAATTTACCTAGTAAAAAAATTGGAAGTTTTAATTTAGTTGCTCTTTTGGGGACTAATTCTATGTATATAAAGGAGCATGAGGATGAAGATGATGATAATACTCCCGTGATAGGTAAACATAAAATTAAGGGTGGCTTATCTGTGTTTATTCTGAATCATAGATTTCAATTGAGCAATTCGTCATATTTTAAAAATAGCATATCATACTGTTTTGATAAGAATAGTACAGATAGGTTTTATAAAGATTATAATTCCAATGTATTATATAATTCCTTTACAGAAGAGATGGAAAATTCTAGTATTAAGTATTTGACGGAGTTTAATTCTAAACTAAATAGGAAAAACACAATCAAGCTTGGAGCTGAATACAATTTTATGTTTTATGATATGATTAGGTCTACAGATTATTTAAATTCAGGTTCAAGGAATTATTCTGTGGATGATAATGGAGATTCTTTTCTGATGAAAGCTTATGTGAATTGGAAACATAGGTTTTCTGAAAAATTTAGTCTTGTTGCTGGTTCTCACTCTTCTTATTTTAAACAAACAGATGAGTTTGTTGTGGAGCCAAGATTAGGTTTGAATTATATGTTTAGTAGTAAAAATAGTTTAAGTTTAGCTTTTGGTTTACATAGTAAATTAGCAAGTTTGTCTACTTATAATGTGAAATTAGATAATGAAAAAGCTGCTTACTTACCAAATAAAAATTTAAAAAGTACAAAAGCAGAACATTATGTCTTGTCGTACTCTAGAAAGTTAACTGCTAATATTAATTTGAAATTAGAAACATATCTACAGAAATTGTATGATATCCCTGTGGAGAATGACATAAATTCCAGAATTACTTTGTTAGATTTAATGGAAGGAGTTGCAGAATATGATTTTGTAAATAAGGGAACAGGAAAAAATTACGGTTTGGAGTTAAGTCTTGAGCGATTTTTTGTTGATAATTACTATTTTTTATTTACAGCATCCTTATATGAATCTAAATTTAAGGCATTGGATAAAGTAGAGAGAGATTCTAGGTATAATGCAAATTATATATTCAATTTTCTTTGGGGTAAAGAGTTTAAACTAGGAGATTCAAATCAAAATATTTTTTCTATTAACTCCAAGCTTTTGTATGCTGGAGGTCAGTATTATACCCCCGTAAATTTGGAGGAAAGTTTAAAATATGGTAAGGAGATTGTGGACGAAGATAATTTATTTAATAAGCAGGCTGATGATGTATTCTCTCTGAATTTGTCTATGTCTTATATTATAAATAAGAAGAATAAAAGGCATGAGTTAAAATTGGAGGTAAAAAATATTACAAATAATAAAGCCAAACTAAAGGAGCGATATGATGAGGTGAGAAGAAAAATTGATATTTCAGAGCAACTACCTATTTTGCCTTCAATTTATTATGTGATGTATTTTTAAAAAGATATAGCGATGTTAAATTCCTTTTCAAAAGCAATATAAATAAACAAATAGCTGTATGATATCTTACAGCTATTTGTTTTATGAATATTATTTTTGTCTAATGCTACCTCCACTTGATTTATGTATGTTTTTTTCTTTTGGAGCTCCTTTGTATTTGATATCAGCTCCTGAGCTAGCTCTTGCTGTTATCGATTCGGTAACATAAACATATATGTCGCTTCCGCTTGAAGCTTTAGCTTCTACTGTTTTGGATTCAAATTCCATGCAGTTCAAATCACTACCGCTCGATGTTGTAGCAATTAATGATTCTGTGCTTCCTTTGATGTCTGCATCTGCGCCTGATGATACTTTTATGTTAGTCGATTTTGCATCTAATTTTAAATCAAGATCGGCACCGCTACTAACAGCTATACTGATATCTCCTAATTTAAGATAATCCAATGATTTTAAGTCTACACCACTGCTTATTTTTAACGATTCCAGATTTTTAATTGTTACATAAATATCTCGTTTTGTCGATTTTCGTATTCTATTTTTTACTGATAGAATAAGTGTGTTTGATTCAACTTTTGTTTCAATTAAGTCAATTATATTTTCATCTGCTTCAACACTTAGTTCTTCTTTATCACCTTGTTTTAGGTATACGTTTAATCCTGCACTTGCTCTAATATTTTCGAAATTTGATATCTCTCGTTTTTGCGAGATAACATTTCCATTTCCTGTTTTGCCACTTATTTGACCACAAGCGGTATTGATGGAAAAGCATAAGACGATTAGGAATAAATTCCAGATTTTGAATTTTGAATATTTCATAGTAATTAAAATTAGTTGTTTTTATGGGTTTTTTAATATTACCAGCAAAATTTCTTTGACGTTAAAAGTAAATTATAGGTTACAGATGTTTCTATTTAATTTTAGGAATTATTATCTGAGAATTATGTAATATGCTAATAATTAATGCTGAAATGGAAATATGATAAGGAATTTAATTTCTCCAGATTATTTACTATTGTTGGATTGTCGTTTAGTTTGATTCAACTTTTATTTCGTCGTGGTTTAATATATGTTAATCAATTCTCGCAAGAAATATTTTTGTATTCATTTTATTCAAAAAATATAGGATGAACATAAAGAAATTAAGCTTTATACTGTTTTTCTCTAGTCTTATTACTAGTTGTTCGGGAATTTGATGTTTTAAAAGCTTAACAATAAAAATATACAATCCTTTTTTTCCTTATGTGAGTTTAAGATATATTAATGCTGATTTTGTACTAGTTCTGCTCTAGATGTATATTTGGTTAAGGTCTTGTTAGTCACGTGTATTAGTGTTTAATAGCTTTTAAAGAATTAAATTAAGTGTGAATTTAATAGACCTTTTTGTTTCTCAAATTATATACTATAAAAAATGCAAAACACAATAAGTAATGATATAGAAAAATGTGTTATCATAGGATCAGGTCCTGCTGGTTATACGGCAGCAGTTTACGCTTCCCGAGCAAATTTATTTCCTGTGATAATTGAAGGTCTACAGCCAGGCGGACAGCTTACTACAACTACAGAGGTTGAGAATTTTCCCGGTTATAAGGATGGTGTTGACGGAAATCAGATGATGATGGATTTAAAGAGTCAGGCAGAAAGATTTGGAGCAAGATCATTAACTCGCATTGTTCAAAAGATAGATTTTGATAATTATCCATATAAGATTTATTTGGATAATGGTGATAATTTAATAACACAATCAATAATACTGGCTACAGGAGCAACGGCTAAATATTTAGGTTTAGATAGTGAGACCAAGTACAAAGGAGCTGGAGTCTCAGCATGTGCAATATGCGATGGGTTTTTTTATAAAGGTCTTGATGTTGCCGTTGTTGGGGGTGGCGATACGGCTGCTGAAGAGGCTTTGTTTTTGTCAAATCTTTGTAATAAAGTTTATATGATTATAAGGAAAGATTATATGAGAGCTTCGAAAACAATGGCTGATAGAGTTGTTGAAAAAGAGAATATAGAGATATTGTATAATTATAGTACAAAAGAACTATATGGTGATGATTTGTTGAAGGGTGTTTTGCTGAATAATACAAAGACTAATGAGGAACTAGATTTAAGAGTTGAAGGCTTTTTTGTAGCAATAGGACATAGTCCAAATTCTGAATTTTTAGAAGATGTGATTGAGTTAGATGAAAATAATTATGTGAAAACCTTAGAGGACTCGACTTGTACAAATATGCCAGGTGTTTTTGCCTGTGGTGATTTGGCTGATCCAATCTATAGACAAGCTGTTACGGCTGCTGGTACTGGTTGTATGGCAGCAATGGATGCCGAAAAGTATTTGGCAAAACTAATGTGAATTTTAGTCTAAATATTATTATGAGTATAGTTTATATAGAATCAAAATAAGCATGCTTTATACATAAATAAATTAATGTCAATTTTGTTGTAGTTGAGAAATGTTTTCCCATATCTTTTATTGTAAGTTGGTTGAACTGAATAATTAGGCTTTGTGTTTAGGATAATAAATTTAATTTATAGTTTTATATCAAACATTCTGCATGCCTTATGTATCATGGCTTTTTAGTTTGGAATAGAAAGGAATTTTCTGATATTTTACTATATTTGAAGGCAAATCCAATTAATTATTAAAATTCACAATCCAAATGTATTCGCGCAATTTTTCTATTAATTGTTGTTCAAAATTTATTAAATCAATAAAATTAATCTATAATATATTAACTGTTATTTTTAATTCGATTAATCGAATTAAAATTTAAGTTTAATTTAATTGATTGGGAAAAGCTTAATTTAAAAAATGCTAACTAACACAAAAGAACGAAAAGAGAAGTGTGTAATTATTGGTTCTGGACCAGCAGGTTATACAGCTGCAATTTATACTTCAAGAGCAGATTTAGAACCTTTAGTTATTGAAGGTGTTCAGCCAGGAGGACAATTAACAACTACAACTGATATTGATAATTTCCCAGGCTACCCTAAAGGAGTGAATGGAAATATTATGATGGATGATTTAAAAGAACAATCATTACGATTTGGTGCAAGATGTTTGCCCGATTTAGTAACGAATGTTGATTTTTCAGTATATCCATTGTTGGTGAATTTGTCTGACGGAACGGAGATTAAGGCAGATTCAGTAATATTGGCGACAGGTGCTTCTGCTAGATATCTAGGATTGGAGAGTGAAGAAAAATTTAAAGGTTCGGGAGTTTCTGCATGTGCAACTTGTGATGGTTTCTTTTATAAAAACACACAAGTTGCAGTTGTAGGAGGAGGTGATACAGCAGCCGAAGAATCAATATATTTATCCAAATTAGCTTCTAAGGTTTTTATGATTGTCAGAGAAGACTATTTGATGGCATCAAGACCAATGATAAAAAGATTGAATAAAATTGAAAATATTGAGATTTTTTACGAACATACCGTAAAAGAGGTGGTGGGAGATCTTGCAGTAGAATCTATACTTGTGAATGATAATAAAAATAATAAAGAAATTAAGTTAGATGTAGATGGTATATTTGTAGCTATTGGGCATAAACCTAATTCTGATTTGTTTAAGTCTTATATTGATTTAAATGAGGAAGGTTATGTTAAAACTCAGCCAGAAACTTCGATTACCAATATTCCAGGTGTTTTTGCCTGTGGCGATTTAAAAGATCCTAGATATAAACAAGCTATAACAGCTGCTGCAAGTGGTTGCAAAGCAGCCATGGATGCGGAGAAATTTCTTTCAGAAAATAATTGTTGATTCAGTTTTTAAATTAAATATAAGAGCCATAATTCTAATGCAGTAGCAAAAGATTATGGCTTTTTAATTTTTTTAGAACCAAAAACCTAGTGATATATAGTTTGTTAGACGATCTTGTTCTCCAGAATATAAAAGAGAAATATCAAGAGGTCCGATTATACTAGCGTATGAGTATGTTAACCCAATTCCAGATATTATATCTTTGTTGTTGAATGGTTCGTTTATATCATCGTTTATTAATCCAATATTAGATTTAAGACTCAAAAAATTGTTCTTGAAAATCTCATACTGCAAGTCAAGTCGCAGGATTAGAGAATTTCGCGAAGATATTTCCATTCGTTCTAATCCTATGAATGGTAGTTGGCTATCAAAATAGTCTGTTTGATCGACCCCTCCTGTATGGGATTCGTAGAATAATGGAATCGATGTTCCCCAAACGACTCTTCCGTAGAACTGAGGGTAAACAGTAAATTTATCTGTCAAACCAACAGCCTTGTGTATTTTGCAGTATGCTGAAGAGGCAGGCTTTTCCATGCCGTCTAGGGTGATTCCGTCATTTGTGAATAGTTTGTATTCTCCGTAAAAAGAAAAACCAGTTTTAGGATGATATGATTTTTCATGGTTGTCAATGTGTAAAGAAGCAAAGTAAGAATAAAAAATATCATCTTCAGCAGATTCTTCCTCTATTTGATCTGAAAATCTATTTTGTGCTCTAAAGTATTCGGTCTTTATACCCAGTCCTAAAGAGTATGATTCTCTAAAAGTTGAATTCATTTGAATTTCAGCTTTTGCATAGTCAAAATCGTAACTCGTGACTTTTTCGCCATCTTCGTATCCATATACTTGCGAGTCTGTGTATTCAGCACTTAATTTAAAACCTGGTTTTAATCCATTATCTATATAATAATTAGTTTTAATTCTAGGATTTTCGGCTAATCGGATATCTGTAGACCATTTTGACCCATATCTTAGCTTGTTTCTAATGCTGAAATTAAAAAGAACTGCTGCGTCATTGTCCGAATCGTAATGTAATCCAATATTGAGATGTTTGTTCGGTTTTTCGACAAGTCTAATATTTAAGCTATCTTGGTTTTCTCCTAATAATCTGAAATCTACTTGTTTGAAACTGTTGCTTCCGTATATTCTATTTATGGATTTTCTTATATGTTTGAAGTCTAGGGAGTCTGGTAGCTTTGAGTTAAATTTACCTCTGATGATTGAGTGTCTTATTTTTTTGTTTTCATTAGCCGTAATTTCCTTAATAAGGAATTTTCTTTCATCAGGGTGTTTTATCGTTTCTTCTCTTTTGTAATTGAACTGGTATTTGTTTTTTAGATTTTTAAAAATATCAATGTTTTCAATAGCTTTCTTTTCTCCTTGTTCTATTAGTTCTTTTGCGTTGGAGAAGCTACCTACTGAGTATTCTCCTATATCAGGTTTGATGTAGATGTCTACGTAATCAATATTGCGTTTGAATTCATTTAATGACATTAGTGTAACAGTTTGGTTAATTATATCTATAAATGAGTTTAGTTCCCGTTTTGTTTTAGGTCCTGATTGAACATCTACACCGATGACAATGTCGGCTCCCATATCTACAACTTCTTTAACAGGAAAATTATTAACCATTCCTCCGTCTGCTAATAGTTTACCATCTATCTCTATGGGTGAAAAAAAAGTAGGTATTGCCATACTTGCTCGAAGAGCATCGGCAAGATATCCTTTGTCTAGTACAACAGGTTTACCAGATTCTAAATCTGTTGCTATACATACAAAGGGTATTGGAAACTCTCTGAAATTTGATTCTTTGTGATAGTCTGTTGTTAGTTCTTCAAATATATTAATAATGTTTTGCCCTTGAACTATTCCCTTGGGGAATTGTATTCCTTTTGGTTTTATCGGAATAGATAATATATATCTCTCGTAGTAATCTTTTTCGTAAATGGGTACATATTCTCTAGATACATTATCAGATAGAACTTGATCCCAATTTTTTTCAATTACAAATTGTTCTATTTGTTCAGCAGTGTACCCAATTGAATATAGCCCGCCAATAATACTACCCATACTTGTTCCAGCTATATAGTCAATAGGAATTCCAAGTTTGTCAATTATTTTTAATACTCCGATATGAGCAAATCCTTTTGCTCCACCGCCACTTAAAACAAGTCCTATTTTAGGTCTTTTCTTTATGGTGTTATTAGTTATGCTGTCTTGGGAAAAGATGTTGTTGGTAAAAAAAAACAATAGTAGAAGTAAAAGTGATTTAAGTGTTATTTTCCTTAATCTATTGTATGTGGATTTGTGTGACATTTGTGGATTGTAAATTACTTAATAGTTATTCTCTTGTTTGATAAATAGACGTATTTGTTTCGATTTTATTATGTAATAGTGATGCTTTTTTACTCTTTGGTTTGGTACATAATAATGCAACTTTAAATATATTTTCGAAATAAAACAAATTCCAAGTTTGTTAATTGTGATCGGTTTATGTTAAAATTATTTGAGTTTTACCCAAGTGTTCTATTTTTTAGTTGTTGCGAAGTTTCTTTACCCTGAAAGTTTTGCTGGTCTTTTTTTGATTATTTCAATTAAGTTAATCTAAAATATTGAAGTGGTGGTTTATTGCTTATTGATTCTATGTTTATATTATGCTAACTGTATCGTGTTTATAATTATTCTAAATAATACAATATGTTTATTTTTTTTTGTTGTCTTTCTCATTGTTTCTAATGTTCGGAGTGTTTTTTTTAATCCTTATTGCTAAGTAGCTGAGGTGCTATTTTATAGGTCTATAGCTTGTTGTTATGTGTATTTATGTAAAGTTTAATTTAAATAAAACTGTAAAAGAGTTTTTATGACAAAATTCATGTAATTAAAGTATGTTAATTAAACGTTAAAGTTTGTTAAGTAAAGAAAAAAAATTATATTTAACCCAAGAATTACCATTTACCATATTGCATCTTACTTAATTACTAACTAAAAAAATTATTTTATGAAAAAAATGATTGGACTAGTTGTATTCCTTTTAACCATAGGGATACAATTAGTGAATGCGCAAACCAAGCAGATAACTGGGGTCGTTAAGCATGCCGAAGATGGCACTGCTTTACCAGGTGTATCTGTTGTGATTAAAGGTACTACAATTGGTGCTAGTACTGATATTGATGGTAAGTATTCCATCAAAGCAAAAGAAACTGATGTTCTTATATTTAGTTTCGTAGGTATGGTTACTAAAGAAGTAACTGTAGGAAAAAAGACAAAAATTGACGTATCCCTAAAAACTGAATCTGTAGGGGTAAATGAAGTTGTTGTAACAGCTCTTGGTGTAACTAGGGAGAAAAAATCTTTAGGTTATGCTGTAACAGAAATTGGAGGAGAAATGATGAGTGAGTCGAAAGAATCAAACGTTGTTAACTCTCTTTCTGGTAAAGTAGCAGGTGTGCATATTAGACAGGCTAATACAATGGGTGGATCTGCAAATGTTGTTATTCGTGGTACAACTTCCCTTATGAATAACAATCAAGCCCTTTTTGTAGTTGATGGTGTACCTATTGATAATTCAAACACAAATAGTTTGGATCAGGTTCATGGACATGGTGGTTATGATTATGGTAATGCTGCTGCCGATATAAATCCTGAAGATATTGAAACTGTATCTGTTCTTAAAGGTGCTGCAGCTACTGCTTTATATGGTGCTCGTGCTGCTAATGGTGTTATTCTTATTACAACTAAAAGTGGTAAAAAACAAAAAGGTATTGGTGTTACTGTAAACTCAGGTATCACCTGGAGTTCTATTAATAAAAACACAATGCCGGAATATCAGTATGAGTATGGTGCTGGTTATTCGCAAGATTTTACATGGGGTCCAGATACTGATTGGTCAAAAACTTCTTTAGAGGGTTTAGCCGAAGGCAAAACTTTTGTAAATTTCAATGACGATGCTTCTTATGGTCCTGCTTTTGATCCAAACTTAATGGTTGTACATTGGGATGCTATGGATCCTGCTGCTGACAATTTCTTAGAGGAAAGACCATGGGTTGCTCCTAAGAATGAAGTGTATGATTTCTTTGATACTGCAGTTAAGTATTCTAATAGTGTTTCATTAGAGGGTGGTTCTGATATGTATAATTTCAGACTTACTTTTACCAATAATGATGAAACTGGTATTCTTCCTAATAGTTCGATTAAGAAAACTATGGTTGGTGGTAAAGCTAAATATAAATTTAATGATAAGTTTTCTACTGAGTTTAGTGGTAATTTTGTTAGAACTAAGGGTGAAGGTCGTTTCGGTACTGGATACGACGAAGATAATCCAATGCAGAATATTGCACAATGGGGACAGGTTAACTTGGATTATGACAGATTGAAGAATTATAAGTCTAATGATGGTAGACATCTTGGATGGAACTATAACAGTCCTACATCGCATAAAATGGCATTTACTAATAATCCATATTGGACTAGATATATGAATGCTCAGGAAGACGAAAGAAATAGATTCTATGGATATATTGGTTTAGAATATAAATATAACAAGGATTTAACTTTTGTATGGAAAACAAGTTTAGATTCATATCAAGAGGAACAAAAAGAAAAGGTTGCAGTTGGATCTCACAAAACAAGTGGATTTACTAGTTATAGAAGAACTTTCTCTGAGATGAATTCTGACTTCATGGCTCGTTATAAAAAGCAAATTAATGATGTTAGTGTTAATGCTCTTGCTGGTGTAGGTTACAGACATAATAGAGTTACATCAATGTATGGTAAGACACAAGGTGGTTTGGTGGTACCTTTACTTTATACTACTTCAAACTCTGTAGTGCCAACTTCTCCTACTGAGAGAGATAATAAATCTGATATTAAATCATTCTATGCTAGTGCATCGGCTGGTTATAAGAATATGGTTTATATTGAAGGTTCTGTTCGTGTTGACCAATCTTCTACTTTACCTGATGATGATAATACTTATACTTATCCAGCTGTTTCTTTATCTTTTATTCCAACTGAATTACCAGCATTAAAAGAACTTAGTTTCTTAACTTTCTCTAAATTAAGAGTAAATTATGCTGAGGTTGGTAATGATACACAGCCTTACAATGTTAATAAGACTTATGATAAGTATACCAACCATGGTTCTGTAGCTCCTTTTACACTTCCAAGTACAAACTTAAATCCAAATCTTAAATCAGAGAGAACAAAGAGTTTAGAATTAGGTCTTGAAGCTAACTTCCTTAACAATAGATTTGGTTTCGATTTTGCTTGGTATAAAGCAAATACTTTTGATCAAATTATTCCTATTAAAATTAGTCCAACTGCTGGATATTCTGCTACATATGTAAATGCAGGTGAGTTGGAAAATAGAGGTCTTGAGTTGAGTTTACATGGTACGCCTGTTCAAACAGGTGATTTCACTTGGAATATGAATGTAAATTGGACTAAAAATGAGAATGAAGTAAAAGAACTATTTGGAGATGTTAGAAATATTGAGTTAACCTCTGCATGGGATGTTACTATTAATGCAACTTTAGGTGAATCATATGGTGCAATTAGAGGTACCGACTTTGTTAGAATTAATGGTAAACCAGTTGTTGATGCTTCAGGTTATTACAAAAAAACTAAAGAGGTAGATAAAGTAATTGGTAATGTTACTCCTGAATGGAATGCTGGTATTACTAATACATTTAGCTATAAGGGTTTTACTCTTAGAACTTTAATAGATATACAGCATGGTGGTGATATCTACTCTGTTGATAGAAAATATGGTCTTGCTACTGGTATTTTAAAAGAAACTGCTGGTCTTAACGACAAAGGATTCCCTATCCGTGATCTTCCTTCAATGGGTGGTGGTGTTAGATTTGCAAACGCTGTTAAAGAAGATGGTAGCCCTAATGATATCTATGCATATGCAGGTGGCTGGGGTGGCGCATTCTACTATGGTCCATCACCAACTGCAAGATACGTATACGATGCTTCTTATGTGAAATTAAGAGAGGTGAGTCTTACATATAGATTACCAAAAAGCATTATGGATAAAACCTTCCTAACTAAAGCATCTCTATCATTAATTGGTCGTAATTTATTGATCTTACATAAGAACACACCAGGTTTTGACCCAGAGTCAGGTTTAAGTTCAGGTAACTTCCAAGGTATCGCAAATTGTGCATATCCTACAACTAGAACTTATGGATTTAACGTTACTTTAGGATTCTAATTTAATTTCTGAGAAAATATGAAAAAAAATATATTATATATTATTATTGGAATCTTCACATTGGGTTTATTGCCTTCTTGTGATTTGGAAAATAATATAAACCCTAAAAAAGCAACCCAAGTTGATGCTGGGAATTTGCTTGCAGCTGGTCAAATACAGCTAGTTTTACAGTATGCTCAATGTAATGTAAATTACAATATATCAAGATTGCTTTGTCAGCATTGGTCACAAACTACTTATGTTACTGAAAGTAGATATGATTTTGCAGATAGAGATATACCAGGAACTTTTGCAAGAGAGTTTTATAGAGATGTTCTTATCGATTTAAAAGAAGCTAATACTATACTTGATTCTCGTGAATATACTGATTCTCAAATGCCTGAGTTGAATAATAAAAAGGCAATCATTGAGGTCTTAAACGTATTGTCGTATACTATCTTGGTGGAGACTTTTGGTGATATGCCTTATTCTGAAGCATTAATGGCATTGGAAAACCCTCTTCCTAAATACGATGATGCTATCGAGATTTATAAAGATTTATTTAAAAGATTAGATGCTGCTATCGCTCTATTTGATACAAAAGCTGCTTCTTTTGGCTCAAATGATGTATTCTTTGGTGGTGATGTTGCAAAATGGAAGCAATTTGCTCAAGCTCTTATTATTAGAATGAGTATGCGTGCTGCTGACATTGAAGATAAATTTGAGACAAAACCAAGTGATTATTTCAAAAAATATTATAAAGAAGTTGGTTTTAAAGCTACTGAAGCTTTAACTTACGTTCCTCCTGGATCTGATCCTTGGGTGAATCCAATAAATGAAGCTTTTGTAATTGATGCTAGAAATGATTTCGTTCCATCTAATACTCTTATGGATAAAATGAATGATTTAGAGGATCCTAGACGAGCACTTTGGTTTACTCAAAAAGGTGGAAAGTATGTAGGCTTGGAATATGGTCTTTCTTCTGGTAAACCATATGGAAATTATTCGCATTTTACACCTAAATTTATTGATCCTAAGCTTCCAGTAATATTATCGGATTATGTAGAAATGCAATTTTTCTTCGCTGAAGCAGCCGAAAGAGGCTGGACAACTGATGTTGCTGCAGATCATTACAATAATGCAATTACCGCAAGTATTAAATATTGGGGTGGCTCGGATGCTGATGTTGCTATATATCTTGCAAACCCTAAAGTAGCATATGCTACCGCAGTAGGTGATTATAGACAAAAAATAGGAACACAAAAGTGGATTGCTATGTACGATAGAGGTGTTGAGGCTTGGACTGAATGGAGACGCCTTGATTATCCTAAATTCAACCTTCCTGAACCTGTAACAGGGGGAACAGAATATACTTATGAAAGTATCCCAAAAAGGTATCCATATTCATCAACAGAGGCAACTTTAAATCCTGATGCTTACGCAGCTGCTGTTGCCAAATTAGGAGGTAATGAGAGTACCATCAAATTATGGTTTGATGTAAAATAAATTTAAATCTGATAAATTATGAAGAATAATATAAAATACTTAATGATTTTATTTTTGGGTGTGTTCGCATTTTCTTGTGACGACTTCGATCCAGAAATAAATTATTATGACTCAGTTAAGTTGAAAAACAGTAATGACTTCACTGTTTTTGATACAAAAGTAACAGGAAAGATTGATTTTCTTTCTGAAAAGTACAGTGTTACCAAGGCTGAAATAGTAGTAGATGGTGAAACTGTTGCATCTGGTGATGTTTCAGAGAATGTTTTTGAATATACAATTAACAGATCGGATGTTTTTAAGTCAGAAGAAGATACTCTAGGGGCATCAAAGCGTTTTTATGTATATGCAACATACGGAGACGTAAGAAAGGAAATGTATTCAACTTTCCATACAGACAAGGCGGCAGTTACTAAATTTTCTACTTTTGGAGAAATTAAAGATGAAAAATTTGTAAAAGACTCTTTAATGGAAGGGTCTACTAAGGTTAAATATACAGAGTTTGAGATAAAACCTGCAACAGATGATCTTGATGAAACAAAATTAAGTG
This sequence comes from Marinifilaceae bacterium, assembly GCA_025210485.1. Lineage (GTDB taxonomy): Bacteria > Bacteroidota > Bacteroidia > Bacteroidales > Marinifilaceae > JAOARN01. Next base: position 29,863 of record JAOARN010000053.1, on the reverse strand, counting down.
TATATGTGAAATTCAAGAAGAATATGCTTCCAACTGATGAGTGGAAAGATATTACTGCTATTGAAATAAATTTGGACGGTTCAGAACATGATATTGAAGCAGGTCTGGTGTCGTATACCTATGATGACGGAACTATCAAATTCAAATATAACCCTGTAGATTGTTTGGCTAGTGATGAGTTTAGTTTCGAGCTTATTTCTAAGCATACAGATATAGATATCGAAGAAACTACTCACGTGACATATGCTGTATCAGAACATAGTATGCCAGCAAATACTGAAATAAATTTATCATATGAAGATAATGATGATATTGACCTTACAGTTTGCGATTTAGTCTTAGGAAAAGCTTTCCTTAATGAAACTGAATTAGGAAAGACTAAAGATGCTGTTAATATGGTAGAGTTAGTTAAGTATGCTGATTGGTTAAATAAGTATATTCCAGAAATTAGAATTGCAAATACTGATATCAGCTATGCTGTTATCACTGCATCTGAGTATGCTAATATAGCTAAGATAGAAGGGATTAAATCGGATCTCGAAAAATTAAAATATAATGCCTATCAGGCTACAAGTTATAGATGGGTACAGCAAGCAGTTGAAACCTTAACTCTTCAGAATGGAGCAGCAAATATTCCTGTTTATAAAGGTGATTGTATTTTAATAAAATATGCTGGAACAAAAACATATTATGGTGTTATTAAAATTACCGAAGTTCCTACAGTGCTTAATGGTGATAATAGTGGTTTAAAAGACAATTTCTTAGGTTTTGAATATTCTATTAATGAATTTAAAGCTGATGATTTAAATATCTAATACAATCTAAAGATTATAATAATAGGCTGTTCTTATAAAGGGCAGCCTATTTTTTTGAATTTTATAGCGTAATTAGAATCCTAAGTAGAGTTTTTTTTTATTTTAAAAAATACAAAGAAAATATACTTAACTTTGCCCTGTATATAATTAGCTGATAAATATGAAATTTGAAAGATATAGTATAAACTCTAAGATTAAAGAAAATCTAAAAGATTTAGGATTCAAGAGACCCACCGACATACAATTTAAAGCCATACCATCTATTTTGTCAAATGAAGATGTATTGGGTATAGCACAGACTGGTACTGGAAAAACAGCTGCTTTTGCTATACCTATCATACACAAGCTAGTAAGTCAAAAAAGAAGATTACATCCACGACAAGTGAGTTGCTTGATTATGGTGCCTACTCGTGAATTAGCTCGTCAAATATTGGATGTATTTATTGCTATTTCAAAAGGAACAGGACTAAAGACAATCTGTATATATGGAGGAGTGGATCAGAAACAGCAAATAGATAATCTGCGTAAAGGTGCTCATGTCCTTATTGCTACTCCTGGTAGAATGTTTGATTTGAATGCTCAAAATAAATTAGATTTATCAAGAGTTGATACTTTAGTATTGGATGAGGCTGATCATATGTTGGATATGGGCTTTATAAAAGATATTAAGGATGTTGTCCAAATAATACCTTCTCGAAGACAAAGTCTATTCTTTTCAGCAACTATTGATAAAAAGATTAAGAGTCTTGCATATTCTATAGTGAAGAAGGCTATCAGGATTCAAATATCTCCAAAGAATTCTGTAGCTAAAAATGTCGATCATTCGGTAGCATATATAAAAATGGATGATAAAAGATTTTTCCTTGAGAGATTTTATCAGGAAAATGAAGAATCAAAAATATTAGTATTTGTCAGAACAAAACTGAGAGCCGAAAGAGTGTGTAAATTTCTTAATAAAATTGGAATTGATGCTAGAGATATGCACGGAGGTAAAGATCAAAATGAACGATTAACTAATTTGAACGATTTTAGAGAGTCGAAGTATAGGATTTTAATCGCCACAGATGTAAGTGCTAGGGGTATTGACATTCCTGATGTAGAGTTTGTTGTTAACTATGATCTTCCTGAGCAAACGGATAATTACGTTCATAGAGTAGGTAGAACTGGACGTGGTAATAAAAAAGGAGTTGCTGTATCATTCTGTTGTCCTGAAACAGAACTAGAACTTCTAGAAAGGATAGAGGCGTATATAGATTCTAGTATTAGAGAATTAGAAATATCAGGTAGTGATTATTCTATGACAAAGGATTATTCTGAGGATATCAGTTCTAGTCTAAAAGAATTGATGGAAGAAACAGAAAATTTCATGGAAGATGTGACTCGAAATAAAAAGAAAAAGAAGAGAAAGAAATAATATTTAGAATAAAAATACAAAAAAACGGGTATTTGTCTGATATAATGGCGAATACCCGTTTTTGCGTAACATGAAATTCGGATTATTTTCAAAATTAAATATTATTAACAAGTATTAGTGCTTTTTTTGTTTAGACTTGATTTTTATAGCTTAAATTTGCCTCAGAATATGAATTGAGTCATTGATTCAAGTGTTTGAAAAATAGTGATATAGTTGGTGTTGTGTGTTTTGTATCCTAAGCTTGAATTAAATTAATTTAATTCTGTTTATTTAATATGTACGAAAATGAACACTATTTTGTGCGTTTTTGTGCAGAATAATATAGTTAGTTTTCAGAATGAGATATTGATATGTTTGCTAAGACACACTAATTTAATGAAATATAAATAAAGGCACGTTAATTGATTGGTGTTTTGCATCCCAACAAAAACATTATATAGTCATGAAAAATTTAAATTTAATTTCTCTATTTCTCGCTTTTATGTTAGCGTATTCATGTGCATATTCTAACGAAAATGCTCCTGAAATTTTAGATATATTTGATAATATTTCTAAAATAAAATTAAGTGCTGATTCTAATAATTCAGAAAATTACCTTAACCAGCCAATTGTTATCTTAGATAATAATTCTGCTTTTGCGAATTTTGAATTCGAAGGATCTAGGAATCAATCTGGAGTATATATTGGTGTTCCTCCCGAAGAATTTAAACTTACCAAAGGATTTCTATATTATAATAATAAAACAACTTATATAATACCATTTTCTGAAATCAAGAAAAAGTCAAATGCAACGATATATCTTACTCATTGTTTATTGACTCTTTTTCAAACTAACGAAGAGAAAATTGATTTAAATATACTGAAACGAGAATTGAATTACTTTAGAGATTTAGAAGCAAGATTTTGGTTGAAATTAGAGTGGAATGCCCTAAGAGAAGCTATAAAATGCTCGGCTCAAAAAAGGAAAGAAGCCCTGCAACACGCTTTGTTTTTCAGAAAGTATAGACAAGATTTGTATGTGGATTCTGCATATGTTGAAAATACTAAATTAAGCTATGAAGGTTTTGCTGAGTATAAGAGTCTGGAATTAAATTATAGCAACGAGGAGTTAAAAAATCTTTTGATTGACGATGAATCTAAACTATCTAGAGCCAATAATATCTCTGAACGTTACGGAAGTTTTAGTGGTGCAATGTATTGTTACTTAATAAACGATGCAAGAAAAGGCAAAGTTAGTTTTAATTCATATTCTGATTTAATAGAAATGGTTAAGGCTGATTATAAACTCAATTTTAGTGAATTGGACTATAAAGATGTTGAGGAGATAGCTGTCTCTTATCATAGCGCAAGGGTTATGAGTGAAGAATTGGATAGATTAAATTGAAAATAATATTTAGTTTAGTTAGAAATATAGAAAGGGTGAACATTTTTTTTGTTCACCCTTTTTGCATATAATCAGGAATTTATATTTGAGTATTTGGATTTAGTTAAAAAAAAGTGAAAAAATATTTTGAGATAGGAATATTTATCGTACTTTTGCCAACGCAAACGGAGAGGTGGCAGAGTGGTCGAATGCGGCGGTCTTGAAAACCGTTGTACCGCGAGGTACCGGGGGTTCGAATCCCTCCCTCTCCGCATTCAAAAAGAGCATCATTTATTTGATGCTCTTTTTTTTGTAGTATAAAAAAGGAGAGTTTAAATTGGTCAATTTAAATAATAGGTGAACTACATAAAATTTGCATGCAGTATAGATAAACTGTACAAGAAAATATGTAAATCATATTACGAAAGGAGTATTTATGATAAAAGTAGAAATGTGTAAAGATATTATTGTTAAGAAAATTCAATAACTATAATATTCCAAGTGTATTATCTTGCCTGAAATGCATATATAGCACAACCCAAAGAATTGTGTTATTAATTCTGAGCCCTACAAACTAGTTTTGAAGTGGATTTCACAGCATCAGACATAGCCTGATATAATATAATAAAAGCCTTTCAGGAATTTCTGAAATAAAAAGAAATAATAGACAACTTATGCTTTGCCTAAAAGGTATAAGAAAACAGTCGAATACATTGTTCTATTGGTAATTGATTTATCTTGCCTGAAAGGCATATATAACAGAGCCCAATGCAATGCATTGGGCTAAAAAGATTTATAAATAAAAGGCTGTAAGCCTGGAATAATCATTAATACATAATTTGTTAAATTAAACCATCCTGTAGTTTTACTAATCCCTTTAAATCAATCAACTCTATTCTTTGTATACTTATGATACTATAGATTCTTGTTTTGGTTTGCTTAATCGAAGAATAGAATATCCAATGATTGCTGCTAATATTGAAGCTATAAATATTCCTAGTTTTGCAGAAGTAATATAAGTATCTTCTCCTTTAAATGCCAAGCTAGCAATAAAAATAGCCATAGTAAATCCAATACCAGCTAAAAACGAAACTCCAATAATTTGCTTAAAGCATAATTCTTTAGGAATGCTTAATAGCTTCAGCCACTTAGCAAGATAAACGAATGAACTTACTCCTAATCCTTTTCCTATAATCAAACATATTATTATATTTATTATTAGTGAAATATCAAGATTTGAATCTAAATTAATGCTAATGCCTGAATTCGCAAATGCAAAAATAGGAATAACAAAATATGCAACCCAAGTATGTAATTTGTGTTCAAGATGCTGTAATGGTGATTGGTATTTTTCAATCCAGTCTTCTATATTGTCAATTGCATGAATTTGCGCCGTTGAAAGTATAGGCTTATTCTCAATACTGTTATCTTTTAATTTTTTAGCCATTTTCGAAATTCTATTGATGAATTTAGGTGTGTTTACCCTTTGTCTAACAGGTATCGAAAATGCTATTAGTACTCCTGCAATTGTTGGGTGTATACCTGATTTTAAGAAAAGATACCAGATTATTATTCCTAAGAAAAATGTTAAAAATACATTGTAAATCGATTTATAGGATAGGAAATATAAAACAGCCAATAACAATATTCCAACTGCTAGATGAGCTATGCTGATAGTTCCACTGTAGAATATAGCAATAACCATAACAGCTCCTATATCATCTACAATAGCGAATGCAGTTAGGAATAATTTTAGGCTTAATGGAACACGTTTTCCTAAACTATTCAATACGGCTAATGAGAATGCTATGTCTGTTGCCATGGGAACCCCCCAAGCTTTTAAGGTATCGGGGTTTTGATTCATTATAAAGAATAATACCACAGGTAATATCATTCCTCCTAAAGCCCCATAAAAAGGGAATGATATTTTTTTAAGAGTATTCAGTTCACCTATAGTAACTTCTCTTTTTATTTCAAGCCCTATAAGAAAGAAAAATATAGCCATTAAGCCATCATTAACCCATAATATTAAAGGTTTTATAATTTCGAAATTGGGGGAATAAAAACCAATTTTACTTTGCCAGAAATTGTGATAGGAATCAGCGTAATTTGAGTTTGCAATTATCAGAGCCAGAAGCGTTGCGCCTGCTAGAAGAATACCTCCTAGACTTTCAATGCGTACAAATTTTTGAAATACGCTTAAAATTTTTTTTGCCATTAGTTTTGAGTTTTTTTAGTTATACAGTTGGAAAAATAATATGAAAAAATATAATTTTCAATTCGGAATATAAAATTCAATTAAAAAAACACATCTCATTAAATCTTGTTAATCAAATATATATAAAAATATTCAAAGAGTCTAGTTTTTTTTGTTTACTATAATTTTAGTTTTGATGATTTTTGCCGCCTTTTTTATTATATTTATCCTAATTGCCTTATTAATTTTCACTTATAATACAAAGGTGACTTTGTAGGTTTTATAGTTCCGAGATTAACATTTTATTAAAAAAATAAAACTAAATTATATTTAAATTTGTGACCAAAAATTAAAATAGCGGAAAATGAAAATTTTAGTTATATCGACTAGCCCCAGAATTAGATCTAATACAATGGCATTGGCCGAACATACAATTAATAAACTTACAGAACTAGGTGCAGAAGTTGAAATCTACTCAATACGAGCTAAAGATCACAAGCCATGTATAGGATGCATGGCTTGTATGAAGCTTAAAGAATGTAGAATCAAGGATGATATGAAAGACTTGCATCAGAAAATGAAAGAAGCTGATGGTATTATTTTCGCTTCTCCCATATATTTTTATGATGTGAATGCCCAGTGCAAAATTATTATTGATAGAAGTTATGCGGTTTCTCCTTTGAACGGAAATAAAGTTGGTGCCTCCTTATTTTCTGCTGGTAGTTTGGGGCATTCAGGAGCTTTGAAAACCATTGAAACTTTTTTTTCCGTACATGGTATTTCTAATGTAGGTAATGTATGTATTTATAATATAAAAGAGGATATGCCAATAGCTGAAAAATCTGCAAGAGATCTGGGCGAAAAAATGTATAAAGCTGTTGAGTTTATGAAAACATGCGATTTCGAACCTTTTGCTCAACATAATCATTATGCTTATGGAACACATACATTTTAATGATATTTGTTTATGATAACTATTATTAATGAGTTTGTTTATTTAATTGTTCGATATTCATAGGTGTTGCATAATCAGAGTAAATATTTTGTTGATCTTGGTATATTATTTTTGTTGTATATACAATAAAAAAACTTTTTAAAATATAAATAATGAAACATTTAGAATTAAATAAAGGAAGTAAATTTCCATTGTTGGGACTTGGCACCTGGAAGTCGGAACCTGGAGAAGTTGCAAATGCAGTTATTGAAGCTGTTAAGATTGGATATCGACATATCGACTGTGCAGCTATATATGGAAATGAAAAAGAAATAGGTGAGGCTTTGAATAATCTATTTCAGGATGGAATAGTAAAAAGAGAAGATCTTTTTATTACATCCAAATTGTGGAATGATAAACATGGCGAAGAAAATGTAATTCCTGCATTACAAAAAAGTTTGGAAGATTTACAATTAGAGTATTTAGATTTGTATCTAATACATTGGCCAGTCCCAATGAAAACAAATTCGGCAGGAGATAAATCAGATGATTACTATACAGAAGAAGAAATGCCAATTTCAACAACATGGAAAGCAATGGAAAAATCTGTTGAAATGGGACTTGTTAAAAATATAGGCGTTAGTAATTTTGGTATTAAAAAATTACAGAAACTAATTGATAATTCTGTTATTAAACCTGCTGTAAATCAAGTTGAATTAAATCCCTATTTTCAACAATTAGAACTTTTTGAGTTTTGTAATGAAAATAATATTGCTTTAACTGCATATTCGCCATTAGGATCCAACGATAGACCAGCTAATCTTAAAAAGGCTGATGAACCTATTTTACTTGAGGATGAGTCGCTAAAATTGATTGCAGATGAAAAAGATTGTAGTGTTGCTCAGTTGATTCTAGCATGGGTGCAGGAACGTGGTATATCGGTTATTCCTAAATCGGTGAATCCTACTCGATTGAGACAAAATTTCGAGTCATCAGATATTGATTTAACAACTGAAGATTTATTAAAAATAAAAGCTGTAAATAAAGATAGACGATTTGTTGATGGCGCATTTTGGGTAGTTGATGATGGTCCGCATACAATTCAAAATTTATGGGAGTAGTTTCGATTTTACAGATTAATAAAAAATGGCTCTGCTCAAAGGCAAAGCCATTTTTTTATTTAGAGACTACTGTTTTAATTTCAATATAGAATTATATTAATACCGAACTGAGTGCTCGTGTAGTTGAACTTGATATTATTGGTAAGTAGATATCAATATTTACTCTTCTGAATTTATGATTACAAGTTATGTTTAATTGACCTAGTTCTTTGTTGCTTTTTTTGATCTGAGTTTGGCTATTTTGTTGTGCTGTATAGAATCGAACTTATAATATTAATTCCTATATTTAGTTGTAGTCTATAAGTATATAAATTAAAGATATGATGTAAAATATAATTAAATTAGAAAAAAGAACTACTTTTCCATTATGCTTTTAATAATTTAATTCTTTATTTTATGAAAACAATATTATGCTTTATATTAATAAACCTATCAATCAATAATATGGAAAATACACAAAATATCAAACAAGCAAGTTTTGGTGCTGGATGTTTCTGGTGTGTGGAAACTATTTTTTCAGAGCTGCAAGGAGTCGTAAGTGTTGAGCCTGGATACATGGGAGGACATACAAAAAATCCAACTTATGAAGAAGTGTGCACAGGAGAAACAGGTCATGCTGAGGTTGTTCACCTTAATTATGATTCGGACTTGATTAGTTATGAAGAAATATTAGAGGTGTTTTGGAAAGTTCATGACCCTACTACTTTGAATAGGCAAGGTGGTGATATTGGGACACAATATAGATCAGTTATTTTTTATTATGATGAGAATCAACGAAAGATAGCCGAAGATTTGAAGAAAAGCTTGAATGAAGATAAAGTTTATGATAACGATGTGGTAACAGAAATAAGTAAAGTCGAAATGTTTTACAAGGCAGAAAATTACCATAAAGACTACTATAATAATAATAGATTTAAAGGATATTGTACGATGGTAATAAAACCTAAGTTGGATAAATTTAGAAAGGTATTCAAGGAAAAGTTGAAAACGGATAAATAAAAAAAGGAGGATTGAAAAATCCTCCTTTTTTTTATAGTTGAAATCTATTTTATCATTCCAGCAGCAACAGTTTCATTGGTAGCTTCATCAATTAAGATAAAACTTCCTGTTTCTCTGTTATCAACATAAGAGTCAAAGAAAATAGGTTTAGAAGTTTTGAATGACACACAAGCAATATCGTTCATATTGATTGTTTTATCATCAGTTTTTTCTTCTAAAGTGTTAATATTAACTTTGAATTTTATATCGCGAACCATACATTTGGTTTCGTTAGATGTGTGTTTTAGAAGATACTTACCTCTTTCAAGCATTGGTTTTTCGTTCATCCAGCTAATCATAGCATCAAATTCGTTGCCTGATTGCGGCTCTTTACCATTCTCAACAATCATATCGCCTCTTGAAACATCAATATCATTTTCAAGAGTAAGTGTAATTGATTGAGGAGGGAAAGCTTCAGATATTTCACCATTGAATGTATCGATACTCTTAATTTTTGTAACAATTCCGCTAGGAAGTATCCTAACCTCTTGGTCTGCTTTGAATACGCCACTTGCTACTCTACCAGCATACCCTCTGTAGTCGTGATGTTCATCAGTTTGAGGACGAATAACATATTGAACAGGGAATCTAGGATTTTCGAAGCTTCTATCATCAATAATTTCAATATTTTCAAGAAGATCAAGTAGAGTGTCGCCATCGTACCAAGTCATATTTTCAGACTTGTCAACAACATTATCACCATATTTTGCAGATATAGGAATAAAGTTAATATCCTTAAGTTTTAGTTTTTCTGCAACTTCTATATATTCTGCTTTGATTTTTTCATATGTTTCTTGGTTGTAATTAACTAAGTCCATTTTGTTAATACAAACAATGATATGAGGTATATTTAGAAGTCCTGCTATATATGAATGTCTAAGAGTTTGCTCAATTACTCCATTACGAGAGTCAACAAGAATAACTGCAGCATTTGCAGTAGATGCACCAGTAACCATATTTCTGGTATACTGGATATGTCCTGGAGTATCAGCGATAATGAACTTTCTTTTAGGAGTAGCAAAGTATCTATAAGCAACGTCTATAGTGATTCCTTGTTCACGTTCAGCTCTAAGTCCATCGGTCAGAAGTGCAAGGTCTACCTCAGAGTCACCTCTTTTTTGACTACTTAGCTCAATTGCTTCAAGTTGATCTTCGAAAATTGCTTTACTATCATATAAAAGTCTTCCAATAAGGGTACTCTTGCCATCATCTACACTACCTGCAGTAGTAAATCGCAAGAGCTCCATATCTAAATATCCTGACGTTTTTTCTAACATTTTATTTATTTAGTATATTTTGTGAACCAGAAAGGCTCGTATATGTTTTATCTAAAAATATCCTTCTTTTTTTCTATCTTCCATTGCAGCTTCCGATCTTTTATCATCAGCTCTAGTTCCTCTTTCGGTTGTTCTAGTAGCGGCAACTTCATCGATTATTTCTTCCAGAGTATGAGCTTTAGATTCAACAGCACCAGTACAGGTTGCGTCTCCAATAGTTCTAAAACGTACTATTTTCTTTTCTATAAGTTCGTCATCTCTTCTGTTGATGAAATCTGTTACAGCTAGTATGGTTTGATCCCTTTTGAATACTTCTCTTTCGTGAGAGAAATAAAGGCTTGGGATATCTATATTTTCTAAATATATATATTGCCAAACATCCATTTCAGTCCAATTGGAAATTGGGAAAACTCTAAAATGTTCGCCCATGTGTTTCTTTCCGTTGAAAAGATTCCATAGTTCAGGTCTTTGATTTTTAGGATCCCATTGTCCAAAATCATCTCTATGAGAGAAGAATCTTTCTTTTGCTCGGGCTTTTTCCTCATCGCGTCTTCCGCCACCCATAGCACAATCTATCTTAAGGTCTTCAATTCCGTCAAGTAAAGTTACAGTTTGAAGTTTGTTTCTACTAGCGTTAAAACCAGTTTCTTCCACCACTTTTCCTTGGTCAATTGAATCTTGAACATATCTTATGATTAGCCTAGTATTTGTTTCCTCTGCTAATTTATCTCTAAATTCTATAGTTTCAGGAAAATTGTGTCCTGTGTCGATGTGCATTAGTGGGAAAGGAACTTTTGCTGGTGCAAATGCTTTTCTAGCAAGATGAAACATAACTATCGAATCTTTTCCTCCAGAAAAAAGCATTGCCGGATTCTCAAATTGTGCCGCTACTTCACGGATTACGTAAATCGATTCTGCTTCTAATTCCCTCAGATGATTTATATTGTATTCTTTCATGTGCTGATAAATTTCTTGTTGTTCCTCACTCATTTCTATAATATCAATTACAGAGTATAATTGGTGTTTTCTTTATTTTTTTATATGTGGTAAAATTTTATTTAAAAGTGTTTCAACTGATTCTTCCACACTTTGTTCTCCGGTTTTTATTTCCGCATCTGGACATTCTGGGATGTCGAAAGGCGAATCTAATCCAGTGAAGTTTTTAATCTCACCATTTCTAGCCTTTTTGTAAAGACCTTTTACGTCTCTTTTTTCACATAATTCGTAGTCCGCATTTATATATACTTCTACGAAATCTTCTTTGCCAATTATTTCTTTAGCTTTATCACGAATATCTTTTGTTGGACTAACAAAACAATTGATACAAATAACTCCACAGTCAATAAATAATTTAGAGACTTCGGCTATTCGTCTGATATTTTCTGTTCTATCTTCAACGCTAAATCCAAGATTATTGTTTATACCTGTGCGGATATTGTCGCCGTCAAGAATTTGTGTTAGAAAGCCCAATTCGTTTAGTCTTCGTTCTAATCCTATGGCTAGTGTAGTTTTTCCTGATCCAGAAAGGCCTGTCATCCAAATTACCCTTGAGTGCTGATTCAAAAAATTTTGTTTTTCCTCTCTGCCCAATATTCTTTCAAATACTGGATGAATATTACTAGAAACTGAAGACATTTTTATCGTTTATAATATTTGATGTTTAAAAAAAATATCTGCAAATGTAAAAAATCCCTCTTGATTAAAAAAATTAGAATAGCTGTAGAATAAAGTATTTTGTATTTAAATCTAGTCTAAATTAGGCTCGGTCAAAAAATTGAAGCTTATTACCACCTTATTTCTAAATTTTATAAAAAAATAATTTATTTTAAAAAAACTAAATTTAAATCAATAAATTGTTTCCAAAACTCATTAATCTAGCTTGTTAGTCCTTGATTTAATGTTTGGGTAGTAAATGATTTAAATTGGATGAATTCGGGTCAGTTTAAACAATAGGTGGAGTACATAAAATTATGCATCTATTGTAGTTATATTGTATTAGAAAAGATGTAAGTCGTATTATGAAAGGATTATTTATGATGAAAGTAAAAACGGGTGAAAATATTATTGTTAAAAGATTCCATAAATTATAATATTACAAGCGTAAAGACATACCTGAAAGTCATGTTTAACAAAGCTCAATGTAAGTTATTGGGCCGAATGTCAATATGAAAAAAAAGGCTGAAAGCATGAAGTTGTAAATTGTATCCAGAAGAAGTCAGGGTGATATATCATTTTCTGCGAATATGGTTTTTCAATCTGAAAATAATCATTCATCACCTTGCCTGAATGGAGAAAGGGAATAAAATCAAATATATTGTTTTGTTAGAAATTAATTTATCATGCCTGAAAGGCAGATATAACAAAACCCAATGTAAAGCATTGGGCTGAATGACAACAAATAAAAAAAAAGGCTGAAAGCCTGAAATAAGCACTATTAAATAATTTTTAAAATTAAACCACCCTGTAGTTATACCGATCCATGAATTCTGGATTTTAAAATCAGATCTTTTTCTAAGTTTTTAAAATATGATAACTTAAAACTTTACAAATTATATTTTAGTAAAAAATTATATTTTTATCTGTTTTGTCTAAGTTTTTGATATAGATATAGATGTATTGGGTGTTGATATCTTTATTTATAAAAAAAATGTTCATTAAGTGTTCATAATTATATTATATATATCTTAGTAACTCAAAATATGGATAAGATAAAGTGTTGAATATTTCTGATTATAAGTCATTTGTATTTTTAATTTCTTTTGATTGTCGATTTTAAACTAATAGAATTAAAAATCCGTATAATTACAAATCGTATAAGAACGGATATGCAAAAACAATAAACATTATGTCAAAAATAGCTTTTGTAACTGGAGCTACATCTGGAATAGGAGAGGCTTGTGCTATAAAATTAGCTGAATTAGGATATGACTTAATCCTTTCAGGAAGAAGAGTAGAGAGATTGGAGGAAATCTGTTCTAAGATTGAGAATGAATTTAAACAAAATGTAGTAAGTCTAGTAATTGATCATCGTAATCAGAAAGATACTGAGCAGAAGATTAATTTATTACCAGATAATTGGAAAAAAATTGATTTACTTATTAATAATGCAGGTCTGGCTGTTGGTGTTTCTCCTTTTCAGGAGGGAATTCTCGATGACTGGGAAAGAATGTTGGATACTAATGTAAAGGGAATTTTATATACAACCAGAATTGTGGCTGACTTTATGATAAATAATGCCATTAAAGGACAAATAATTAATATTTCTTCTATTGCTGGTAAAGAAGTCTATCCTGGAGGTAGTGTTTACTGTGCATCAAAACATGCTGTAGAGGCTCTTAATAAAGGCATGAGAATAGATATGTTGAAACACTCAATTAAGGTTAGTTCTATAGCTCCAGGTATGGTTGAAACGGAATTCTCAGTGGTTAGATTTAAAGGAGATCAAGCCAAGGCTGATGATGTCTACAAAGGAATCACACCCTTATATGCAAAGGATATTGCAGATACTGTAGAGTTTTTAGTTACACGACCTGCTCATGTAAACATAAACGACATAACAATCATGCCAACTGCTCAAGCTAGTGCTAGGGATGTGGTTCGTGATATTTAATAGATACTGAAAGGGGAGTTTATTAACAGTAAGTTCTCCTTTTTTCAACAAAATAAGACAACAATAACATAAACCTTTTTTAGTATGAATATAGATTGTAATATATAGATAAATAAGAAAATGATACATAATGATTGTTTTGAGATTAATAGCTCTCTTAGTATAATTAGACAAAGATTAATAAGTTATTTTAAGAATAAAGGATTTAGTTTAGTTAAAAATAAAGAGTATTCGCTGCACTTCTCAAAATCAAACTTCCTCAACAATATGTTATTCAATGACCCTGATAAATGGTCATGTTTTGTAAGTGTAGATATCCATAAGAATACTTCACTGAGTTATAAACTATATCTGTCATATAAGTTAAATTCTGGTCTGAATTTTAATAAACGCTTTCTTGCCACCTATATTTCAAATAGAATTAATAATCTTATTAATTTTATAAAGTTTTATCGAAAAGCAGATTTACCTAAGAATTCCCAAATTATAAAACTATCTTCTTGTACTCAATTCACATCTCTAGTTTTAGGAAATGTCACAGGCATTGTTGTTTTGTATAATGCTTTCAATATTTATGGTTTTTTTATCCCATCCTATATAGCAATTGCTGTATTTATTTTTACAAATTTTGTGTCTTTTAGTATAGTGCAGTTTGTTTTTGTGCAATTACACATAAACAGAAAAATATAAACCTGTCGAGTGAATATATTGTTTATTAACAAATTTTTATCTGTCTATAGATGTTAATATAAGTAAATAAAACTAGGAATATTGATTAAGCCGAAATATATTTGCATCTTGAAAAAAATCAAACAATTTATTGATGATTGTGTCTATTTACTAAATCATAGATTTTTATAATATAATGATGTGTGATTATAGATAATTTTTAAGTATGTGTTTTTTGAGAGAACAATATTCTATATATCCCTCGAAACCTATTTTACTGCAGAAATTTTATATACATAATCACTTTTTCAACTAATAGAAATAAATTTAAAAAGATAATTATGACTATTTCAAAAAACAAAATGGTTTCAGTTACTTATATCTTAAGAACTGAAGAAAATGGTGAAATTGTTGAACAAGCAGTAAAAGAAACTCCATTAACTTTTATTTGTGGTACAGGTCAGATGTTAGAAAAATTCGAAGAAAATTTATTAAACCTTAATCAAGGTGATAATTTTAAATTCAAAATCGAATGTGAAGAAGCATATGGTCAAAGCAGAGAAGATGCTGTGGTTGACTTACCAAAAGATATTTTCGTAGTTGAAGGTAAATTTGACGATGAAATTATTAAGGTTGGTGAAGTTGTTCCTATGCAAGATGCTTCTGGTAACAGACTTCCTGGTTTGGTATTGGAAATTGCTGATGAAACAGTAAAAATGGACTTTAATCACCCAATGGCTGACGATGATTTATATTTCGAAGGTGAAGTCATCGAAGTAAGAGATGCTACAGCTGAAGAATTATCTGCTGCTCATGGTGGCGGATGCAGTGGTGACTGTGGTGGCGGTTGTTCATCATGTGACTAATTATGCATATACATCAAAAAAAAGCACTAAAATTTTAATTTTAGTGCTTTTTTTGTTTCACACAACTAGAGCTATGTGATTTTAATAATCTTATTGATAATATTATAGGAAACTATATCATAATCTACATGTTTAAATTAGATTGAATTTATATTATTCTTATTAAATTAGTGGCTCGAAAATAACATAATCTAAGAATAACAAATAGCTAAATATTGTATCTGTTATTTTAAATTAAATATAAATGACTAAGAAAATAGTAATCGCAATAGATGGCCATTCTTCATGTGGGAAAAGTACCGTAGCTAAGCAATTGTCAAAAAGTTTAGCATATTCATATATCGACACTGGTGCAATGTATAGAGCAGCAACACTTTATGCTATTCGGAATGGCTTGTTTAAAGAAGATAAACTTGATGAAAACTTGTTGATATCAAAACTTGATGAAATTAAAATAGACTTTAAATACGACACAGAAGGAAAACAACTTACAATATTAAATGGGGAGATAGTTGAGGATGAGATAAGAACAATGTTTGTTTCCGATAAAGTTAGTCATGTTGCTAAATTAAAGGAGTTGAGAGCTAAATTAGTAGACATTCAGCGTGAATTAAGCCTTAAAGGTGGAGTTATCATGGATGGAAGAGACATTGGTTCTGTGGTTTTACCTAATGCCGATTTGAAAATATTCATGACTACTTCTCCTGAGATTAGAGCTAAACGACGTTATAATGAGCTGTCGGAAAAAGGAGAGAATGTTGATTTTGATTCAGTACTAGAAAATATTAAGAAACGTGATTATCTAGATGAAAATAGAGAAGAATCACCTCTTATAAAGGCAAAAGATGCTATAGTGCTTGATAATGGAAATATGACAAAAGAGGAACAGCTGGAGTTTTTAATGTCTAAAATCAAATCTATCTTAAATTAATATTATGGAAGTTGTAATTGATCCTAGCGCTGGATTTTGCCGAGGAGTGGTAAATTCAATTAAAAAGGCAGAGGAAATTCTTGATCGAAAAGAAGAACTTTATTGTATTGGTCATATTGTACATAATAGTGTTGAGGTTGACAGATTAAGAAAAAGAGGTTTGATTACTATCAATCATAATCAATTGGAAGATATTAAGTCCTCGAAAGTTTTGTTTCGTGCTCATGGAGAACCACCAAAGACATATAATACAAATACAAAATTTGATAATGAAGTGATTGATGCTACTTGTGCAGTTGTTTTGAAATTGCAAGAGAGGGTTAAGAAGGCTTGGAATCAGATTAAAAATAATGGCGGACAAATAGCTATTTTTGGGAAAAAAGGGCATGCTGAAGTTAATGGTCTGGTAGGACAAACTGAAGATAATGCAATAGTTATTGAGAAGATAGAAGATTGTAAGGATTTAGATTATAATAGAGATATAATTTTATTTTCTCAAACAACAAAACCTATTGAGGGATTTCAGGAATTGATTTCAGAGATTGAGAAAAAAAAGAAAGCTGATTTTAAATATTATGATACTATTTGTCGCCAAGTTTCTAATAGGGCTCCAAAAATGAAAGAGTTTGCAAAATCGTATCAGTTGATTATTTTTGTGAGTGATACTCAGAGTTCTAATGGTAATTTATTGTTTAATATTTGTAAACAGAATAATGCTAATTCCTACTTTATATCAGACTCCAATGATATAAAGAAAAATTGGTTTCAAAACGTAGACTCTGTTGGAATATCAGGTGCTACGTCCACACCTACATGGCTTATGGAGAAGGTTAAAGATAGTATTTTGAATATGATTTTATAATAAGTGCAAATAAAACATAATAAAAAAGTATAATTCCTATAAAATAAAAATAATCAAGTTGCGTTTAACTTAAAATATATTGTGCACCTTTGTTATTTAATTTTAATTAAAATGTCTATAAGATTTAAATAATATTAACGTTTTTTAACTCTTTAAAGGGTTGATTTGTCAATATAAACATAAATCTATTATTCTTATATATCATGAAAATAAGCCTTACTCAAAAATGTGAATTAATATCAAAACTTGAATTTCTGTCTGATTTAAATCTAGATGTGAAAGAATATTTAGCTAAGAAGGCGCAGCTTATTAGAATAAGTAAAGATGATTTGGTTTTTGAAAAAGGAGATAAGGGAGGCTCTGTTTTTATTATTGTTTCGGGTAAGGTAGCTATTCATGATAAGGATCATGTTTTTGTTGAATTGGGAAAAGGCAAGACATTTGGGGAATATGCAATTAGTGAACGATTAGGTCGTTCTGCCTCTGCTAAGGTAATAGAAGATGTGTCGCTACTCAGGTGTACATACAAGCACTTTGTTAGTGCTGAAAATAAATTTAAAATATCTGTCCTTGATAAGGCTTTATTACCACTAATTACCATTAGAGAACGAATGT
Organism: Marinifilaceae bacterium; assembly: GCA_025210485.1. Lineage (GTDB taxonomy): Bacteria > Bacteroidota > Bacteroidia > Bacteroidales > Marinifilaceae > JAOARN01. The sequence goes on along the minus strand of JAOARN010000053.1, from coordinate 12,151 downwards.
TGGAAAAAGACCAACTGGAAGAAGAGTTAACTAAACAAAAACATATAATTGAAAAACAAAAACAGGAACTAGAAATATCAAACAAAACGAAAAATAGACTTTTATCCATAATTGCACATGATTTAAAAACTCCATTTACTTCTTTGATAGGTGCTTCGGAGATTCTTATAAATAATGAAATTGATGAATCTAAGATTATGGATATTCTGAAGATTATTAATAATTCTGCGAAACAAGCTTATCAGTTGCTCGATAATATGTTAAGTTGGTCGCGCCTGAATACTAGTGGCTTGGCTTTTAATCCAGAGTATCTTAATATATATAGAGAGATTTCAAAAACATTAGAATTGTATAAGGTTAATGTTGCGAGTAAGGATATAAGTGTTAGTATTAATATAGAAAAAGAGGCACTTGTTTGGGCCGACCTGTATATGTTCAATACTATTATTCGCAATATTTTTTCAAATGCAGTTAAATTTACTCCTAAGGAAGGTTGTGTTGTGTTCGATTGTAAAATAGAGAATAATTATGTCAAAATTTTTATTACTGATACAGGAGTAGGTATTCCCGATAAACTTATGGAGTGTTTGACAAAACATAAGCTTCTTGAGTCGGAAAAAGGAACCGAAAATGAATCAGGTACAGGTATTGGTTTGATTTTATGTAAAGAATTTATTGATATGCATGCTGGTTTTTTGCGAGCCCAAAAAAATGATAAAGGGAGTACGTTTATCATTGGCTTACCTCTTGTTTGATTTAGGTTCAAAATTTAAATCTATTTTTAAATTTCCCTTATACTAATATCAATATTTGTTTCGCAAGTCCTATCTTTTTTTGTATTGAAAAATGTAGTTTGCTATTCTTGTGTTTTATTGATTAAACTTTCTTTTGCTTGTCTTTTTATTACTCTGTTTTAACAGACTAATATTTAAATCTTGAAAATGTAAAATTTGTATTGCTTGTGGTATTTTTACTTTTTTTGAGCATTACAATGCGAAATAATAAAAAAACAGAAGCTATATTTTAGTTTTTGAAATGTTTATAGTGAAAGCAGTTGCTAAAATTAGAAGTCCACCAAATACAGATCTGAAATCAGGCATTTCATTAAGGATAAATATAGCTGCAAGTATTCCGTAAACAGGTTCTAAATTGGTGGAAATAGCAACAGTTTGAGCTTTTAGACCAGACAATGAATAAATATACAATCCGTGGGCAAGTGCGGTGAAGACAATTCCTAATACTGATAGTTTTGCTACAATTTCAAAATTCAGAGAAATTTCATTAAAAAATACAAAAGGTAATAATATACCAAAGGCAAATAAATTTTGATAAAAACAAATAAATTCGGTTTTGTACTTTTTTGTTTGCAGCTTGTTATTGATAGCAAGTAAACTAAAACTAAGTCCTGACAAAATACCAAGTACAACTGCATTGAAAATATTGTTTTGACTGCTAAATTCAGGAATTATGAAATATATTCCTACAAGGCTTATTGATGCCAGAAATATATTTCTGACAATAATCTTTTCTTTAAAAATTAAAGGTTCTAAGATGCATGTAAATAAAGGAAAGCTTGAAAAACAGATTAATCCTATTGCAACAGATGATAACTGTATTGATTTAAAAAAGCAAAACCAATGTATAGCTAAAATAGCACCAGAAAAGAATAATGAAATGATATCCTTATTTGATTTAAAACTGAAGTCAGCTCTTTTGATTAAAAGAAAAATAAGCAAAGCAATATTGGCAAAAAAGAGCCTGCCTAGTACAATTTGAGTTGAAGAAATAGGGATTAATTTTCCAAATAAGCCAGCAATTCCAAAAAGTAAAACTGCAAATTGAAGGCTTATTAAATTTTGAACTCTTTTTTGCATATTAAAAACCTGTATTTTAACAAATATTGTTTATTAGTAAAGTTGATTTTCCAACATAATTAACAAATAATATCTCTAGAGAAGGCATTGTTAACTGCTGTTAAATATTTTTGAGGATTAACCGATTTCTTAATAAGCTTAAATATTTTTCTTTGATCATCAAAATGCTCGCTGAAGTATTCCCAAAAGGAAATCATTTTCAACATAATTTGTTTGTCTCCACAGTATGTGTTTATTGCAAAATCAAGCATTTCTGCGTGAAAATTGTGAAGAAGTTCTTTTTTTTGTGATTGATTTAACTGTTCTGAGCCTTTTATTTTTGAACATAAAAAGATGTCTTTTAGAATTCCACGACCAATCATTATTTTTCCAAAATCAGGGAATCTGTCCATTAAATATTCGTAATCTTCAAGACTATTAATATCTCCATTGTATATGATTTTATTTTCTGAGATAGATTTAGCTTTTTCAAAACTATCTAAGTCGACTTCTCCTTTATATGCTTGTTTACCTGTACGAGGGTGGATGATAATTTCGTTTAATTTATAATTGTTTAGTACATCTAATAATTTGTAAATATCTATATTATTATCGAATCCCAATCTCATTTTTATAGATAGCTTTGTAGTATCAAATTCAGCTGAATCAAGAATCTCCTTTATTAATTCAGGCTTCGACATAATGCCACAGCCCATGCTTCTTTTTACTAACATGGGAAATGGGCAGCCCATATTCCAATTGAATTTGTCATATGATTTTCCTTGCAGTAAATTTATAAAGAAATTAAAATCTTCTGAATTAGCACATGCAAATTGAGGAACTAAGTTTAAATCAAGATTATTCTCTTGCTCTATTTCATTTAAATGTGATGATTTTATACTTCCATCTTTTTGCTTAACAATAAATGGAGAATAATATTCATCAATATCTCCAATATATTTATTGTAAAGTTCTCTATATTTCCAAAAACTATAACCTTGTATAGGTGCAAAAGCTATTTTCATCTTATAATTATTTGTTTCCTTTAAATTAATTCCGTTTGCAAAAATATATCTTAATATTCAAAATATAGAAGATTATACCATAAACTTCTAAAATAGCTTTTTGATTTCTTTTTCAGGGTAAATATAATGTTCTAGGCTTTCTTTTCGGTTTACTATTCCTCTTTTTATGGTGTATGCATCCATAAGATTCGAAGAAGTTGGATTATTCAAGATTTCTGTTATTTCACTGTTGTTTAAATTCGATAACCATTTCAATTCATCTGACTGATTTAATATTAAAGGCATTCTTTTTTTTGTATTATGAATTTGGGACATTAATTTATTAGCTCTGGTGGTTATTATTGCATAGGTTTGTTTGAGTTTTCCAGTGTCTTTTTCTACACAGTAATCCCATATTCCTGCAAAATGGAAGAATGATTTATTTTTTAGTGATACATAATGAGGGTACTTTTGTTTATTATATTCTTGCCATTCGAAAAATCCACTTGCTGGAATCAAACATCGTCTATTCGTTATTGATTCTCGAAAGGATGCTTTTTCAAAAATACTTTCCATTCTAGCATTTAAATTTGATTTTCTAATATTTTCATCTTTTGCCCAAGATGGAATCAATCCCCAGTTTGCAAAGCTAAATTTATCTTTGTCTAAATTGGTGATAATTGGCAGTTTTTGGAAATCAAACCCATTGATATAGTATTTGTTATTAAAATTACATTTGGTATTCAGCCAATCTCTGTAATACATATCTATATCAATAATTGAATAAGAATAACACATAATGATTTGTCTGTAAAGCTGTTGAAATTAAACTAATAAAAAATACAAAAAAAAGTATGTAAATATACTGTTCTTATTATGAATCTAGCTAGTATATGAATTTTTCCCAATTTAAATGGAATAATCATTTAAACTGGAATAAATTCAATTGACCAATAGAAATATAGATAATTATCAAACAATAAGAGTGAAACATTTATTGTTTGATTTAATTCCATTTCTTTCACTCGGATTATTTAGAGCTTACAGAAATATGTTGCTGTCTTTTTTAAATTGTCTGTTTATTGATTTCTTCTTTGTGTTTCAATCGAGAGTTGATATGAAACTAGGAAATATATTTTATGGTGAACTAGTTATTTTTTTATATATTTAATAAATAACAAATTTGCTAATTATCATATTTTTAATTGATAATTAATTGTCTAAATCCGATAATCTTTATGTTGATATTGTTCGTTGTAAAATATATCAATAAGTGCCTTTAATATTGTGGAGCACATTCGTAAAACTTTATATAGGACAATAACTAACTCTTTTTATGTAATGTTGATATTTCTTTTAAATCAACATAATAGGATGTGAATAAGGTTTTTCATCCTATCTGTTCTTATTTTATGATTAACTGTAATACTTGCTTATTATGCTTATTGATTTTAACGAAATAAAACAGCTGTATGAAAAAATGTTTTCAAATTTACAGAAAGCAAAAAAGAAAATAGCGAAACCTCTTAGTATTAGCGAAAAAATATTGTACTCTCATTTATGGGATACAGAATTTGATGCTAAATATATCAGAGGAAAAGATTATGTTTATTTTAGACCAGATAGAGTAGCTATGCAAGATGCAACAGCTCAAATGGCTTTACTTCAATTTATCAAAACAGGATTAAATAAAACAACAGTTCCAACAACTGTACACTGCGATCATTTGATATTGGCAAATAAAGGTGCGGAGGAAGATTTACAAAATGCAAAAAAAGAGAATAATGAAATTTATGATTTCTTAAAAGATGTTAGTCGTAAAAAAGGTATAGGTTTTTGGGAGCCTGGTTCAGGTATTATTCATCAGGTTATTCTTGAAAATTACGCCATACCGGGATCTATGCTTATTGGTACTGATTCACATACAGTTAATGCTGGTGGGCTTGGAATGCTTGCTATTGGAGTTGGAGGTGCTGATGCTGTTGATGTTATGGTAGATATGCCTTGGGAACTTAAGCTTCCAAAACTTATTGGGGTTAAGTTGACGGGTAGCCTTAGCAGATGGGCTGCACCTAAGGATGTAATTCTTAAATTGGCTGGAATATTAACTGTTAAAGGTGGAACGGATTGTATTATTGAGTATTTTGGAGATGGGGCTAAAAGTATCTCTTGCACAGGTAAAGCAACTATATGTAATATGGGTGCTGAGATTGGGGCTACTACTTCTATCTTTGACTATGATTCTACCATGACCGAATATTTGACGCAAACATCTAGGTCTGAACTGATACCTATATTGGATAATTATAAAGATTTGTTAACTAGTGATAAAGAAATTATAGAAAATCCAGAAAATTTTTATGATCAGTATATTGAAATTAATTTGGATGAGCTTGAACCTCATGTTAATGGACCTTTTACTCCTGATTTGGCAAGACCAATAAGTGAATTTGTTAAACACGCACGATTAGAAAAATATCCTCTAGATCTTGAGGTTGGTCTGATTGGATCATGCACAAATTCTTCATATGAGGATTTATCTAGAGCAGCCTCTATTGCAAAGCAGGCAAGGGAAAATAATATAAAGGCCAAGTCGGAATTTATAATAACTCCAGGATCTGAAATGATTAGAGCAACAACAGAAAGAGATAATATACTTCAGGAGTTTGAGAAAATAGGTGGTGTAATTATGTCAAATGCATGTGGCCCTTGTATTGGACAATGGAAGAGACATAATATTGAAGGAGAAAGAAAAAACTCAATTATAACTTCTTTTAATCGAAATTTTGCTAAGAGGAATGATGGTAATCCGAATACATATGCATTTGTAGCTTCACCCGAAATTGTTACTGCAATGAGCCTTTCAGGGAGGTTGGATTTTAATCCAATGGAGGATAGTTTAAAAACGGAAGATAATAAAGAATACAAATTATTTCCTCCAATAGGGGATAGTTTCCCTAAAAATGGTTTTGAAGATAATAGCTTTGGTTATGTTCATTTTGAGGAGAATCCGATTAATCAAAATATAAGTATAGATGAAAAATCAAAACGCTTAGCTTTTCTTCCCGATTTTCAAGCTTGGGATAATAAAGATATTGAAGATCTTGCTTTGTTGATAAAGGTAAAGGGGAAATGTACAACAGATCATATCTCAATGGCTGGTCCTTGGCTTAGGTTTAGGGGACATTTGGATAATATATCTAATAACTTACTTATTGGTGCTATTAATAGTTTTAATGATAAACCAAATTCTGTCTTTAATATTATAACTGGACAATACGATTTAGTACCAAACACTGCACGAGCACTTAAGTCTAATAATATTTCAAGTATTATAGTGGCGGAGGATAATTACGGAGAAGGTTCATCAAGAGAACATGCGGCTATGGAACCTAGACATCTGGGTGTAAAAGTTGTTCTTGTAAAATCCTTTGCAAGAATTCATGAGACAAATCTAAAAAAACAAGGTGTACTTGCTTTGAGTTTTAATGATTCGAGGGATTATGATAAAATTAGGGAGGATGATAAATTCGATATATTAAATATGACTGATTTTAAGCCTGGTTCTAAGCTTGTTGTGAAAATAAAACACTCTGATGGGGAAAGCGAAAAAATTACCGTTAATCATAGTTTTAGTGCGAATCAAATAGAATGGTTTAAATATGGATCAGCTTTAAATCTAATAAAGAACAAATTAGCATAAAGTTTATTTTTAGTTTCGATATTTCAGTATGATATCGTTATGTTTACTCAATATTAAGTTGATGATTTTATTGAGATTACTTTCTTTTTTTAACTTTTAATTATTTTTATTATGAAAAAAACATTAAAACAAAGTTTATATAAGGAAATACTCAAACATAGACCTAGAACACAAAAATTACTTAAAGAATATGGTGATGTGGTAATTGATAAAGTCACTGTTTCTCAGGTTATTGGTGGTATGAGGGGTTTGAAGTCATTGATAACTGATATATCCTATTTGGATCCAGAGGAAGGAATTAGATATCGTGGATATACTTTGAATGAGGTGATTGAAAATTTGCCAAAACCAAAAGATAGTGAAATGCCTTATGTTGAAGGATTGTTTTATCTTCTACTTACAGGGCGATTTCCTAATGAACAGGAAGTTGGTCAGGTTATTGATGAATTTAGTAAACGTCGAATAGTTCCACGTTATGTTTATGAAGTTATTGACTCTTTTCCAAGTAATAGTCATCCAATGGCAATCTTTTCTACTGCTATTTTAAGTATGAATAGGGAGTCTTTGTTTAATAGGCAGTATAGGGCTGGTTTGAGCAAAATGGACTATTGGGAGCCAACCTATGAAGATGCCCTAAATTTATTAGCAAAACTGCCTGAGATAGCTGCTTATATATATAATAAGCTTTATAGAAAAGGAGATCGGATTCACTCTAATCCAAATTTGGATATGGGAGGTAATTTTGCACATATGATGAATATAGGTAAGCCCTATGATGATGTTTCTCGATTGCATTTTATAATACACAGTGATCATGAAAGTGGTAATGTGAGTGCGCATACTGGTCATTTGGTAGCTTCTTCATTATCTGATATTTATCTCTCGATTTCGGCTATGATTAATGGATTGGCTGGACCACTTCATGGTCTTGCTAATCAGGAGGTTTTGAGGTGGTTGCAAGAGGTCATGAATAAAATGGATAATAAAATGCCTAGTCGGGATGAAATGTCACAGTTTGTTTGGGATACTTTGAATTCGGGGCAGGTTATACCTGGCTTTGGACATGCCGTTCTACGTAAAACAGATCCTCGCTATATGCTGCAAAGAGAATTTAGTTTAAAACATCTTCCAGAGGATCCTATTTTTAAGTATGCTGATATGCTTTTTAAAGTAGTTCCGGATATATTGATGAAGCATGGAAAGGCAAAAAATCCATGGCCAAATGTAGATGCTCAATCTGGAGTGATTCAGTGGCATTATGGTGTAACAGAATATGATTTTTATACAGTATTATTTGGAATTGGAAGGGCAATAGGTATTTGTGCAAATGTAATATGGGATAGAGCTTTAGCTTATCCTTTGGAGCGACCAAAATCTGTAACTACTAGTATGTTGGAGGAAATGGTAAAGCTAGCTGTGAATCCTGAAACAGTATAGTTCACAATGGGATGAGTTTTTTTGCTTATCCCATTGCTTTATAGGTTTTTCCATCTGAATAATCTCATGTGTTGTTTTCATGAAACATAAAGCTATTGTCAAAATTAATTGAATGATTTTGTGTGGTTTACTACGCTCTTATTGATTTTGTAATAAAATATTTATTTACAGGTTTATATTCTTAATATTAGATTTTTGTTTATATTAAATGCGCTTCATTATTTTTTTGTTAAATGCATTTTAATCTATATTGTTTGTATATCAAAGAGCTTTATGTCATTTAAATTTAGCTCATATAAAGCTTTAAATTATATTATTAACTAACCTCTTCCATATTGTAAATATAATTTTCACTATAAAAGCCTTTGCTTATGGCATTGATTATTTCATTTTCACTAGACTTGTAATATAATGTTGAAACCTCTATTTCGGAATTAATTCGGATGCAATTGTCTTTTTTATCAATAAATAATACCGGAAGTTTATTTCTAATTTTTCTAATAGCTTTAATAGATTCAAAAGCTTCATCGTAATTGAAATATTTATTAAGTATAATTAAATCTATCTTTGAATTTAACAAACTTAACTCAACAGCTTTTCTTGCAGAATAGGCTTGCATTGTTTTTAGATCTGCGTATTGATGAATCATATTATCAAAAGATTTGAATTTAGTTTCGGATTCATCAACGACAAGAACTAGTTTGTCAGACCAATTTTTCTTAGATCTATTTTTATGTTTGATAGATTCTGTGTGAACAGGTTTGTATGGGATTGTGAAATAAACATTTGTTCCTTTATCTTCTTCTGTTTCTAATCGAATATTACCTCCCATTAGTTCAACAAAACCTTTTGAAATTGCTAAACCTAAGCCTGTTCCGCCATAATTTCCAGAATATGAGTCATTACCCTGTCTAAATCTTTCGAATATTACCTTTTGTTTATCCTCTGGAATTCCTATGCCTGTGTCGGAAACATAAAATTCAATGTTTTTGTCATTTATTAATTTATATCCAAACTTTATTTCACCCGCAGATGTGAATTTATATGCATTGCTTAATAAATTTTGAAGAATTTGAATGAGTTTTCGTTCTTCTGCAATAATGATTGATTCGATTTCAGGCAGGTTGATATCTAGAATTAAGTTAATTTCATCATCATCTCGATTATCATAACTTAAATCATCGTATAGTTTACATAGTAATTTATTTAGATTTAATTCTTTTTCAATGATTTGAGTTTGACCTGAATCTAGTTTAGAGATATCAAGTATATCGGTTATGATCTTGAGTAATTGTTGTGAGCTTTTATGGATAATATCAATATAATTTTCTAGCTGTCCAGAACTAAGATTTTCTTGTTTTAACATTTCTGAGAATCCGATAATACCATTCATAGGAGTGCGCACCTCATGTGACATATTTGCAAGAAAAGCAGATTTTAATCTGTCGCTTTCCTCTGCCTTTTGTTTTGCCTCCACTAGTTCCTTTTGTGTTTTATCTATATCTGTTATGTCATTGAATATAACCATATGTAAACTTTCGAAAGGCATCATATGTAATTCACAGATTCTGTCTGTTCCATATTTTGTGTGTATTTTGAGTTCTTGTTTTGGAATGTCGGTCTCGTTGATTTTTGATTTATTAATTACTTCTTGCCATTGCTTTTTTACACTGTGTCTGTAGTCAGAGTTTGGATAACATAATTTCTCAAAATCATCTATGGTTTTTATATCGTAATTAGAATAGCCAAATTGTTGTACGAATTTGTCATTCAAATACTCAACTTTATTTGTTTCGTCAGCAAACAGTATAGGTAGTGGGGATTTTAGAATCATTTTTCTAAGTCGTCTTTCACTTTTTACCAAAGCTTCCTGTGCGTTTTTTCGTTTTGTGACATCTCTAGATATAGAAAGAATTGCATTTCTGGAATTTATCTTAATTATTTGACTTACAGTTTCAACAGCAATTTTATTGCCTGTTTTAGAAATGTAGTTTTGTTCAAAGGTTTGTTTTCTGTTTGATTTTAAATCATTGATTCTCGTTGCAAGAGTCTCGTTGTCCAAATCTTCTATATACTCACTTATATTGATTTTTGATAATTCTTGCTTTGTGTACCCAAGCGTATAGCAGGCAGTTTGATTGAATTCTGAAAGCTTTATTTTGTCATTATCTAAAAACTCATATACTAGAATTATGTCTGTGCTTCCTTCGATTAGACTCTTGTATCTTTGCTCACTTTCGGAAAGATCTAAAGTTCTTTGTTTGACTCTAGCTTCGAGTTGTTCGTTGAATTTTCTCTGTTTCTCGGAATAAGTTTGTATTTCGATATATTGTTCTTTTATTTTTTGTTTAGCTTTTTCCTTCTCTTGAATTTCTGATTGTAGTTTGTTGTATGTTATATCTAAATCCGAAATTGTTTTGCACATTAAATCTTCTTCGTTGAGCTTTAGATTGTTGATTTTATAATCATATAATTTATGAGCTCGTTTTAAAAAATCATATAATGGCTTTGATATGCTGCTTGTTACTATTAGTGCAATTATTAAGCATAATGAAATAATCAAAATAGAGATTAAAACTATTAAAAATGTTTTTTTAGCATAATTGTCATCTACTCTATTGTAAAGTTCAGATATTGATTTATCTATTATATGGGTCATTATGCCCATGTTTGACTTAAGTTTTGAGTAATGTTGATTTTCCTTGAGTGCAAGTTTGTTTTGGGATATCTGGTCGTTAGAATTTAAAACATCATTGCGAATAGGTTCCCATTTTATGAAATTGTTATATGTATCTAGTAGTTGATTATTCTTAGTGTCAAACCTACTTAGGATGTTGTCAAATTCCGTTATTGTTCTTAATTGGAAAAGGTTTATGCTATCAATTAATCGTTCTTTTGTGAGTGTATCCTCTGAGAGAATAGCAATTGTCAACGAATTTTCTATGTCGGTTATATATGTATTTATATCCCGAACACTGTTGCTCAATATATAAGTTTTTTTATACACATAATCGCTTTCTACTCTAAGTCTATTTAATTGAAAGATGAAGAAAATAGCATAACTAAGTGTAAACATAATTACAATGCCGAACCCTAATAATATACGTGTACGAAATTTAAGTCTACTAAGCATATATATTTATTTAATTTCTTATTGCTGTATAATTTTGTAATTGCTAAGATTTTTTTTCAGAAAAAATTTTAAATGCAACTTATTAATTGATAACTTAATATTTTAATAACGCTTATGATAAAATTAACAATTAATATTATGAATGTGTAATAATACTATGAATTCAATGGTATATGACTCTGTATGTCAATTTATGATAATTATCTGAATTCTATTAGTTACATAATCGTTTTAAAAATCTAAGTTAATTATATTATTCTATTATGATAATTTATTTGATTAAGCATTGGATTTACTTAATGTGTATACCTTTTTTACACTTTAAATTTTTTGCTCCTTTGTTATTGTATGTTTAAAGCTTATAAATCAATTGTTTTAGTTTACTTAAAATACAACTTATGTTTTCTAATTAAGAAAAAATCAAATCAATATTGATTTTGTATTCTGTATATGTCCATTCCTCTTTATTGATAAACTACCCTACGTACATTTATCAAAAAATAATAAAAAAGATGCTATGTAAATCTGAAATGCCTATTAGGAAAGCTTTGTAGTATCAAATTAAAATATGAATTTTAGTTTAATTAATTCATGACTTTTTTTTAGGAAATAAAAAATATTAACAAATATTAATCTTAGCTATTTCCTTGAAATGTCTTTAAAGATTTAAAGTTTTTCAATTTTTTTTAATCGGTATATATATTTAGATATTACATTATTATATTCTCAACATACTAGAAACACAAGAGAAAATGAAAATTATAAAGGATAAAATTTGTGTGATTCGGTTTTATTTACTTATATTTGCATCGCTTTTGAAAACAAAGGACGTGTAGCATAACTGGATAGTGCACTTGGTTACGGCCCAAGAGGTTGGGGGTTCGAATCCCTCCATGTTCACAAATGATTTTCGACACAATCATATTTTTGTTTTTTTAAGAAGGACGTGTAGCATAACTGGATAGTGCACTTGGTTACGGCCCAAGAGGTTGGGGGTTCGAATCCCTCCATGTTCACAAAT
>JAOARN010000052.1 GCA_025210485.1 Marinifilaceae bacterium | reverse complement strand
CTATAAAAAGTTTGAAAATACAAACTTATTAACATAAAACAAAAACAAATAGATAGTTCTTTTTTCCAAAGTATGTATATATCTTGTGTTTGGAGTTGTGTTCCCCAAGCTACAAGCTAGTCGATTGCTTAATATCTTGGAAATGAGAGTGAACCTATAAGAATGAAATTTTGTATAGTAGGAACGCACGGCCGTGCGTTCCTACTATATAAACTGCACAAAAATCTAATTTTGCAACTGATCATACTATTCAAAAAATCAGTCATCATTAACGAACGGACGTATACGAGAACCGCATGGCTTATGCTGAGTTTACCGAAGTATCTAATGGTGGGTGAGCTTCTGATTATTAGCTTTTTACTCTTTCAATTTATCTTCAAGTTCTTCTATTGAAGGCAATTTAGCTTTTAAGTTATCAGGTATTGCACTTGTTAGATTATACTCGGAAACACCCATAGGTTTATTTATATCTCTCAAAGCGTATTCTGCTTCTATTTTATCTTTCTTTTTGCAAAGCAGAATTCCAATGGTTTTATTATCAGAATCTTTTTTTAATTGACTATCAACAGCTGATAGATAAAAATTAAGTTTACCTGCAAATTCAGGCTTGAATTTACCTGCTTTCAGTTCTATTACTACATAGCATCTTAAATCCAAGTGATAAAAAAGCAAGTCTATAAAATAGTCATTTTCACTAACTTCGATTTTGTATTGTCTGCCAAGAAATGCAAATCCTTTACCTAGTTCAAGTAAAAATCTGGTAATATTTTTAACTAATTCATCCTCTATTGATTTTTCTAAAGCATCATCTTGAAGTCCTAGAAAATCAAAATTGTAAGGGTCTTTTAACGATTGTCTTGCTAATTCTGACTGAGGTGAAGGCAAAGTTTCTGAGAAATTATTTACGGCTGAACCCTTAGTTAAAAATAATTTTTTTGAAATCTGAATTTCTAAAGTATCTCTATCCCAACTATTATTTATTGTTTCAATACAATAAAACTCTGCTTCTTCAACGTTTTTTATCTTTGTTATAATCAGTCTTATATGACCCCATGGCAATTGTGCCACATGCTGTGGCACAATTGCATATTTTTCTGAAAAAAAGCAGTACCACTGACGTATAGCGTATAAATTTCTTCTAGAAAATCCTTTAATTGATGGGAATTCAATTTTTAATTCTGTTGCTACTTGTTCTATAAACTTGCTTCCCCAATTTGAATTTTTCTGTTTCTCTACAATATCTTTTCCAATTTCCCAATAGAGTTGAATTAATTCAGCATTAATAGAGTAAGCTATATTTACTTGAGATTTCTTTATTTTAATTTTTAAGGATTTAAACCAATCTTTAAATTCATCATTTGATACAAAGTTTTCCATGCCTCTAAGTTAATATTTATTTCATTATGAAAAATTGAAATTTGCTTTAATTGTTGATAACGGTTTAAATATGGGGCGTTTGGCATTTCAACGCTCCAGATTTTCAATTTACTACTATGTTTCTTTATTGCGATCACCTTTATTATTAGAACTATTCGCCTTATTTCCTATATATATTGTGTGTGCACTGCATGTGCATTTAGAACACTTTATTTGTAAGTTCTGTAATAAGTTTGAAAATACAAACTTATTAACATAAAACAAAAACAAATAGATAGTTCTTTTTTCCAAAGTATGTATATATCTTGTGTTTGGAGTTGTGTTCCCCAAGCTACAAGCTAGTCGATTGCTTAATATTTTGGAAATGAGAGTGAACCTATAAGAATGAAATTTTGTATAGTAGGAACGCATGGCTCTGTGTTTCTACTATACAAACTGCACAAAAATCTAATTTTGCAACTGATCATACTATTCAAAAAATCAGTCATCATTAACGAGAACCGCTTGATTTGTATTGAGCTTGCCGAAGTATACGATGGTACTTTGACCAGTTCAGTAGAACTGTGAGAGGTTTATCTCATCAGTTGTTTATTGGAGGGATGGGATGCTCGATTGGGGGATTGGCGCAAGTACTTTCTTATTGATTTAAGTATTTTTTAAATTTTCGCTTAACGGCTCGGGAATTCTTTAGGCAGTTAATAAGTTCTGAAAAAAATTTCTTTTCGCATTTTACCATAAAACTCATAATCAACACCTTCTAATTGATACATTTCATTTAAGTTTTTAAGCTCATAAGAGTCAAGTTGATAACCGTATATGTGAGTTCTAAAATCAAAATACTTGTTACATTCGGTTATAGGTTTATCAGGAGAAATTACGTAACAGTTTAGATTGATGTCAGGTATTTCAATACAACCGCAATCTACTACCTCTTTTTCAGGTATAGAATCTTTTCTTGTCGGTAAACTTGCAATAATTGTTGTTCCATCAATTTCTTTAAGTACGACAAAATACTTATTCTTTGCTGTATTTCCATTTTTGAAGTAAAATATAGAATATTACCTTCTTCAAACATATTATTAGCAATGTTCAAGATAATCTTCATAAATATTCAATTTTCTCTCATCATATTCAATCAGTTCTTTCATCTCTACTTTTATTTCAGTTGAGCTAATCTTCTCTGCTTCTAAGAGTTCGTAAACATTATTCTTTTTTGCAGCATTATACCAAGGAGAATATTTTCTATGAGTGGTAGAAATCAATTCTTTAGCAGTGTGGTTTTTGAATTTGGTTGCTATGAAATCTAACAAATCAATTTCATTGTCCGTAAATTCATCATCAACAAATTCTCGTTTGGGTTTGATGATTATATGTCCTTCTTCAGTTGCTGTTCTTTCAATAAATTCTTTTAACATTGAAGGTGTTGAAGAAAGTTCAACAAAAATATCATTTGCAACAGGACCAAACTTCCAGACTTTGTATTCTAAATTTAAAAAAGGAATACCGCTTTTTTTAATCGAGATTTCATCAAGAATATAAAGCAACTTAAGCAACTTAGTTTTCGAAATTCCCTGAATCTTTGATGAAAGATACACAATTGTATTTCCAATTTTATCTATTTGCTCTTTTCTATACATTACTCTAATAAAATTTGATACAAAGGAACAACTTTTTAAGCACTTTATAAACAAAAAAATGTTGGTTTAATGCTCATTTCAACGAAGAGTTCTCTTCTTGTATTGCACTAACGGTTAGTATAAGAATTGTAGACGACTGCGTTTCAATTTTCCTATAAGGTTACACTAAATTTGAAACGGGCTATAAACTATTAATTTACTGCTGACTCGGCAATTATTTTATACATTGTGTGTTCTCTGTATGTGCATTTACAACACAGTATCTGTAAGTTCTATAAAAAGTTTGAAAATACAAACCTTTTAACATAAAACAAGAATATAAGCGTCTCACCAACAGCATATTGTTATAGAAAGAAATAAAAATGACTACAGAAAAGGAGATGTATGATCATATACTTCGATTCAACCGAATGAATATCTCCCAGCGTGAATATTGCAAGATGCATGGAATGACAGCAGATAAATTTATTGGTTGTAAAAATTATTTGTTTGCAGGAAATGATAAGCTAGCTGAAAATGCCGTCATGATATATTCCTTCTTCGCAAATTGCAGAAATCACAATGTTAATCCTTTTGAATGGTTAACAGATGTTTTTTCAAAAATTATTGATTATAAAAACTCTAAACTTGCGGAACTCCTACCTATGAACTGGAAAAATTCTCAGAATTAGTAGACGTAGTTATTGTGACGCTTACTTTAATTTAATCAATATCGCCATTCTGTATATATAATAAAAGCACTCTCATCAGCAAATAACTAGTGAGAGTGCTTATTAGCATTGTGGGTTATAATGTTTTTGATTTTAATGCTATTGTGAAAAATATATAATAGTAGTAATTATTGCCACAATGAGAATTATGGTGAGTATGATTTTACCAGCACTATATGGTCTCTGCCCCTGAATTTCTCCTGTTCTTGCATTTATAAGAGACTGGTATAGTTTACCTTTATATTTGTAGGAACTTATAAAAACAGGTAGTAGTAGGTGCTTAAAAGTGATATTGTTATAATTGGTATTGGCTTTAAGAATTCGTTGTTCATCTCCACCAATATCTTGTTTTATCATTTCTTGTATTTTAGGCTCAATAATTTCTTGAGCTTTATTGAATCCCTCTTCTAGTCCTATTTGATATTTTTCAGATAAGAATCCACTTAGGTAGCTTTTATCATAAGGAACTAGATTTTCTAAATCCCAAGGTTCAAGTTTATTTATATACTTCTCTGGAAGAGACTTTGTTGCTACCGTTAAGATATCATCAAAAACCCCTAAAATACTTCCGCTTGTTGAATACCATCTAGTTTTTCGAACCTCTTTTTTTACTTCTTCGCCACCTTCAGTTGTACCGTAGTGTTGTGTTTCGTAGTAGTAAATGCCACGCTGACCTATATACTCCGTATGGAAATTAGTATCGAAAGTCCAATAGGGAACATAAACTCCTTTAAAATGATCGAAATTAAGTGAGGCTTTCTTTAAATCACCTGGAGCAAACCATAATCCATTAATCCATTTTTTTAATTCAGCCTTTGCTTCATTTATTTCCATTTTAAAGGGAAGAAGAGATTTTGGTTGAATTATTTTTTCGTCATGAGCATGTTCAATAACCAAAGGGGTAGAACAATATGGACAAAATGCAGAACTAATATTTGGTTCAAGTGTAGATGAGGCTCCGCAGCTTTCACATTTTACATACCGTTCAATACTTGTTTCTTCTGTTTCTGCTTTTTTATTCAGAAATTCAAAAAAGTCAAGTTCTTCAATTTTTTCTTCAAGATGAGGAATTTCATTATTAGCACCACAGTATTCGCAATTCAAATATTCCGTTCCTGGTTTGTATTTTAAATCTGCACCACAATCGGTACATTTAAATGTGCCAATTTTTAATTCTTGTTCTTTAATTTCTTCCATTATTTTTCAGGTATTGGTGGAGGAACACTTCCAAAAATATTATTTAACTCAGGTATTTGCCCTGCTGTCGTCCAACTTGCCATTCCTTCCCGCCAAACCAAAACATCTGGTGTAAGTTGATTTTGCATTACCATTTGTTTTAAAGAATTCATATCAAATGGGCCAGCCTGTTGACCATTAATTACAGCGAAAAAACTTAATGTAGGAGGTATTGGAGGTGGCGATTGAACCTGTTGTGATTGCTGTGGTTGTTGCCCTCCGCTAAAAGTTTGCCCCATTTGGTTGGCCATTGCAAATCCCATTCCCATACCCATTCCTGCTCCAGCAGTTCCACTCTCGTTTTCGGCTGCTTTCTCCATAGATTTGGCAGCTTTCATTTGAGTTAATCTATTTAAATCGACGGCATTTAACCGACTTAATTCAAATATCTCTTTTTTAATTTCTTCGGGCATTGAAACATTCTCAACCAAAAATTTGGTAACTTCAATTCCATATTGTTCAAATTCAGATCCAATTACTTTATGAACGTATTCGGACAATTCATTTAGATTACGTGCGAATGCTTCGATAGGTATGTCTGCTTCCGCTGCTGCATCTGTAAACCTTGTAACAATTAAGCTTTTCAACTGCTCTGTAATTTCTTCAGTCGTGAAATGCCCATCAGTTCCAACAATTTCTTTAATAAAAACAGGAGCATTTTTTACGCGAATCACATAAGTTCCAAAGGAACGGATTTCAAGCATTCCAAAACGTGGATCACTTAAGGTAATTGGATTTTTTGTTCCCCATTTTTGAGCTGTAATGTTTCGTGTACTCACAAAATAAACTTCCGCTTTAAAAGGGCTGTTAAAACCATATTCCCACCCCTTAAGAGTAGATAGAATTGGTAAATTTGCTGTGGTTAACTCGTACATACCAGGTTCAAAGACATCGGCTAGTTGTCCTTCGTTTATAAATACAGCTAGTTGTCCTTCACGAACGGTAAGTTTGGCACCGTTTTTAATTTCGTTTTGGTATCGTTCAAAACGATAAACCATGGTGTCATTTGAATCATCGAGCCATTCAATAATGTCAACAAATTCTCCAAGTATTTTATCAAATAATCCCATAAAATAGTACTTTGTATTTAGGTTTAAAGTTTAATATTTCTTATCCTGTGCGCTGTGGCGATTTGCCTATTGTATATATTGCGCCAGACCTTGTTATTACCTTCTAAATCTGTGTTTTATATATGTATAATAGAAATATAATATTCGTACTGTGTAATGCTGTATTGAGTCTAAAGTACAATTTATATTAACATAAAACAAATTAAAAAGTTTAGTTGTTTTTCTATTGAGGTGTTTTTTTAAACAATCAGAGGTATGCTTTTAGGAACAAGGAAGCTAGTATATTAACGAATTTGAATAGCTCGGTTATTATAGTTTTATTTTAAATAGGAGTTTATATTATTATGCTTGAATGCTATTCCCAAATATGTCATAATTAGGAACAGGTTTTATACTAGACTAGCTTGGTATGATGAGCTTGCCTATGTATATGGTTGTACTTCGACAAGCTCAGCAGAACTGTAAGAGGCTCATCCTATCAGTTATTTACTGGTGGGTGGGTCTACTCGATTGGGGATAGTTTTTTATTTCTTTTCCGTCAAAGTCGATTTCGTATTCGTCAGAGTTAAAGTCCAAAAGTTTTATCGAGTTCTCAGTTATTTCAACTTCTGCTCGACCTTCCATATTTACCCAAATGTCAGCTGCTGAAAAAGTCCATTTTACTTGTCCTGATTTGTCAATTCTGTGAATTCCGACTTCACCGCGAAGAAGATAGTCGTTTTCCAAATCATAAAACTCGAAAACTTCTGCCATATTGGGTTCA
The DNA here is from genome assembly GCA_025210485.1 of Marinifilaceae bacterium. Taxonomy (GTDB): domain Bacteria; phylum Bacteroidota; class Bacteroidia; order Bacteroidales; family Marinifilaceae; genus JAOARN01. The sequence goes on along the minus strand of JAOARN010000052.1, from coordinate 4,891 downwards.
ATTTTCCAATTCAGATTAAGCTTATTCAAATCAATTGAAACAAAGTTTAGTCCTAAACTCAATGTCAAATTGTCGCTATCGATTTTGACTGACTTACCATTCTCGTCAGTATTACTTTTTTGAAGATAGGTACTGCCTTGTATTCCTGTCAGGATACAAGTCCGTTTTCTTTTTTCGTCCGTAATGTCAATTTTTAATATCGAGTGCCATTCTCCTTTTTCGGATAATTCAATCACGAAATCTCCTTCTTTCGCTTCAAGCGTTTTCGTCTCGGAATGCCAATTTTCATAAACCAAGTCAACTTTCCACTTGTCGGTAGAAAGAGTCAATTCTTGTATGTGATTGGAATTCGTCATTCTTTCAAATTAACCCTACGGCAGGGCTATTCGGAGCTTGGGATTTTTAAGTACCAAACTTTCATTTACTCATTTAGCCAAAACCGTAATTTGTTTTATATTTTTTTACCAAGACCTCAATTATGGTTTTGGCGATTTTTGTTTCTTATTCCTAATTTTCAAGCTGGCACGAATCCCAAATTCAGTATCAGCTATTGTGTGTGCTCTGCATGTGCATTTAGAACACTGTATTTGTAAATTCTATAAAAAGTTTGAAAATACAAACCTATTAACATAAAACAAAAATAAATAGATAGTTCTTTTTTCCAAAGTATGTATATATCTTGTGTTTGGAGTTGTGTTCCCCAATCTACAAGCTAGTCGATTGCTTAATGTTTTGGAAATGAGAGAGAAGTTATGGAAAATGAAATTTTGTATAGTAGAAACGCACGGCCGTGCGTTTCTACTATACAAATTGCACAAAAATCTAATTTTGCAACAGATCATGCTGTTCCTAAAATTAGTCATCATTAACGAACCTGCGTATACGAGAACCGCTTGGTTTATACTGAGCTTGCCGAAGTATCTGTTGGTGTGAGAGGATCATCTCATCAGTTATTTACTGGTGGGGCGGTCTACTCGATTAGCTTGCGTATTTATTACTCAAATTATTTTTAATTTCATTTAACTCATTTATTGTAGTATTGATGGACTCCATTCGAGACGAAAGACCTTTATGAAACAATTTAGCTTGATCAAGAATTGTTTGATAGTAGTCTCCTGCTCTTTTGGCCAATATTATCAACTCATTAGCTAAACTGTTTCCTGAATATTTATCTTTGATTAACTCTTCTTTTAATGGTCGTATTATAGTTTCAACATCATACTTGATATCTATTATACCTTTCGGCCTTTTTTCTGAAGTATAGTATTTTATTATTAATTCGTTTAAGAACTTATAGAAATCTGTTGAATCCTCTCCTTTTTCCTTACTGTTTTTAAGGTAAATAGAAGACATATCTAATATTTGCTGTCTCAATTTTATAAATTCATTAGATAAAGGAGTTACAACCTCACTGTTATGACTTCTATAGTCTTCATCAATTAATGTATAAAGACCATATAGATAATCCAATGATTTATAATATTTAATATAAGTAGTATTTTCTAGTTTCAATTCTTTAAAAGATTTAAACACTAAAGTTGTATCAAAACTTTTTGCCCTCTCGAATAGATTCAAACTTATCTTTCCGTAATTACCGTGTGTATGAGGGTTTTCTTTAATTGACTTTAAATACGTATTAATCAAATCCCTTTGTTTTTCAGAATTACTTACAAGATTCTTTAATAATACAAATATTTGCTCCCCAAAATCAATATAGCCTTGACTTTCTTTCTTTTTATCCGCCTTATGTCCTAAGTAAAAAACAAAAATTACAGCACCTCCACTTATAGTAGCTCCAAGTAATGCACCAATTAAACTTATATAGTCAAATCCTTTTTCACTTTCCTCTTGCTTTATATTTTCAACAGCTATTTTAAGTGAATGCATTAAAGTGTCATTATCTAATACCAATTCCTGTTTTATACCTTCTAATTGACTAATAATTAATGCTTGGTTATTTATTTGAGTTTCCAGTTTAGAATTAGTTTCTACACAACATTCAAGTTCAGGACTCATTTGAACATCTGCATTTACTGTAAAATGTATTAGAACCAATACTATTATAGCTATTTGTAACTTCATCGTTATCTGATTTTTTTGTATATGCAAGCTAACGCTCAGGGCTATGCGGAGCTTGGGGTTTTGAAAAACCAATCTTTCATTTACCCACTTAGCCAAAGCCGTAATTTTGTTTATAATATGCCAAAATCCAAATTATGGTTTTGGCGGTTTTTGTTCCTTATTCTAAATTTTCAAGTTAGCACGAAACCCAAGTTCCGTATCAGCCAATGTTATGCGCTCACTGATTATTCAATCAGTTCTAATGTTTCATTTTTAATTTCTTCATACTTTGCTTGAAATTCAGATAAAAATGCTCTTTCTTTCTTAGTATCAATTTCTATTAATTTACAATTTGAGTTAAAATGTTCTTTATTATAATCAAAAGCAGTTTTATTATTATTTTTAGATTCAGCTACTGAGAAAATTATTTGCGTGTCGCATGGTTTAAATTTATTTATAAAATCCAAAATTAATGCTCTATTAGATTCATCTACATCCTCTTTGAAAATGGCATCCATCACCATAGGGAGCCTATGCACATAACTTGTTGAACTAAAAAGTTTATTTAAAGAAAAGTAGTAAGCTAATAAAGTCTTTAATAACTCAACACCTTGTTGTGGAAATAATTTATTTGCATAAAGTGTGTAATCATCCTTTATCATTTTAACTTCAAGTTCTTTTAAATATGAAGAAAACAAAGTATAAAATGATTTCTCTTTCTTCTTTCTTTCAGCTATTATTAACTCTTCGGTTTTAAACTTATTCAATTCACCAATTACACCTTGTAGTTCAATTTCAATAATGCCTAATTGCTGTTGTATTTTTTTGGAAAGAGTTACATTTGCTTTATTTTCCAGCCAAGTATTGACACTAAGATTGTCTATGTTATAATCCTTAAGTACGGAATATCTTTTCTCAATCTCTGTTCTTAACTCACAATTTTTCTTTTTCAATGAGTTTAAATTCCCTTTTTTATCTGATATTTCTTTTTTATTAGTTTTTAGTTGTTTTTCTGTATCTTCAATATCTTGAAAGTACTCATATACTCTTTCAATTGTGTTGGGCAATTTTTGCTTGCAAGTTGGACAATTGTCTTTATATGGACTTTGATTCTTAATATTCCTTTTTATTGATAAAAGAACCTTACGATGTTCCTCACAAAGTTTAATTTTATTACTTAATACTAAATAATCTCTTTCTCCCTGTATTAATTCCTCCTTGTAACCTTTATATTTGGCTATATATTCAGCTGTTTTAGTTATAAATTCTTCGTCTTTAAGTTTAGACAACAGTAAATTATCATTCGATTTTTCAATATCTACAAGAAAGCGTCTTTCGTTTTCAAGTTTTTGTTTTTTTGTTTCCAGATTTTGTTTCTCTAGCCTATCAAAATCATTTTTAATACCTAAATAATAATCATAGTAATCAAATTTAAAGTTTCTAAAATAATCCAAACCACGGAATGATTTAAGAGAAAGAACCCAACCATAATCCTGTGCAACATAATAAGGTAAAAACATAGATTCTATTGAGCCAAGTTTATACTCTCCTTTACTCTCTAGAAATAGATTAAATCCTAATAACTCTGCAAGGTATTTTTTTAAAAGCTTATGTTCTACAGATTTATTACCATTAATACCAAAAAATTTCCTAGTAGGATGATCTTTTCTGTGAATAAAAATGAAATCTGTATCTCTAATTATTGTAATGTTTTCTGAATTAGATTTAACAAATTCAAAATCTAGTCTAAAAATAACGTTCTCGGCAAGGACTTCATCAAGTTTATGTTTCTCATCATTTATTCCAAATGTGTAATTAAGAGATTGTATTAGAGTGCTTTTTCCTGAAGTATTTTTGCCGTAAATTAAGTTAATACCATTTCCAAATTCAGTGTAAAAGCATTTATTATATTCTTCGGAGTATGCAAAAAAGCGCTTATATTTAATATATGTTTTCATTCAATTTCGATTGTTTATAAGTTACTTCATAAAAAGCTGCAAAAACAATAGCTTTAAACTCAAGTATCTCAAAATTTGTAGTGTCATTTTTCAGATACATAGATACCAATTCTGCTACATTTTCTTCTTCTGTATACGTTTCACAGTTAGATAAATTTTGATTGACAAACTCTAGTATCTTCCTATGTTCAGCCTCATTATATGACTTAAAGAAATCAAACGCAGAACCGAAAGCTAATTCAAACGTTTCTCTTTCAGCAGGTTTTATTTTAAGAATTTGGGAAACTTCTCTTTGCTGCCCTCTCCAATAGTCAAAACATTTATTTTTACTTGTCAGTAGTCTAAATGTACTATTTATTTTATCTGAGGAAATACGTTTGCGTTCATCAAGCAAATCTGCTTTATTTTTTTGATTGTATATATATTCTACATCATTAAATAATCGAATAATTGTATTTAGTGCAGCTCTTGGACTATGAATTTGTGAATTAAACACTTTGTCTATTTGACCAACTAATTCATTCTCTTGTTTTTCAACAGTATCGTTTAAATCTAGCCAAATAAACCTCAAGTTTACCAATTGATCATTTAATTTTGTTTCATCAACCTCAGCCCTAATCTTTGATTTAATTGATTCATCTAAGTCATTAAAACTGACTACAGAGTTGTCCGCTTTAATTGATTCTGAAGCTTTTATCTTTTGTTTTCCTTTTTCATATACTTTTAGATTAATCAATACTCTGGTAAAAATCAAGCAGCAATTTCTCCATAAGTAATTAATTCTCTATACTGATCATCTTTTAATTTAATGTTTCGACTTTTAGGAATCATTAAAAAAAACTTTTCAAGCAATAATGCATTGTGATACATTG
>JAOARN010000051.1 GCA_025210485.1 Marinifilaceae bacterium | reverse complement strand
TTTAAGTCCAGCGTGTCTACCAATTCCACCACCCGGGCGGATACTTTTGAGCGAGAAACGAGACTCGAACTCGCGACCCCAACCTTGGCAAGGTTGTGCTCTACCAACTGAGCTATTCTCGCATTAAAATTTCAATAAAATAAAGTATGTTTTTAAACTAACTTAAAGCTTAAAAGTACCCGGGGCGGGACTTGAACCCGCACGGCCACAATGGCCACTGGATTTTAAGTCCAGCGTGTCTACCAATTCCACCACCCGGGCAGATACTTGGAGCGAGAAACGAGACTCGAACTCGCGACCCCAACCTTGGCAAGGTTGTGCTCTACCAACTGAGCTATTCTCGCATTTATCATCAGAATCAAAGAACTTGAAATTTTAATATTTCAAAGCTTAAAAGTACCCGGGGCGGGACTTGAACCCGCACGACCACAATGGCCACTGGATTTTAAGTCCAGCGTGTCTACCAATTCCACCACCCGGGCGGATACTTTTGAGCGAGAAACGAGACTCGAACTCGCGACCCCAACCTTGGCAAGGTTGTGCTCTACCAACTGAGCTATTCTCGCAAATGTCTTTTAGAATGCGTGTTTCTGATTAAGACGCTGCAAATATAAAGGCATTTTTTAGATCTGCAAAACAAAATATGAAAAAAACACTGTTTTTTTTGCAACTTTTTTTTATAAATATTCTTAATCTTTTAGAAATGTATATTTTAGAGCTTGTGTTTTTTTTCGAAAAAAAATATGTTTTTTTTCGAAAGTTTCAAATTACATCCATTTATGCTTTTAATTCTGGTATTTTATCAAGCTCGAATTTCTAAATTTTATGCTCGAATTGATTATTATTTATTATCATATTTTAAAGATAGCATTGAAAATACTCTTCTTTTCTCAAATAAATGATTTGTTTCATCTATTGAGAAAATCATATTTTTCTTTTTATAGCTATCTTGGTTTATATTCACTTTTAGGTTTTATATATGCAGCTTGAGAAGAAACAAGAATCAGAAATATCATTAAATAATCAGTATTCTATGGAAGATAAGTTTAATAGCTTATTTGAATGGATAAAAGATACTGGAGAGGATAGGGGTTTTAATTTAGAGCATCAGAGAAATAAAAAGTATGGTTATATAAATATCTCGACAGGAAATAAAGTAGAGACCTATTCTTATTTTTTTATTATAGATTATTTAAGGGAATATTTTAAAAATAATTTAGTTGAAGAAGAGTCTCAAATATATTTTAATTACTTGAAAGAGCTTATTAAAGGCGGCTCTAATTTCTCTAGTTTTATTATTGATGTATTGCTAGGTTTATCTAAGCTACAATATCAAAATGAGCTTTTGGATTATTACTATGTGAATTACAAACTTGAATTTTATAAAGGCAATTATTTAGATCAAAACATTGAGATTAATACTACACTAAAAAGATTATGTGTTTTTTTTGAAATTATTAAAATACAGAATATAAACTTACCAAAAGAGAGTGAATTTGGTGTTGAATCTACTAGTAAAGATGATGATGCGATTCAATTTTTCGCAGATATAGAAGATGTGCTTGATTTGCTTCAAAATGGATATATTATGATTTCTGATATTGACGGGCTTGATAGTTTTTTTAAGATTATGTCAGAAAGAGCACAGGGAAATGATTATGTTGAAGATGCTTCAGACGAGAACATAATTATTTTGTTTGATTCTATTTACGGTGCCTCTATAAATAGAATCAATCAAAATATTTTTAAAGGAGGTGACAATATTAGGAAGAATTCTGAATATAGTGAAAAGGAATTTGATGAAATCGGTAAAGATTTAGCTTACGATGAAGATCCTAACTCAAGTGATTCTGTTTTAAAACTAAAGGATTCAGTTTTCTTCACATGGCTTAGTGGTAGTGATAATTCCTTTATTCCATTCAAGAGTAAATCAGAATATCAATCCAGATATGGATTTACTAATATATCAGACTATATAAGAAATCTTTCTAATTCTGAGCAGTCCGAAGAAGAACTGAAAGAAGAAAATGATGATTTGAAAAAAGAGTTTATCAAAAATATTGAAGGGAAAGTTAAAAATAGGGAAAAGTTCAATATTACGGATAAAGATTATAGTGTTGTATATTTGGTACTGAATAGGGATATTGATGTTTCATCTCTTACAGAATTATCATGTAAAGATTTATTCTGGCTTCAGAAACTAAATATAGTTGACTTATCTTTTGTATATAAAATGGGGCAAAGCTATATCGATAATAATATACTTTCATTAAAAGATAATGTGGTTTTTGATGATTGTGTAAAAACATACTTAATGAGAAATATTGCTGCAATTATAGAAGAAGAGATTGAACAGAAAGGTTTTTCATATGCTAAGAATGTTCTTTCAATTATATTGGGAATTAAGAATATATCTGTGGATATGGGATGCAATGTCATATGGGATAGCTTAGATAGTTATAATCCAAATAATTGGCAAGGATTAACAAAGTGCCAATCTTGTATTCAATCATTAAGAATCGGTGTGGGTAATAATTATAATTTTGTTTATGGTACTGGTATTGAAAAGTTGTGGTCATATGTTGATAATTATGTAATGTATTATAATGAGCATTCTGTTTACCCTAGGCTTATTAAACGATATATAAATAGGGGATTTGAAATCTATAGGTATTTTAGGATGATTGAAAAGATAATGCTGGATAAAACAGAAAAGGAAGAATTTTTACAGATATATAATAAGATATTTTATAGTATAAAAATGAAAGAAGACGAATTAGTTGAAATTTTAGAAAAAATAAAAGAGGGGAGTAAAAAATCTTTTGAATATTATTCCAAGTATAAAATAAATGCCGCTACAGGCGAAGTATTAAATCAAAAGATAAGATTAAAGCTAAGTCCGCAAAAAATAAAATGCTTGGAATCAAAAGGATATAGATTTTTTTTTAATAATGATTTAGGTGATAATACAAAAGGATATGATAACAGTTATTGCCCATACAGTGATAAACACAAAATTATTATGGGAAAATATCAATATATACTGGAAGAATATAAAAAAATAATTCCTCAGTTAAGACATGTAGAATCAATAGGATATGATATAACAGATTTTTTTTTAACATCTATACATCCGAGTTCTGAATGTTCTGTTTTATTAGACTGTGAAGGATTAAAGTCAGCTGCTAAAAGTGGAGATTTGGTCAAAATTATGTATGATTTAATCAACGCTTGTAAAAGATTCCAAAAAAAAAGAAAAAATATTAATGATTCTGTGAAAGTACTGTAGATATAATATTTTGATTTACAGTTTTGATATTTAAACCAAAATATATTTTAAATTTCATTTATTTAGTTTCTTTTTATGAAAAATAATAGACTGTTTTAAAATTATACTCCTATTAGAAATAAGACTGTTTAAAATCCTTGTCGAGGGTGTATAAGAAAATAAAGCTTATAAATCTATAAGCTTTATTTCTCTAAATTAATATAAGTTTTTATTTATTGATGTTTTCCTTCAAAATCACCAGATATTTCATAATATTCATTTGTCCATTTCCCAGATATTTTGTTTCCAGAGATTTTCCCCTTAAATTCTGCTCCTGTTGATGAGTTACCTATTGTAGCATTAAACTCACCATCCTCATTAATGCTTCCTTCTAAATCTAGCATTGAATCTGTGTTTTTGGAATTGGCACTTCCAGTAACATTCCCGTCTTCATGAAATACTGCCACCCAGGAACCACTATCTCCTCCATTGAATGTTCCTTTCCAGTTTCCATAAATTCCGTATGTTTTCTTGTCATCATCCGATTTTGAGCAAGATATAATTGTTAGTCCTATAATTAAAGTGAATAATAAATTTTTCATGATTTGTGTTTTCTTAGTATTATATGATGTTTAATATTTAGTCGGTATACCTGTCTAAACTACCTTTATAATATATCTTAATGTCGTTTTTTGTATCGGTAAGTGAAATCTCGTATTCATTGCCATTTCTATTAATATATAGATCATCGCCTTCTAGGCTATAAAATGAGCCAACTTTAGATTCGGATGAAACACCGATCCCTGTCTCTGCATAGTAATAATAGTCTTCGTTTAAATTATCCCCATAATTAGAATGATGAATATAGTTTCCTAATGAAATATTGTTTTTCTCTTGGCTATATATTCCGAATATTACTATACATCCTTTTCCCTTTAGTTTATCAAAGTTGCCATCTTCTTCATATAACTTAAAACCAGTGGAACATAGTCTTATTGTTATATCTCTAGGGTCATCTTTTTCACTTACAGTATAGAAACCGCTGGATAAACTGTGTTTTTCCCCATTTATTGAGATATATGAAACTGAATTTTTATTCCCTTTATCTTTGCTACAACTTGCAAAAAAAAATGATATAAATATTGTTACGATCGAGAAGTTAATAATGTGTTTCATTTTTTTTGTTTTTATCAATAGTTAATATTATAAAATCGGTTCAAAGCTAAGTCTGTAAAATTATATTTGAAATAACTCGAAGTAGTATATTCTGAAAGTATGAGCAGAGGAAAAGAATGTGGATTATATAGTTTGGTTCGCTGTTATATTCGTATTTGACATAAACGTAGAATTATTGATGACTTGATTGTGAAATAATCTATTATTTTTTCTTTAATATGATTTTCTAGAACTATAATATATTAATTTAGCAAGTCGAATAGGAATAGCTATAAAGGGCAAAATACAGATAATAATATGCATAGTAAATCGGACAAAATAGAACATGGCAGTATAGAGGTTTTTGGAGCTAGAGTTCATAATCTAAAAAATATAGATGTGAAGATTCCTAGAAACAAGCTTACTGTTATTACTGGTTTGAGTGGTAGTGGGAAATCCTCTTTGGCATTTGATACAATATACGCAGAGGGGCAAAGACGTTATATTGAAACATTTTCGGCATATGCTAGACAATTTTTAGGCGGAATGGAACGCCCTGATGTTGATAAAATTACAGGCTTGAGTCCAGTAATATCTATCGAGCAAAAAACCACTAATAAAAATCCCCGATCTACGGTTGGAACGACCACAGAATTGTATGATTTTTTTAGATTATTATTTGCAAGAGCAGCTAAAGCATATTCTTATAATTCGGGTGAGGAAATGATCAGATATACTGATGATCAGATATTAGATTTAATCCTAGAAAAATACTCTGAAAAGAAAATTTATGTTCTTTCACCTTTAGTCAAAGGTAGAAAGGGACACTATAAAGAACTTTTTGAACAATATAGGAAAAAAGGTTTTTTGCATGCCAGAGTGGATGGTGAAATTATTGAAATTACTAGAGGTTTAAAGTTAGATAGGTATAAGAATCATACTATTGAACTACTAATCGATAAACTAAAGATTGATGGTAGCGATAAAAAAAGATTGAAAGAAACAATTGATCAGGCAATGAAGCAAGGAAAAGGAATCTGTTTGATTAATGATGTGGCAACTGGTGAGATTAATTATTATAGTAGAATGTTAATGTGTCCTAGTACAGGCATATCCTACAATATTCCTGCTCCACATAATTTTTCCTTCAATTCTCCTCATGGAGCTTGTCCTAATTGTAAGGGATTAGGAAGAGTATCGGATATCGATATCCAAAAGATAATACCAGATGATAAGTTGAGTATTAAGCAAGGAGGTATATTACCTTTGGGGAAATATAAAAATAGTTTAATCTTTTGGCAAATCGAAGCTATAGGAAGAAAATATGATTTCGATATAAATACTCCTGTTAAAGCAATTCCAGATGAGGCTTTACATATAATTCTTCACGGTTCGAACGAAACATTTAAACTTGAGAACACTCCATTGGGAAGTTCTTCAAATTATATGATGAGTTTTGATGGTATTATAAAATATATTACCAATCAGGAGTCAAGCTCTAGTTCGAAAAAAGCAAAAAAATGGGCTGATCAGTTTGTTAAAACTAGTACCTGTAATGTATGCAATGGCCAACGATTAAAGAAAGAGTCATTACATTTTAAAATTGCAGATCGAAACATTGCTGATTTGTCTGAAATGAATTTAAGTAAATTATCTCAATGGCTTGAAAATATTGAAGATAAACTTAACGAAAAGCAGAAAAAAATAGCTATTGAAATCTTAAAAGAAATACGTTCACGACTTGGGTTTTTATTGGACGTGGGTCTTGATTATCTTTCTCTAAATAGAAGTTCTGTAAGTCTTTCGGGTGGTGAATCGCAGAGAATAAGATTGGCTACTCAGATTGGTTCTCAGTTGGTTAATGTATTGTATATTTTAGATGAACCAAGTATTGGTCTGCATCAACGAGATAATGATAGATTGATAAAATCACTTAAACAATTGAGGGATTCTGGAAATTCAGTAATTGTAGTTGAGCATGATAAGGATATGATATGTGCTGCTGATTATGTTATTGATATAGGTCCTAAGGCAGGTAAAAATGGTGGCAATGTCGTTGCGCAAGGAAGCCCAAAAGAAATTATAGAATCACAAAGTTTAACTTCAGAATATATAAATGGAATTAAAAAAATAGAAGTTCCCAAAAAAAGGAGAGAGGGAAATGCTAAGTTTATTGAGCTAAAAAAATGTGAAGGGAATAATCTGAAAAAAGTTAACTTAAAGCTTCCTTTGGGAATGTTCGTTTGTGTGACTGGAGTATCTGGAAGTGGGAAGTCTAGTTTGATTAACGGAACGCTTCACCCCATACTTTCCCAACATTTCTACAAAAGTGTAAAAGACCCTTTAAAGTATGGCTCAATAGATGGAATTAAGAATATTGACAAGGTAGTGGAAGTGAATCAAGCGCCCTTGGGTAGAACGCCGCGATCCAATCCAGCTACTTACACGAATCTTTTTGGAGATATAAGAAAATTATTTGAAAAATTGCCTGAATCCCAAATCAGAGGATACAAAGCTGGGCGATTCTCATTTAATGTAAAAGGAGGAAGATGTGAAACATGTCAGGGTGCTGGTCTTAAGACTGTAGAGATGAATTTTCTACCTGATGTGTATGTGCACTGTGATGATTGTGATGGACGCAGATATAATCGTGAAACTTTGGAGGTCAGATATAAAGGAAAATCTATAGGAGATGTACTGAACTTAACCATAAATCAAGCTGTCGAATTCTTTGAAAGTTTTCCTAATATCTTAAAGAAATTAAAAGTGTTGCAAGAAGTAGGATTGGGTTATATTACTTTAGGGCAATCATCAACAACATTGTCAGGGGGAGAGTCTCAGCGTGTCAAACTTGCAACTGAATTAGCTAAAAAAGATACAGGGAATACTTTATATATATTGGATGAACCAACAACAGGATTGCATTTTGAAGATATTAAAGTTTTATTGGATGTTTTGAATAAGTTGGTTGATAAAGGAAATACTGTTTTGGTAATTGAGCATAATATGGATGTAATAAAAATGGCTGACCATATTATTGATATAGGACCCGAAGGAGGTGATAAAGGAGGTACAATACTATTTTCGGGGAAGCCTGAAAATCTTATTCGCAGTAAAAAGTCTTTGACTGCCAAATTCCTTAAAAATGAATTAAAATCGAAATGATGAATTTATGAAAACAGCCTAATGAATTATAAAATTTATTAGGCTGTTTTTTTGCTTTAATCCTCTTTGAAAAAAGCTTCCAATCCAGGATATTGGAATTTTCGACTTGCAACTTTTTCTGGAAATATAGAATAGTTAACTTCTGCATTAGTACATTCCTTGCCATTAGCATCGTAAATGGCAGCCCAGATTTTAGCATTACGTCCTTCTATTTCAATTAGTTTAGCTTTAATATGCAAATCACCTTTACTCGCATATACAGGACTTAGATAATTGGTTTGTAGTGAAGATGTAACTCCACCCGTTTTACATTTTATAAAAACCACCCATGATGCTATTTCATCAAGTATGCATGCCTGAATTCCTCCATGTATAACATCTTTAAAACCAGTAATATGTTTCTTAGGTGTCCAGTTGGAAATTATGAATTCCTCGTCTTCGTAAAATTCCATTTGCAAACCATGTTCATTTTTTTGTGAGCAACCAAAGCAGTTACCACTTTCGCCATTATTGTAAGGATTATGTATTTTTCTCATATAGTGTTTTTTATATATTCATTAAATTTAAAAAAATAGTATTACAATTTAGGATATAAAAAAAGGGAGAAACAAATTTGAATCTCCCTTGCTTGTATATTGTAATAAATTATGCTTCTATTTTAGCAAGAATCATATTTTTTGCTTTGTCCATAGCTTCCTGAACTCGGCTAGCGTCCTTTCCTCCAGCAGAAGCAAAGAATGCTTGGCCGCCACCGCCACCTTGTATTTCTTTGGCAGCTTCTCTAACTATTTGACCTGCATTTAAACCAAATTCCTTTACAAGATTGTCAGCAATCATAATTGTTAAATTTGCTTTTCCAGAAATATCAGCTCCTGCTATAAATACTAATGAGTCAATTTCAGATTTCAACTGAAATGCAATTTCTTTAATTTCACCAGCATTTTGTACTTCTAGTTTTTGGCTAATAAAGTTAACTCCTTTTGTAACAGAGATATCAGACTTGAGTTCTTTTTTCAATATCTGTAATCTAGCTTTATTAAACTCATCTAAATCTTTTTTCAAATCTTGATTTTCAGACATTAGGTCTTCAATATTTTTAATCAAGTTTTTATTTGATTTAAACATCTGCTCTATTAGTCGAAGTGTATCTAATTTATCATTGATGAAATTCTCTGATTTGTCAGCAGTAATAGCTTCGATACGTCTAACACCAGCAGAAATAGCACTTTCAGATACAATTTTGAAGTAACCAATTTGACCAGTTGCTTCAACATGAGTTCCACCACACAATTCTACCGAATCATTGTATTTTACGACTCTAACTAAATCTCCGTATTTTTCTCCAAATAATGCCATTGCTCCAAGAGCTTCAGCTTCTTTCATTGGGATATTATTACGAACATCTAATTTGATATTTTGTCTAATTTTTTGATTTACAATTTCCTCTACTTTCGAAATTTCCTCATAACTAAGTTTTTGGAAATGAGAAAAGTCAAATCTTAAATGATCAGAGTTTACCAAAGAACCTTTTTGTTCAACATGTCCACCTAGGACCTCTCTTAAAGCATTGTGCATCAAGTGAGTTGCAGTGTGATTGTTTGCAATAAGAGTTCGTTTGCTTTCATTAACAACAGCCTTGAATTCAGCTGTTAAGTTTGAAGGAAGACTTTCAGTTATATGAATAATAAGGCCGTGTTCCTTTTTAGTATCTGTGATATAAACTTTCTCACCATCAGCCTCGATATAACCAGTATCACCTACCTGACCACCACTTTCACCATAGAAAGGAGTGATGTTGAATACCAAGTGGAAGGCATCTTTTCCTTTTGAGTTTACTTTTCTATATCTTGTAATCTTAACATCAGTAGAAAGGTAGTCATATCCCACAAATTCTTCTACATCATCTTCAAGTAGCTCGTTCCAGTCGCCAGTATCAACTTTTGCAGCCGAACGCGATCTGTTTTTTTGCTGATCCATTTCAGCATTAAACTCTCTTCTATTTACAGCAAGGTCATTTTCTTTTAAGATAAGCTCAGTTAAATCTAAAGGAAAACCAAATGTGTCGTATAGTTCGAAAGCAACTTTTCCTGAAACTACTTTGTAGTCTTCTGCTTTTGTTTTTTCTATAATTTGATCAAGAAGACGAATACCATTTTCAAGTGTACGAAGGAATGCGTTTTCCTCTTCCTTGATTACTTTAGTTATCAGTTCTTCTTGTTTTTTTAATTCCGAATAATGAGATCCCATAACTTCGATAAGTACAGGAACTAATTTATACATAAAAGCTTCTTTCAAATTTAGAAATGTAAATCCATAACGAACAGCTCTACGTAAAATTCTACGGATAACATATCCAGCTTTATTATTTGATGGAAGCTGACCATCTGTGATAGCAAATGCAATAGTACGAATATGATCGGCTATTACTCGCATCGCTATATCATTATTGGCAACACCACCATAGGTGATATTGCATAATTCTGATATTTTCTTAATTATTGGTTGAAAAACATCAGTATCATAGTTTGAAGTTTTACCTTGCAATGCCATGCAAAGTCTTTCAAACCCCATACCTGTATCGACATGAGTGTTTGGAAGAGCCTCAAGGCTACCATCAGCTTTGCGGTTAAATTGCATAAACACAAGATTCCAAATCTCTATTACCTGAGGGTGGTCTTGATTCACAAGCTCTCTACCTGATATTTTATTTACTTCTGCTTCTGGTCGTAAGTCAATATGTACTTCAGAGCAAGGTCCACAAGGACCAGTTTCACCCATTTCCCAGAAATTATCTTTTTTATTACCGTTGATGATTTGATCTTTTGGAAGATATTTTTCCCAATACTCTGCAGCTTCATCATCTCTACCGATATTATCTTCTTTACTTCCTTCAAATACAGAAGCATAAAGTCTTGACTTGTCTAGTCCGAACTCTTTTGTTAGAAGTTCCCATGCCCAATCAATTGCTTCTTTTTTGAAATAATCACCAAACGACCAGTTACCCAACATCTCAAACATTGTGTGATGATATGTATCATGCCCAACTTCCTCAAGGTCATTGTGTTTCCCCGATACACGTAAACATTTTTGAGAATTCGTAATTCTATTGTATTTTATTGGTGAATTTCCTAAAAAAATATCTTTAAATTGATTCATACCGGCATTGGTAAACATAAGAGTAGGGTCATTCTTTATTACCATTGGTGCCGATTCAACGCACTTATGCTGTTTTGATGCAAAAAAGTCTAAAAACTTTTGTCTAATATCAATCGAATTCATAGTTACTTTTATATGAGGATTTATTTATTTTCAGGCTACGAAATTAAGAATTAATGTACAATTTTTTTCAAAAACATTGAAAATCTTATTAAAAAACTAAAAATATATGCAATGAACCATTTTTTTAGCAATTTAGACAGCTATGTTTATGATTTTTAGTAATGAATGGCTACTGCAAAAATCATAGATCAGTTGTAGATTTCAGTATGATTTAAACCACAGCTGAGCATTGATGTTTTTTGTAATATGTGTGAAATTTTGAAATAGATAAGTTTTTAAAGTAATCTCCATTTTGCATAATGAAGGAATCCTACAAATCATTCTTATTGACAATAGTTCTGTATGGGAATGGAATTTCAATTCCTTCTTTGTCAAATCTTTGTTTTATTGATTTAAGAACATCACATTTCATAAAAAAAGAATTGTCATTACCTTTAGACCAAACATAAGCTTTCAAGTCTACCGAGAAATCATTTAGAGCATATACTCTCACCACAACAATATCTTCATTCATTGCCTTTTCGGATTCTGTTCTATTATCAATACTAAGAGGGTGTTTGATAGTTTCTTCTTGAATTATTTTTATTGCTTTATCTATGTCCGAATCGTAAGATATTGAGAATATTATGTGTTTTCGAATTAGACTATCTTGAATATCACTATTTATAATAGTTGCATCATTTATAACACTGTTAGGGATGATTATTCGCCTATTTTCATAGTCCTTTATTATTGTATGCCAGAGAGTTATTTCTTCAACCTTTCCCTTTTGTCCATCTTTAAATTCAATAATGTCTGTTACTTTGAAAGGTTTGAATATCAGAATAAAAATACCACTAATTATATTTGCAAATGCTTTTTGAGATGCAAAACCTATTACAATGGCAATTACTCCAGCTCCTGCGAAAAGACTAGCACCAAATCTTCTAAACTCCTCAATATTTGAAAATATATAGATTATAGCTGTAGCATAAATAATAAATCCTACCGAATTTTTCAGGAATGAGAAATTCGTAGGATCTACTTTTAATCTTTTTGCGTATTTATTTATAAATACTGTAATTAATTTTCTTGATATCGAACGGAGAATAACAGCACAAATAATAACAATAACAATATGAACCAATTTATCGAATGATTCGGAGCTAAAATACTCTAGAATTGAATTAAATATATTGTTAATGAATTCCCTAAACATAATAGATTAAGTTTAAACTTTATTTTGTTTTTTATTCTCGTTTTGTTCGAGTATGAATTTACTTAATTTTAATTAATTAACCTAAATCAAGTTTCACAATTGTAATACCGCTTCCTCCAAATTCTACTTTTTCATCAAGGAATCTTGATACGATATTCATACTGCTTAATTGCTGTCTTAATAGGGTTCGTAATATCCCATTACCTGTTCCATGGAGTATTCTAAATTCAGACACTTCAAGCATTATAGCTTCGTCAATATGTGAAATCATTCTTTCTATAGCTTCTTCTGCCCGACAGCCTCTTAGGTCAATATCAGCCTTAAAGTTTAATTTGCGTTTTGATATCTTTTCTTGTATTAGAGCTGATGTTTGATTGTATTTTTTCTCCTGTTTTTTTACTTGAGATTTACTTATTCGTGTCAATCTGCTAAGTTTTACTGAACTCATCAAACTTCCAAATGCAACAATTGCGGTTTTATTATTAATCTCGATTACTTCACCTATTGTTTTGTTGTCAACTTTTACAGAATCGCCTTTTTCAATTGATTTTTTTACAATTGATTGTTGTTCTTTTGTTTTACTAGATGGTTTTTCTGTTTTGTTATTTTTCTTGTTCTGTCTGTTTCTTATTTTATCGATTTTGCGTTTGATTTTATCTTCTTCATCTATATTGATGTTTTTGATATCTTCTTTTGCTGTTTCAAAATCTTTTCTTAGTTTTTTTGTTTTTTCCTTTTCTGCATTTGCTTCTTTTATTCCTCTAATGGTATTTTCAACAGCTTTGTTAGCATCTTTTAGAATTGCTTCGGCTTGTACTTTTGCAGTTTTTAAAATTTCTTTTCTTTCCTTATCTGATTTTTTTAAATCTGTTTCATATCGTTGAACTAGTTCATCTAAACGCTTTTCATTTTTCTTTATTTGAATACGTTTCGATTCCCAGTATCTTTTATCTCTTGAGATATCTTTTAGATGTTTATCAAATGCGATATGTTCTTCCCCAATTTTATCGGCTGCGCTTTTTAGTATTTCTTTTGGAAGACCTATTTTTTTTGCTATTTCAAAAGCAAATGAAGATCCTGGCTCACCTACAAGAAGTTTGAATAATGGTTGCATAGCATGTGAATCGTAAAGCATAGCTCCATTTTCGATTCCTTCAGTTTCAGATGCAAAGTGTTTTAGACTTGAGTAGTGAGTGGTGACAATCCCTTTTATTTTTTTATTGTTTAATTCGTCAAGTATTGCTTCGGCTAATGCCCCTCCAAGTCTAGGTTCTGTTCCTGTTCCAAATTCGTCAATTAGCATTAAGGATTCTTCGTTGGCATGTTTAATAAAATTTCTCATATTAACCAAGTGCGAAGAATAGGTACTCAAGTCGTTTTCGATGGACTGTTCGTCACCAATATCGATAAAAATACTGTCATAAATACCAACTACAGAGTTTGGGCTCATACTTACCAGCATACCACACTGAAACATATATTGAACCAAGCCCACAGTTTTTAAACAAACTGATTTTCCACCAGCATTAGGTCCTGAAATAAGAATTATTCTATTGTCACTATTCAAATTCATATTTAGAGGTACAATGTCCCTGCCTTCATTTTTTAAACTTAGGAATAATAAGGGATGGAAAGCATCCTTCCATTCACTTTCAGATTTCTTGTTGATATGTGGTAAAAAAGAATTTAATTCTAGCGCAAGTCTTGCTTTTGCTCTGATAAAATCAATCTTAGCCATGAAACTGTAGGCTTTAAAAAGATCTGGTAGATATTCTCGGATAATATTGGTGAAATTCTGCAATATTTTTATAATCTCTCTTCTTTCGGCATATTCAAGCTCTCTGATTTCGTTATTTGTTTCTACAATTTCGCTAGGTTCAACATAACTTGTTTTTCCAGTAGCTGATTCGTCGTGTACAATACCTTTAAGTTTTCTTTTGTATGCCGATGGAATGGGTATTACAATTCTGCCATCTCTTATCGATAGATTTGCATCTTCTTCAACCCAGCCTTCTTTTTTAGCAGAACTAAGTAAAACTTGCATTCTTTTTGAAATGGCCGATTGTTTTTTTAAAATGCTATTTCTTATATGAGCAAGTTCTGGAGATGCGTTATCCTTCATTCTTCCATTTTTGGTAATAATATTTCCAATTTTGTCAAGAATAAACGGATAAATGATTACATTTCCTGTAAGTTTTAAAAGATAAGGATATTTGTTTTCCTCTTGCTTGGTCTTAAAGAATTTTAGTATAGCATTTACTGATTCGAGTGATCTGCGAAGGCTAAAAATATCTTCCAATTCAAGAAAACTTCCTTCTGCCTTTATCTTATGTAATTTTCCTCTAATATCTATAAAGTTACCTATAGGGAAGTTCTCTTCCTCTAGCTGTATTGTTCTAAATTCGTCAGTTTGGTTTACAAACTCTTTGATCGTTTTATATTTATTCGAGAATTTTATTTGATCTACTAATTCTTTCCCTAAACTGCTAATACAGTAGTTTTTGATAAGATTTCGTATTTTGTCAAATCCTATTTTTGTTTCGAAATTATGTGGATATATCACTTTTGTTCTTTTTGATTTAATTAATTAAAATGAGTTGGGCTTTCTTTTAATAGAAATACTCAAACCGATACTGCTTAATTGCAAGCAGCAAATCAGTTATACCAATTATAATCAAACTAAATATTAAAATATCTTTATTTTTCTATAGAGCTGTTATAAAACGGTCAAGATTTGGATTCTAAAATCATGGATAAAATCAGTTTCGTTCTAAGAAAAATAAGCCTTGGCGAGAGATGGCATAGCTTGACATATCTGGTATATTATACGCTTTTGCTAATGTTTTAATTCTTGTTCATCGTATTTAATTTCACTAAGGTATAAACCTTGAGATGGTACAGATACTCCAGCTTTACATCTGTTTTTACTTTCTATTATTTGTCTAAATTCGTTTAAGTCAATTTTCCCTCTACCAAGTTCAACCATTGTTCCGACAATTGCTCTAACCATATTTCGTAAAAATCGATCAGCTTTTATCAGGAATAAAATTTCATCAGATTTCTGTTCCCATTTTGCTTCCATTATTTTACAATTATTGGTCTTCGTATCTGTATGTAATTTGCTAAAACTTGTAAAATCAATATATTCGAATAATATTTTACAAGCTTCGTTCATTTGTTCTATATTTAGATCGTAATGAGTAGTCCAATGAGTATCTTGTCTGAAAGCATGTTTAATTGTGCTTATCTTATATATATATGCTCTTGAAATTGCATCAAATCTAGTATGATAATCATTTCTTACCTTCATTATTTCAAATACACTTATATCTTGAGGCAAAAATCGGTTGATTCTAATTTTGAATTTTTCAATGTCGAATTCAACATCCGTGTCAAAGTGCAACATAAAATCCAGAGCATGAACACCGGTGTCGGTTCTTCCGCATCCTACACAATTTGTCTTAGTGTTTAATAATACTGATAAAGCATTGTTGATAACTTCCTGTACACTAATTGCATTAGGCTGAATCTGCCATCCATGATAATTTGTACCTTTATAGGCACATCTTATAAAGTATCTTTGCATAAATTTATATTCTGTATTTTTTTAATATTGCAAATTATTCGATTGTTAAATCCTTAATTTCTATTATTTCCGTTGATACCTCACCAAGTATTCCTGCATTGGAGTTGACAGCAGTATATACTTTAACAAAATCGATAAATTCTAAATTTACCTTATTTCCATTTTTGTTAATGGCAGATTCTATGTCAAACTTATTCCCATCTAGAAGAACTGTGGCTGGAAAAGTACCATCAGAATTTGCTTCGGCTGGAATATTATCAGCATAGCCATCTTCAAATGGGTGCATTTCCCATCTATTATATTTTTCGTTGAAGATAGTTCTGCTTTCTAATCGTTTGCCCTTAAGAGTATAATTATCTTGTTCTATCCAGTTTGGATAATAATTCTGTGAATGCTGATCTTTATTGTAAATTACAAAACCTGAATTTCCCTGGTTGTCTGTCCAATTTATATTGTTTGGTTTATCGGGTCTGTAATAAGTTATTGCATAATCAATGATTACAGAGGATGCTTTTTCGTTCTTGGCTTTTAATTCATACCATGTGTCATCAGCAAGGCCATTATTGTTTTTATCTTGCATAACTGAAACAATACCAGGTTCGCAGGAAGATCCATTACTGTTTACGAATGGATTGCCTTTAATTGAAAAATCATTTCCCGATATATTTTTAACACTGTGATCAAATCCTACAATTATGTATCCTCCAAATGAACCTAAAGAAACGAAAGATTTTTGTTTTAGCTTGCTTTCGGCATATAAATTTGCCTGTTCTTGGCTGTTGATTTTTTCTCCTTGATTGATAAATTGACCAGGTGCGGGTTTATATTCTATAACCTTTGTTGCAAATTTGCTGGATTCTCCAACTACAAAATTTCTAAAATTGGTATTAGTATCGTCTTTATCTTCATTATAATCAGATTCCGAACATGAAGAAAATAAGATGATTATTGAACTTATATAGATAATTAGTCTGTGCATTATTAATTTAATTTTGTGTTTTTTGAATATATAATAGAATTATATCCTGTTTTAGAAAATAGAATGTGAAATATCATTTTTTAATATTACTGAATTTTAACTGTGCGAATTTAGAAATAAATTTAAGCTTATTGTATTAAATATAAGTATTTAAGGAAAAATAAATTTATTCTACCGAAGTATGATGGTAAAGCTTTTCAGAAAAATGATTGTATAACAAAAGCTTAAAAATATAAAAACGGTATTGCTTAATATAATACTTGTATTTAAATTTGCTCCAACATTTATAGTAATCCTGAAATTAGCATTTTTCATTCAAAATTATAAATGATTCACCTAGCTTTTAAAAATATGAAAAATTTACTTTACTTTCTTAGGAATAAGTATTTTATAGCATTTGTTGTCTTTGTTGTTTGGTTGTCTTTTTTTGATCGGCATTCGGTTTTAGATAGAAGTATTCATATGGCAAAAATAAATAAATTAAAACAAGAGAAGGATTATTATTTAAAAAAAATAAAATCAGATAGAGAAAAAATCCATCAGCTCGAAACAAATACTATTACTTTAGAAAAATTTGCTCGTGAACAATATCTTATGAAAAGAGAAAATGAAGATATATTTCTGGTTATGCCAGAAGAGAAAAAAGCGGATTAATATGAATATTCAAGTTTTGTCAAACTTAATATAATTATTGATTTTTAAAAATATTCTAATTATTTATGATCAATTCTAATGAAAAAATAATTATATTGAGTTGTATTTTGCACAGTGCTATTATTGTATCTTGATTTAGGTTTACATTTTAATTTTTTTTGCATATATGAAAATAAAGACGAAGTGGATTAAGGATTTGTTTATTATGAATGTTGTATGGCTGTTTGCCATTGCATCTTTTCATTTTTTGCAACTTGATCCTGAAATGGCTCCCAAATATGCTGAGATGGTTGATGCCAACATGGTTAATCCTGATTATGAATTTATATATCTTTTTTTAGCGGGAGTTTGTCTAGGTACTATTTTTGGTGGGATTAATATCTATGCGAATGAAAATCAAGATAGATTACGCAAAAAATCATATGCAAATATCATTTTGTCATACAGTATTAGTCATATTTTACTTACAGCATTTACAATGGCCTTAGTTATTGTAATAGCTCAGATTATTCAAACTGGTAAAGTCAGTTCTAATATAATTTATAGTATAATTGGATTTGTTAATTCCTTGAATTTTATCAGAATACTTCTATTTTCATTTTTTATATCAATTAGTATTATTTTCTTTCAATTGCTAAGTGCAAAAATAGGACGTAAAACTCTGATTAATCTAATTTTGGGTAAATTTAGACAACCCAAAGAAAGGAATTTGATATTCTTGTTTATGGATTTAAAATCATCTACGAGTTATGCTGAGGCACTTGGTCACCAAAAATATAGTTTACTTATTCAGGATTGTTTTTCTGATTTAAATAGATCAATTGAAACTCACAAAGGTGTTATTTATCAATATATTGGAGATGAGGTTGTGGTTATATGGCCATATGAGGAAGGGATAAAAGAGGGTAGATGTATCGACACCTTCTTTTGTTTTAAGGAATCGATAAACAGAAGAAAAGACTATTATATGCAAAATTATGGATTAGTTCCTATGTTTAAGGCAGGTATTAATGGTGGTAGACTTATGGCGGCTGAGGTAGGCATAAGCAAACGTTCGGTTGCTTATCATGGAGATGTTATAAATACAGCTTCTCGAATTCAGTGTCAGTGTAGTCAGAGAAATGTTGATATACTAGTATCGGAGAAGATTATGAAAGACAGTTCTGATTTAAATAAGTACGACTTTAAATATCTAGATAAGGTCCAATTTAAAGGAAAAACTGAAAAAGTTGCAATCTATACTATTGGTGATAGTTTCTTAAATTAATCTCACATTATGAAAAAAGAGCACAAAACATAAAATATTTTGTGCTCTTTTTTTATCTTAAAACTCTGATGTAAAATGAAATTCTAAATCAGGATAATTTTGTTGTGCCATTTGAAGCATATATGCTGAGTCAGCTAGGAAAACATCTCTACCATGCTTGTCTTTTGCGATATATTGATATTTTGCTTTTTTAAATTCAGCCAATTGTTCATCATTTTCTGTCTTTATCCAGCAAGCTTTATGTAAATGTATTGGTTCCCACCTACATGAAGCTCCATATTCGTGAAGTAATCTATATTCGATAACTTCGAACTGAAGTGCTCCCACAGTACCGATTACTTTTCGGCCATTAAATTGTGATACAAATAGCTGTGCTACACCTTCATCCATTAACTGATCAATACCTTTTGCCAACTGTTTTGATTTCATTGGGTCAGCATTCTCGATATACTTAAATAGTTCGGGTGAAAAACTAGGAATTCCTTTAAAATTAAGTGTCTCCCCTTCTGTTATAGTGTCACCAATCTTAAAATTACCAGTATCATGTAAACCAACAATATCACCAGGGTAAGCTTCTTCAACAATCGATTTTTTCTCAGCCATAAATGCGGTAGGACTTGAGAACTTCACCTTCTTCTTGTTACGTACATGAAGATATTGTGTATTTCTTTTGAAGACACCAGAAACGATCTTTACAAATGCTAATCTATCTCTGTGATTAGGATCCATATTCGCATGAATTTTGAATACGAAACCAGTGAATTTATTTTCTGTTGGTTCTATAGTTCTTTCCTCAGTAATACATGGTCTTGGACTAGGTGCTATTTTAATAAATACATCTAATATCTCTTTGATACCAAAATTATTAAGTGCTGAACCAAAGAAAACAGGCGCTATCTTTGCATCAAGATAATCTTGTACGTTAAGATTAGGATAAACCTCTTGAACTAATTCTAGTTCTTCTCTTAATACTTCAGCATCCTCACCAATATATTTCTCAAGTTCTGGATTGTTGATATCATCAAAATCTATGCTTTCTGTTACAGATTGAACTGATGGTTGAAATAGACTTATATTTTTGTGATAAATATTGTAAACACCTTTAAATTCTGGTCCCATATTAATAGGCCAAGTAAGTGGATTTACTGAAATTTCGAGTTCTTTTTCAATTTCGTCAAGTAGGTCAAATGCGTCTTTCCCTAATCTATCCATCTTGTTAATGAATACAATTACAGGTGTTTTGCGCATTCTACAAACTTTCATAAGTTTTCTTGTCTGTGCTTCAACTCCTTTTGCCACATCTACTACAATAATTACACTATCACAGGCTGTTAGAGTTCTGTAGGTGTCTTCTGCAAAATCCTGGTGACCAGGTGTGTCAAGTATATTGATTTTAGTCCCTTTATACTCAAATCCCATAACCGAAGTAGCAACAGAAATACCCCTCTGTCTCTCAATTTCCATAAAGTCGGAAGTGGCAGTTTTCTTAATTTTATTCGATTTTACTGCACCAGCTACGTGAATTGCACCCCCGAATAATAATAATTTCTCGGTTAGTGTGGTTTTACCTGCATCGGGGTGAGAGATAATTCCAAATGTTCGCCTTCTGTTTATTTCTTGTTCAAGACCCATCTTATAAATATTTGTTTGATAAGTGATTCAACACTTGACTTGTTTGAATTTGATTTACTAATATCGCTATTAATACATTTGAGTTAGATGCTATATCAAGATATAGCTATATCTATAAATGATATGTGTGAAAGAAAATCACACTAATTTATTTTTTGACCGACAAAACTAATCATTTATACTTGAATTTTAGAATTTTATTCTCGAAATAAATGATGATATGTAAAATTAGTTTACATATTAATATAAGGGCTTTGAATTATTTATTTTTATGTAAAAATATTAGAATGAGTGTTTAGATGGTTTGGGTCTTAAGTATTTAATATCTGGTTTGTAATCCTTAATCTATTATTCAACTATAGTTTTTTCAGTTTTTACAATTTTAAAAATTTAATATAGTCTTAAATTAGGATTAACAATAAATTTATTGATATGGTAGTATCATATAATTTAAATACATTATGATATGTCATTTAAATAAGATTGGTTCTTCGAAAATATTAAATGTGTAGATTGAACTTTGGAGAGTTCTAATTTTTATTAATATTATAACAACAATAAATTATAAGTTTATTGAAATTTTAGAATCTGAAAATATATTTTTACAACAAAATAAAGATGAAATAATATGTCAGAACTTTCTGGAATAGATATTAAATTTTTGGCTGGAGTAGGTCCCAAGAAAGCTAGTATTCTTAAGCAAGAACTTAAAATTAATAGTTATGAGGATCTGCTTTATGTATTTCCATATAAATATATTGATAGAACAAGGTTTTACAAAATAAGTGAAGTCAAAGCAACTATGCCTTATGTCCAAATAGTCGGTCGAATAACAGCATTGGATGAGTTTGGTGAAAAAAGATCGAAAAGATTAGTGGCATATTTTACTGATGGAGATGATGAGCTTGAGCTTGTATGGTTTAAGGGAATTAATTTTGTTAAACCAAGTTTGAAACCTGATACGGATTATGTGGTATTTGGGAAGCCAAGTATGTTTAATCGAAAGATAAATATCGTTCATCCTGAATTAGAGGAAGAAACGAAAAGAAAAAAAAGACTTGAGTTTAATTTACAAGCTTTTTATCTTACTTCTGAGAAAATGAAATCTAGCTTTCTTAATTCTAAGGCTATTAGTAAATTGCAGGAGAATGTATTTATGTCACTAAATGGAAAAATTCCAGAAACTTTACCTAAGTATATTCTTGAGAAATTACAATTGATAAACCTTCACGATGCTTTAGTTAATATTCATTTCCCGAAAGATACCGATATTCTAAAGAAAGCACAGTATAGATTGAAATTTGAAGAGTTGTTTTATGTTCAGTTGAATATACTGCGAATGAAACAAAAAAGAAAAATACAATACAAAGGTCATGTCTTTTCTAGAATTGGAGAATATTTTAATGGATTTTATCATAATGAATTACCTTTTCAGCTTACAAATGCACAGAAAAAAGTAATTCGTGAGATTCGAAATGACCTTGGTAGTGGAAGACAAATGAATAGACTATTGCAAGGAGATGTTGGAAGTGGGAAGACTTTAGTTGGATTGATGTGTATGCTTATTGCTTTGGATAACAATGCTCAGGCTTGCTTGATGGCTCCAACTGAAATCCTCGCTACTCAGCATTTGGAGACTATTCAGGAATTTATGCAAAATATGAATGTTAGAATTGAACTGCTGACAGGGTCAACCAAGAAACGTGATAGAGATAGGATTCATTCCGATTTGGAATCAGGAGATTTGCAGATAATTATAGGAACTCATGCTTTAATTGAGGATAAGGTAAAATTTAAAAATTTGGGTTTGGTGATAATTGATGAACAACATAGGTTTGGAGTCGCTCAAAGGGCCAAGCTTTGGAAGAAAAACCAATTGCCTCCACATGTTCTTGTAATGACTGCTACACCTATTCCTCGTACTCTCGCAATGACCCTGTATGGCGATCTTGAGGTCTCCGTGATTGATGAGCTTCCTCCTGGCAGAAAACCAATTCATACAGTTCATTATTATGATAATAAACGTCTTGCTATTTATGATTTTATGCATAAACAAATCAAATTGGGAAGGCAGATATATATGGTGTATCCAATGATTTCTGAATCAGAGAAAATGGATTATAAAAATCTAGAGGAGGGCTTTGAAAATGTTAATAATTACTTTGATAGATTTGGTATAAGAATCAGCATGGTGCATGGGAAAATGAAAGCAGATGAGAAGGACATGCAAATGCAAAATTTTGCTTCCGGAAAAACACAAATATTGGTTGCAACCACGGTTATTGAAGTTGGCGTTAATGTACCAAATGCTTCGGTTATGGTTATTGAAAGTACTGAAAGATTTGGTTTGTCTCAATTGCACCAGTTGCGAGGAAGAGTGGGGCGTGGAGCCGAGCAATCATATTGTATATTAATGTCATCGCATAAGATTTCAAATGAATCACGCAAACGTATTGAAACTATGGTTAGAACAAATGATGGTTTTGAAATAGCAGAAGAAGATCTTAAACTCAGGGGGCCGGGTGATATTGAAGGAACTCAGCAAAGCGGTCTTTCTTATGATTTGAAAATAGCAAATTTGGGAAAAGATGGAGAATTATTACAGTTTGCTCGAAACATCGCAGCGAAGATATTGGAACAAGATGAACTGTTGAGTAGTGAGAAAAATTTTATATTAGCAAAACAATTGAAACGAATTCAAAAAGCGAAAATAAATTGGAGTGTAATAAGTTGATAAAGTGTCTTTTAATATTTTGATTCTGTAAAAATAAAACCATAGATACAATAATATTGACTTAATGTAGGTTTATGAGATAAAGCAGTAATATTGAACTTATTATATTAAAGTATAACAAGATGAACAAGAGAGAGGAACAGCTGGATAAATTGAGAGAATTGGGTGATTGGCCATTAAATTATATGTTTAAATTTATAATTCCTAATAGAGATGAAATACAAGATCAGGTAAAGAAATTGTTCTCTGAAAATGCCGAGTTTTCGTATAAATTATCTAAGGAGTATAAATATTTATCAGTAACAGTCACCAGTTTTATTCAAAGTCCAGAAAGAGTGCTTGAAATTTACCAAAAAGCAAGTGAAATAAAAGGATTATATTCACTTTAAGATTAAGCTTTTAATTAATTTAATTAATATTAATTGGAATTATTGTATTTATCAATAATTCCATTTTTTTTTTGCTTTTAAAATCCTTTTGTGTATAATATTATGTAATGTTTAAAATAATTTAGACTCTGCTTTTTTATATTTATTTCTCTTTTAATAAACTTTGTTCTGTTTATGAGAAAGCAATTTAAATAATAGCTGTTGTCTGTTTGTTTGTCTTATTATGTAAATAGTAATCTTTTTTATGGTTTAGCTTTTTTTATTAAAATTGACTTTGTGATTAGGCTTTGTTAAATTTAGTTTAATTATACTAATCATAACTATGTGGTATTTATATATTACCAGAGCATAGTCAGTCAAGCTAAACCCAAATATGAATAATTTTTATTTATTAATTATTGCCCTTGTTCTGTGTTCAGGAAAATTATATTCAAAAAACTCAAAATTGGAATTTCAAGAATATGATTTAGAAAATGGAATCCATGTTATACTAGCTCCAGACAATAGTCGAGATTCAGTTATTTTGTCTTGTGCATATAGAGTTGGTTTATCTTATGAAAATAAAAGAACCAATTCATATTCTGAAATTTTATCTAAAATTGGTTTTCTGGGAACAGAGAATTTATCAGTTTATGATTATAAGCATAAACTGATAATGAAAAATATTGACTACGATTCATCTGTTGGAAGAGAATTTAGCTTGTATAGATATAAAATGAAATCATCGGGATTAGAGTTATGTTTAAAATACGAAGCCGAAAGGTTGAAAATTCCCACCATCTCAGAAGATAAACTGAAAAGATTATTTGATAAAGAGATAAATAGAATAGAATTAGGTGTTGATTATAATAAATATTCAAAACTTTTTTCGAAAATAAATTCTGAATATGATAGGTTATATAGGATAAAAAGAAATGGTATAAAATATAATTATGATGAATTTATAGGTTTTTTTATGCGCTATTATATTCCTCAAAATCTCGTTTTGACAATTTGTGGAAACTTTGATATTGACGAGATAAAGAAAATTATTGAAAGCTATTATTCTGAGTTGATTCCAGGGAAAAGTCGTTCTAAATTGAAGAAAATCAAATTAAAACGAATGCCATTTGAACAAAAAAGGGATACAATTTATGATAATGTTGGTCTATTATCTTATGCTAAGATTCATGTTCTCCCAGGGGTAAAAGCTAAGGATTACCTTGAATATGAAATAGTTTCTAGTTTTTATTCTGGATATAGCTACTCGCAAATAGTAAATTCACAAATAGATCTTTTTGTTCGTTGTCCTAAAAATTATCATCATAATTTCTACTCTCAGGCATATTGTACAATGCTTTCCCAAATAGAAAAGACCAAGATGATAAACGATGAGGGTGTTGTCAAAATAATGAGATATGATTACCAAATAGATACAACAGCTAGTAATTTTGAAAGGGCATATGACAAATTTCAGGGATTGTATAAAAATTTCAATTTTGAAAAACAGTCACTTAGTTACATTTGTGAACAGCTGTGGAAATCTTATCTGCTTTTTGAAGATACTGAAATGATTAATAAGAGAGTCGAAATGTGCAGAAAACTTGACAAAAGAAAATTATTGAAATTTGAATCCAAATATCAAAAATTTAATAAATCTAGATTAAGTATAATATATCCTAAGCGAGGTTTTATTATTGATTAACTGTTCATCTGAAAATTAAAGAAAAATGAAATATAAGCATTGTTTTTATTCTCAATATATTAAAGGCTTTATACTTACTCGAATATATTGCAGATTTAAAAAACTTCTTGTCATACTGTTTTTGCTAGTATGTAGTTCGTTTAGCAATAAGATATTAGCACAAGTATATGATACAGATAGTTTGAACCTAAGCAAAAATGAAAGTTTATATGAGTTTAACTTAAAAAATGGTTTACGTGTTTATTATTTGAAGAATGACAATTATGATAATCTAGATATAGTATTTCATTTCAAAAAACCAAATATAAATTATGCTAGTAGGGTGGGTGTACACAAAGTATTTAACCCCATATTATACCTTGGTTATGGGAATATTTTATTAGGGAGGATGAATTCATGTAGATCTCTCGAAGATAGAATCATTTTTCAAGTCGATACAGCTAAATTGGATTCATTATTGTCTGTATTGCCAGTTTTTTTTACTCCCAATAGAATACAATCAAAAACCATGAGGATTCAAACAGAAACAGTATTGAGAGATTACCTTTATAGGCGAGTTTATCCCGAAGATATGGCTGATGGTTTGGCTGCAAGAGTTTTTTATCCTGATAGTCACCCATATTCAGGAGAGGAATCTTATCAGTCTATAAGTTTATTTGATAATCACATAATTAATCGAATTGCTGATGATTACTGTGTTCCCAATAATTCGATGTTTTTTATTCGGTCAAACAAGGAATTAGAATATATCCAAACCAAACTGAAAGAGAATATTGAGTCATGGCTACCTGTCTATAATAAGGATAATCGAAAACAATATAAAATTCCTGAAATTAAAAAGCCAATTTATAAGCATATCAATACAGATGATAGTCTTAAAAACTTTACTAGATTATTGTGGACTATTGATTATAATAGGAATGATCCTGATTATGATAAAATATTTCTTGCAAAAATATTACTGACTGATATTACAAATAATATTTTAGGGCAAGAGCTAGAGGCAAGTAGATCGGATTGTTTTAAGTATTCTTCTGAATTAAGATCAGAATTAAATGGAACAGAACTGAAAATAAATTTTTATACTATTAAAGATAAGTTAGAAGATATTATATCAAATTCAAAAAAAGCGATTGATCGAATAATTGACATGGATTATGATATCTCAGAATTAGAAGAGTCCAAAGAAATATTAAAAAAACATTATAATAAAAAGAAAAAATACGAGAAGATATTTTTTTGTTATGATAATGATATAAGTGTTAATACTTACTATAATAAAAGTAATAATATTGACGGCATAAGTAAAAAGCAAATATCAGATATTTTGAAGAAATATTTAGCAGTCGAAAACTATTTGTTGGTTCAAATCGGTAATAGCAAGCTTATTAAGGAGGAAATGAACAAATTGAATAAAAATGAATTTATTGATGAATATGATATTGATTTTAATGCCGTAGTTTTAGATTATAAAGATTATGGTTTTGATGATTATAATGTGAAAAAAGTTGTCAAAAAATATGTCGATGCTATAGGTGGATACGAACAGATTAAAGGAGTTGATAGTTTATTAACAATTGAGTGGGAGGGAAGTTTATCTGGAGCATCATTTAATGAGGTTTACAGAACAAAGAATCGTTCAAATACAACTAAGTATTATGAGGATGAAAAATTAGAGAGTATTATCACTTATCGAAATGCGGCTTATGTTTTATATGGCCCAGAGAATAATAAATTTATTAAATCGTCCAAAAAGTATGACTATTTAACACGAGCAAGATTATTTCCTATTGCTAATCTTCCCAAATCCAAATATAGAACCTATTATCAGGGGATTGATAATTTCAGACATTATATATGTAATAATATTAGGCAGGATATAATAAGACGAAAATATTATTCTTTAGCATTTGAATATTTTTTTGATATTAAAACGGGGTTACTTGTTGGTAAAGA
The DNA here is from genome assembly GCA_025210485.1 of Marinifilaceae bacterium. Classification (GTDB taxonomy): domain Bacteria; phylum Bacteroidota; class Bacteroidia; order Bacteroidales; family Marinifilaceae; genus JAOARN01. The sequence goes on along the minus strand of JAOARN010000051.1, from coordinate 64,259 downwards.
GATGATAATTAATGATAGACCAACTACTTATTATTATCAAAATTATGAAGATTATGGTGGTATAAAAATGCCCAGTTTCTATTTTGAACAATATTATAAAAGCTATAAAACCTACTCTGTTGATGCTGTTGAGATAAATCCCGAATTACCAAAAAAGATTTTTCGTTTGAAATGGGTTCCCGATTATTACTCAACTGATGAGGAATTTATGAAGGAGCAAGAGGAAATTGATTTTCTAGAGGCAGAAAAAGCACGTAAGGAAAAAGAAGCAGCAGAGGCAAAAGCCAAAGCCAAAGCAGGTATGGGACAAAACCAAAAAGTTCCAAGTAAGCTAATTGAGCAACAGAAATAGAATTATATGATTCAGTAGCTGTTTAATCATCATAATAAGAAAAAGAATGTTAATAAAAGATAAACTAAAGACTATGTGAGCTTACTACTGGAAGCTAATTAAATCATAAAAAAAGGAGAGTTTACATAAAAATATTGTCTATTCGAAACAAATATATAATTAGAGGTAATTTATAATACTTAATTGAACTTAAAAAAGCATACCTTAAACATTTATTTAACCAATATTTTGTTTAATAGGCTTGTTTTATAGTTAGATATGTGGTTCAATTTATTAAGGAATTTTTATTTAATATAAAATTATAAGACTTGGCTAATGTATATTTTAGTTTCGTGAAAAGATTATTCTACATTTTAATTATTGTTTTATTTAGTCTTCCTGTATTTGGATTTTGCACCTGGTTATTTAAAGCTAAAAGCAGCGCTAATATTGTTGTGATAGATAAAACATCTCATGCTCCAAATTATAGTGAGCATAAAACATTATTTTGGTGTTTGAATCATAATAAAGTAATTAGTAATCGACATAAAACTTATGATTACAGCGAAGATTATTTTGGTTTACATAAGAATAATAGAAATGAATTTGAAACTAAGGATTTATCACAGTTTTCCATACGGGATATAAACTCCATTGTGGATAGTGTCGATATTGCTTTCCTTCTCGATACTTATGGTAAATATAGATATGATTCAATTGAAAATAGAAATGTCTTAGTTTATGGCGGAACTAATCGCTACGATTTGTACTTTTTAGAACAAATGGAAAAAAGAGACAAATTTGTGTTTGCAGAATATAATGTTTTCGCGTCGCCTACTAATTATAAAATATCCTCAAAACTCGAAGATTTTTTTGGTGTAAAATGGACTGGTTGGGTTGGACGATATTATTATTCTTTAGATAAATCTGTTAATGTTGATCTACCTGATTATGTTCCATCCTTATATGAAAAACAATATAATAAAGCCTATGATTTTAAAAATGGTGGAATTATACTTTTAAATAAAGATGGAAGAATAATTGTTTTGGAAAATAAAAACGACTTAAATACAGGGATACCAAAAATTATCTCAAATTACAATGGAATGTTGTTTTTTGAGCTTCCTGAGAATATTGATTATCCATTTTGGTTTAGTATTAATGAAAAGCTTACCAATACTAGTTGCTTAGCAAAAATGGAATTTGATACTACAAAAACAGGAAATAAACTCCTTCAGAAAAACGGTCTCAAAAATAGTTTTCCTATAATTTTCACTAATAGTATGAATTATGAAAAGCTATATCTTTCCCTCGATTTCTCAGATTGCAATATAGGATATTATACTTCTTATATTGCAAATATAGAATATTTTAAAGAGGCATTTTACAATAAGAATAATCCGCATGATAGGAATCGATTTTTTTGGAATTTTTATCAACCTTTTATGAAAAATTATTTAAATCATGTATTAAAAGCAAAGAAAGGAAATACGATTTTTCCAGATTAAAAATATACTTATTTTATGAGAATCCATTTTATATATATATTGTTCGTTACACTATCAATAGGTAATTATACTTACTCTCAAAATAATGATAAAGAGTTAGTTCGTATTAGAAACTTGTCAGAGAATAAACAATATGGAAAAAGCATTTTCTTATGTGATAGCCTTTTAAAAGTAAATCCAGATAATTACTCGCTTAACTTATTGCTTGCGGCAAATTATTTATGGTCTAAAGAGTTTTCAAAAGGGGATAGCACTTTAGATTCTATGTTAAAAAAGTATCATAATAATATAGAATTGTATGAGTTTAAATTGAGATCAGCACTTTGGCAATCAAAATACTCATACTGTCTAGATTTATGTGATTCGTTAAATGATAAGAATATAAAATCTAGAAATTTATCTCTAATAAAGTGTCGTGCTCTATATTTTATTGATAAGGAAAGATATAATTCAAATCTGAAAGCACATTTCGAAATATACCCCACTGACACGTCTGTTATAAAATTATATAATATCTATTTACATAAAAATATTTTGAATAGTTTCGGCTTAGAGTTTAATAATAGTTATGCAAATAAACGATATGAGCAATATATTCATTCTGTTAATATGTCTTATTTACATAGATTTAAAAATTCAAGTCATGAGCTAAAGTTGTATTCAAGCGACATTGTATATGAAGATGAGAATATAGGAGAAAAAGACATCGGTTTAAAATTTGGACTTGATAATTATTTAAATCTGTCGGCAAAATTTTATCTTAATATAAGATATGACTATTCATCAGATATTATCTTTCCAAAACATTTTGTAATAAGCGAATTATATACAAAATTATTCAAGTCACACGAATTATCTTTGGGTTATAGAGCAATGTATTTTGATAATAATGATGAGGACGAATTAATTCATACATATACCAGTTCTGTTGTAAAATATTATAAGAATTCACGTTTCGAATTTCGAGCTCTTGTTTTCAATAATGATTCGAATTTGTCTTCATCTTTTTGGCTGAAGTATAGGAGTTATTTTAGAAAGACTACTGATTATATAGGTCTAGATATAGCTTATGGATATTCTCCAAATTATAATATTGGATACTTTTCAGACTATTTACAATTCGATGCTAATTCTTATTATTTTATATTATCTTATTCTAAGACTCTGAAAAACAGATTTGTATTTGTAGTGCAACCTTCTTATACTTCTGAGGAGTATGCTAGATCTAAGTATAAAAATATGTTTAGTTTAAATTTGAAAATATCATATTTACTGTATTGATTTATTATCTGTTATTTTAATTTTTAAAAAGAGCTATGGGAGTATTTGAGTCATATATTATTCAGTTTCCAGAAGATTCTATTTTTTATATAGTAGGACAGATTATTGTCATACTTGTTCAGGTATTTGGTTACAGCGTGTTAATTGTCGGTTCATTAATTGTATTTTCAAGATGGAGAATCAACTCTAATCAAAACAAATTAAAAAAATGGAGAGAATATTATTCAAAATTACTTATTCGTTTTTTAATTAATGATTTTAGTCAAGAGGAGTATGAAAATCTTGGGAAACTGAAAGATAGATTTGAAAGAAATGTTTTGATTGATGTTTTGATAAGTATAGATGCTGCTGATAATGAAATTGTAAGTCGTAAAATTCGAGAATTGTATTTCAAACTCGGTCTTCATAAAGATTCTATAAGAAAATTGTACTCAAGAGCTTGGGAAAAGAAAATAAAAGGATTGCGTGAATTAACACATATGGATATAAAAACAGAGAATGAAATCATTTTTAAATATGCCCAATCAAAAAACCCAATTTTAAGATCAGAGAGTCAAATGGCATTGGTCAAATTAATTCCAAATGATCCATTTACATTTCTGGAAAAACAGGTCAAGGTGTTCACTGTGTGGGAACAAATTAATGTATTTGATATGATTCGAAAAAGGCGAATAAATATTCCAAACTTTGCTTTTTGGCTAAATCATTGGAACGATTCAGTTGTTATGTTTGCGCTGGATATGATTAGAATTTTAAAACAAAAGCATTCATACAAACAAGTTGTTGGTCTTATCGACCATCAGAACGAAAGACTAAGAGCAAAGGTTATAAAAACACTCATTGAGATTCGATCAAATTATGCAGGTGAGGTTTTAAAGAAAGTATACCCTGAGGAGGAAAAAATTATAAAGATTAATATAATTAGAAGTTTGGGTTGGCTCAAACAACCAAGTGATATCAAATTTTTTGAACAGATTATTAGTGATGAAGATGATATTGACCTTAAACTTGAAGCATGTTTATCTCTTAATAGAATTGAAGGTTTAGGGAAGATACGTTTAAAAAAATTATCAGAGGATACAAAAGATGATACAAAAAATCTTATTTCAGATGTTTTGTATGAGTATAATTAGAATTATTATGTGAATTACATATGATTATGTATTATTCATAAAAATAAAAATAGATAAGATGAATGATCAAGAAATTATAAATTTTATAAGTTATTTTTTAGATAGAATTTTTATTGCTTATGCCTTACTAATAATATTTTGTTATACATTTTTGAGCATAGTTTCTGCATTTTCCATTAGATACTATATGAAAAAGAATAGCTTTATTGATTATAATGTAATACTAGATTCTCCTTTAGCTCCTTCTGTATCTATATTGGTGCCAGCTTATAATGAGTCAAAAACAATAGTAGATAATATTGAATCTATTTATTCAATTCATTATAATAATTTTAATGTTATAATAATAAACGATGGCAGTACTGATCAAACAATCTCGAAACTTATAGACGAGTACGATTTAGTAGCATCCAGATATCCTATAAATACCAAAATCCCAACTAAACAAATAAAAGAAATTTATAAAAGTAGGAAGTCAACATATTCGAATCTTATTGTTGTGGATAAGGAAAATGGTGGTAAGGCTGATGCCCTGAATGTTGGATTAAATGTTTCACGAATGGATTTGTTTATGGCTATTGATGCTGATTCTATACTTGAGCCTGATGCAATACTCAAACTCGTTAAACCATTTATGGAAAGAGGAGATAGAAAAGTTATTGCAGCTGGAGGAGTTATTCGAATTGCAAATTCCTGTGTGCTCGAAAATGGTAGAATCTCGGAGATTAGAGTACCCAAAAATATTTTGGCACGAATGCAAGTTCTTGAATATATGAGATCATTCCTAATGGGAAGGGTAGCTTGGGCGAAACTTGATGGATTGATTATAATATCTGGTGCTATGGGTGTCTTTGATAAAGATATAGTGATAAAAAGTGGAGGATATGCACATACTATTGGAGAGGATATGGAGTTGATAGTGAGAGTTAGAAAATATATGTGCGAAAACAGAGAAAATTATAAGATTGAGTATGTTCCAGATCCACTATGTTGGACACAGGTTCCTTCAACTGTAAGCTGTTTTGGAAGACAGAGGAGCAGATGGACCAGAGGAACAATGGAGACTTTGTTTCTGCACTCTGATATTTTTTTTAGAAAAAAATATAAAGCAATGGGATTTTTAGGATATCCATATTGGTTTGTTGTGGAATGGTTGGCACCTATTGTTGAGTGTTTAGGCATTGTTTATGCTATTTTTCTTTTTATAAACAATTATTTGAGTATCCCCTTTATTCTACTTACTTTTTTGTTGGTTTATTTATTTGCATTGTTTTTTACAACTTGTTCTATCCTTTTTGAAATACATACATACTATAAGTATTCAAAAAAGAGAGATATACTTAAATTATGGTTGACTGCATTTATAGAGCCTTTCTATTTACATCCTTTGAATTTATTTTATTCAATAAAAGGAAATATTGAGTATTTATTTGGTAATAGAAAATGGGGAAAAATGAGTAGAGATCAATTTGAACATAAAAATAATATGGAACTAGGGGAAAAATATAATTAAATTATACTGTTTAGTTTCCCCTAGTTGTTTTGGTGAATTAGTATTTTAATCACAACTTGTGATATGTTTATTTTCTTAAAGGCAGATAGTTTATATAATCAATACTGCAAGCTTTTGAATTGATTACTGGTTCCCATTTCAGGCCATCTTTTGAGATATACAGAATTTCAACATTTTCATCACTATTAAAACTGTTAGTGTTGTTATCGTAGGTTGAGGCTCCCGCAAAAAATAAATCATTGTGGAAGCTGACTGTTGTTTCTTTCCATTTGTCTGCGAATTTACCCGCCGATTTCCAATTTAATCCATCTTCTGATCTTAATAATCCTTTTAAATTGTCAGATAAGGCCATGTATATGCCATTACCATAGCAAAGTTCAATAATTCCAGGATACAAACAATCACTGGATCTGTAGTTAATATTATAGTCAATAGTACCTTGAGTCTTTTCCCATTTTACGCCATCAGAGCTTAGACATATCTGAGGATGTTTTTCGTTCGAATTACCTAGAATTGAAGGTCTTGATACTAATATATTATCCCCAGCTTTTATAGAGTTATTCCAGTTATCACCAAATGGATTCTCTGATTTAGTCCAATTGATTAAATCAGAGGATATCAAAATATTGTCAATTCTTTGGTACTTACCTTTATTTCCTGTTGAGATATATAAGTTGTTGTTTAGTTTAGTTATTGATTTTCTGGCCCCAACATTATTATGGGTAAGCAAGTCAGACCATTTTGTTCCATTATCGCTGTACAAAAAGGCTCCTATATCTTCAGTAGCACCCTCTGTACACAGTATAAATTTCTTTTTTTCTTTATCATAAAAAATATCGTAAATATTTTTATTTGTTTTATCTTCTGTTGATAAATTGGTATTTACCTCTTCCCAATTTAAGCCATCCGTGCTATTCATTAGTAGCGGACAATCCTTATTAGATCTGTAATCTTTAAGAGCCCAAAGTTTTGATTCTGCATAAATTATTCTTTTGAATTTATAATCATTAAAAGAAATATTGGTTTTATTCATATTCCAAACTTTGCCATCGTTGGAAATAAATGCTACTATTCCTTGATTTTTTTTGTATGCGTAAGCAATATAATTATAGTCATCATTTGTTGGAATGTATTCTGAATCATCATCTTTTGAGCATGATGAAAATATTATTACATTTAGGAATAATATTAAAAAAAATAATCTATTCATATTTATTGTATTTGATGTGTGTTGATAATCAATATTTTAATTAATTAGTTTTTGTGTTCAAACTAACTGATTCAGGATGTTGGATAGATAAATACCAAGCTTATATTTGGGCTTCATTCTTCACATTGTCCATTTCATTCCCGAATAAACCTAGTTCATACCCTCTTTATTTTTTGTCTTTTTTTTTAAAAACATTTTTGTACCGTTAAATCTTTATTGATGCAAATAGTCCTATTAATTCTAATTCAAAAGATTATTGGTAGGTCTATCAAATATGTAAACGGAAAACAAAAACACACACTTCATAGATTATTTATTCAATTCTATGAGTTGAGTTTTTTAATAATACAAATGTTTTATAAAGGATATGAGAAGGTTTTTAAATGTTTTAGTCATTTTTGTTATGCTTATACCAAGCATTTCAATAGCAAGTGCCAATGATTTTGGTTTCTGGAAGAAGAAGAAAAAAAAGCAGGCAAAGATTGAAGAGACGAAGAAGTCTGATAAAAAGAAAAGCAGTCTTAAAAAGTATGATGATGTTATAAAATCAGACGCTGTTACAAAAACAGGTGTAATTGATATTCACAGAGTGGGGAAAGATTACTATTTCGAAATTAAAAATAATCTAATCGATCGTGACTTTTTAATAGTGAATAAAATCTCGAAAGTATCTTCTGAGGTTAATGGACTGGGTTTAAATAAAGGTATTAATTATCAAAATTTAGTTGTTCGATTTGAAAAAGATACTATAAATAATAAAGTATTTGTTAGAACTTATAAGCCTAATTATGAGGCAAAAGAGGGAGATGCAATCGCACTATCTTTTAAAGATAATTACATTAGTTCAATGCGCGAAAGCTTTGACTTAGAATGTCTTGGAAAAGACTCTACTTCCTTTGTTATAAAAGTAAATAAGATATTTGATGGAAGTAAAAATAGCTTAAATAAACTATTTACAATTTTAGGTATTTCATCTTCAGCAAACACTTCTTTGTCTAAAATAGAATCATTTAAATCATTTCCTAAGAATGTTGTTGTGAAATCTTTATTGACTACTCAAGCTGAAGGTATTACTGTATCTATGGAGTCTACTGTTAATTTAGTTTTACTTCCTGTAAAACCAATGACTCCTCGTTTTGCTGATGAAAGAGTAGGTTATTTTACTACAGACAGAACTTATTATTCTGATTCACAGCACGAGTTGGAAGAAAGACAACTTGTTAACAGATGGAGATTGGAACCTAAAGATGAAGATGTTCAAAAATACTTGAATGGTGAATTGGTTGAACCTAAAAAACAAATCGTATTTTATATTGACCCTGCGACTCCAAGACAATGGGTTAAATCAATCAAAGATGGTATTTTCGATTGGCAAAAAGCTTTTGAGAAAGCAGGTTTTAAAAATGCAATAATTGCTAAAGATGCTCCTGTTGATGATCCAGATTTTGACGGAGACGACGTTAGATATTCAATGATTACCTACGCTGCTTCTAGTCAGGCAAACGCAATGGGTCCATCTGTAGTAGATCCTCGTTCAGGTGAAATTATTGAAGCTGATGTTGTTTGGTGGCATAATGTGATGACTGCTCTACACTCATGGATTAGAATTCAAACTGGTGCTATCGACCCTAAGGCTAGAGCTAATAAGTTTACTGATGAACATATGGCTCACGCAATTAGATTCGTTTCTTCTCACGAAGTAGGACACACATTAGGTCTTATGCATAATATGGGCGCTTCATATTCTTATCCTGTCGATAGTTTAAGATCTCCAAGTTTTACTGCAAATATGGCTACAGCTCCATCAATCATGGATTATGCACGTTTCAATTATGTTGCGCAACCTGGAGATGGTGTTAAGAACATTACTCCTCAGATTGGAATTTATGACAAATACGCTATTGCATGGGCTTATCGTTGGTATGACGTAAAAACTCCTTGGCAAGAATTACCTTTCTTGAGCAAAGAAATTAGAAAACACGAAAATGATCCTCTTTATCATTATGGACCACAACAAAGTGGAAAAAACACAATAGATCCTTCAGCTCAAAGTGAGGATTTAGGTGATAATTCAATGAAAGCAAGTTCTTATGGTTTGAAAAATCTTAAAAGAATTTCCAAAGAAATTGAAAATTGGTCTTGTGAAGAAGGAGCTAACTATACTAAAGCTGGCAAAATGATGATGGGTATCATTGGTCAGTGGTTTATGTACGCAAATCATGTTGTTGCAAATGTTGGTGGTATTTATTTAGACCGCCCGGTTTATGGTGAAACCAAGAAAGCCTATGTGCATGTTGAAAAACAAAAACAAAAAGAGGCTATAAAGTATCTGATTGATAATGTTTTCAATTTGCCTACTTGGCTTTCAAATGCTGAGATATATGATAAAACATATCCTATCAAAGAATCAGCTATTGGAGATATTGAATATGCTCCAACAACTATGTTCCGAGATCTTCATGCTAGAATATATTATTCATTGTTAAAGAAAACTAGAATAACAAGAATGCTTGAAAATGAAGCAGCTAATGGTTCAAATGCATATACTGTAGCAAATATGATGAATGATCTTTATAAAGGAATATTCAGAAAAACAATTAATGGCAGAAAACTTGGTGTTTATGATAGACAAACTCAGAAAAATTATGTCGATGCATTAATAGTTTGTCAAAACAAAGCAGTTGAAAAATATCATAAAAATAAGATTGATGGCTTAGACAATATTTCAGACTGTGCATGCTGTGGTTCGATGCCAACCATGTGTTCGCATGGTGATCATTATGCGAACTCGGATAAGTCACAAACACATTTGAAAGATCGAAATATCTTTTATTCAACGATGAATAGAGTTTCTGATGATGTCTCGATTAAAAGGGGTGAGCTAAGACGAATATTAAGTCTGCTGAAGAAACGACAGAATATAGCTGATACAGCGACAAAATATCATTATCAAGATTTGATTTTAAGAATTGAAAATACATTAAAATTAAACAAGTAATTAGTAAGAATAATCAAAGCAGCATGTGTTTATACGCGTGCTGCTATTCTTGTATAACCAATCTTTTAGAAAAGTATGAAATCTTTAATAAAAACTAAGATTTTATAGTCATTACTTGATAAAAGAGAAAATAAAATATAATCTATAATTTAAAACTGAAAACTTATGAAGAAATTACTAGCCTGGTTTCTAATCTTGTTCCCATGTATGCTTTGGGCTCAGGATATGAAACAAATTAAAGGGACAGTTACTTCTGCCAAGGATGGCGAGGTTTTGATTGGTGCTTCTGTTTATGTGCCTAAAGATGAGTTGGCTCGATTGAAAGCAGAAGGAAAACAATTTGCGGGAATTACGAATATCGATGGAATTTTTTCTATTAAGGTTCCTAAATCTGCAAAGAAAATTACTATTTCATTTATTGGATATAAAACTCAAGAGGTAGATATTCAAGGGAAAACTGAGGTTAAAGTTAAACTTGCAGAAGATGCAGAACAAATCGAAGAGGTAGTTGTAACGGGTTATGGAAAAATAACAAAAAACAAGTATACTGGTTCTGTTACAACTGTAAAATTAGATGAAATAGAGCAAGCAGGTGTCGCAAGTATTGAAAATATGCTTGAAGGTAAACTTGCTGGTGTGCAAACAACTGTTGCAACTGGTGCTCCAGGTTCAAGTGCAAAAATTACTATTCGTGGTGTTTCATCATTTAGTGGTAATACATCGCCTTTATGGGTAGTGGATGGTGTACCAATTGATGCTCCAGATCTTCCTGATTTCGACGATGATAACGTTGATGTTGATGATCTTTCAAATACTTCAATTGGAGGTTTAAACCCACAGGATATTGCAGGTATTACAGTATTAAAAGATGCTGCTGCTACATCTATTTACGGTGCTCGTGCTGCCAATGGTGTTATCGTTGTTACTACTAAACGTGGTAAGAAAGGTAAAATGAAAGTATCTTTTTCTGCTAATAATACTATTAGCTTAAGACCTAATTATGACAAATTAAATCTTTTAAACGCTAATGAAAAAGTACAGTTAGAATTAGATATTTTAAACAACCCTGGTTACAATTACTATGCAAATAGAGGTAGTGTTGCAACATTGTTAAGTAAAAATTCTGAAACTGAAGTTTATAGAGCCTTTGGTGAATCTAAACTTTTGGATGAGACTAGAAAATCATTAAATGATTTAAGGAATACAAATACAGACTGGGAAAAAGAATTATTTCAGGTAGCCCGTAACCAAGATTATTCATTATCTCTTTCGGGTGGTAATGATGATGCTACATATTATGTTTCTGGTGGATATCACAAGGAAGAAGGAACTGTTAAGAAAACAGGACTTGAAAGAGTCAACCTTACTATGAAAGGTTTGTTTAAACTTACAGATAAATTAAATATCGGTGTTTCTACTTTTATTAATAATAGAACAACTGATTCTTATTTAACTCAAGCTGGTTCGTATACCAATCCAACGCAATATGCTAGAACTGTTAATCCATATCAAAAATTAACAGATTCAAAAGGAGAGTATATTTACGATCAAAATATTAAAACTAGTCAAGGTAATAGAATCGTTGATTATAATATTTTGGAAGAGAGAAATAACACTTCTCATGAATTAGATGCTTTGAATGTTAATGCAATCTTTGATTTAGACTATAAATTCACAGATAATTTAAAACTTACATCTCAAGTTGGTATTCAGAAAGAAAGAACTGTAACCACTAAAGAGGCTAAGGAAGATTCTTATTTCATGAGAGATGCATATCTGAAATCAGAAACAAGTATTGCTCAATACGAAGATGATTTCAATAACGGTAAGCATGGTTGGTGGAACAAACACAAGCGTAGTGAAGATGAGGATGGATATTTCTTCTTTTTCCTTCCTGAAGGTGGATATCATGAAGAAATTCACACTGATTTCTATCAATATAATATCAAGAATATGTTGCATTTCAACAAAACATTCAACGATATTCATGATTTATCTGTAATGGTGGGTAGTGAAATTAGAAAGAATACTTCTGAAAGTAATCAGAACAAGCAGTATGGTTATAACTTCCAAACTTTAGAATCATTACCTGTTGTAATGCCTTCTGGAAAAGCTCCTTCTAGTACTTTTAAACCATCTGCAAAGACTTTTTCTGAAAATGCCTATGTTTCATACTTTTCAACCGCTTCATATACTTACAATTCAAAGTATACTTTATTTGCTAGTTTGAGATACGATGGTTCAAATTTATTCGGTGTTGATGCTCGTGATAAATTTACCCCTATATGGTCTATTAGTGGTACTTGGAGAGTGTCACAAGAGGATTTCTTGAGAGATAATCCTTTTGTAAGAGATGTTAAATTACGTGCATCTTTTGGATTCCAAGGGAATGTTGATAAATCTACAAAACCAGTTTTTGTTGGTGAATACAAATATGTAAATATACTTTCTGGAAGATACCCAATTATAAATATGACTTCGCTTCCTAATCCAAATCTTTCTTGGGAGAAAACGAAAACATATAACTTTGGTCTTGATTTTGCTGTTTTAAATAACAGATTAAGAGCTAGTATGGATTATTACTATCGTTATGGTACGGATTTGATCGAATTAAGACAAATTCCATTAGAAAATGGAGAAGGTTTTACTTCTGCTAACTGGGCTGAGATGAGTAATAAAGGTTTCGAACTTTCATTGTCAAGTCTTAATATCGATAAAAAAGATTTTAAATGGACTACTAGTTTCAATTTATCGAAGAATACTAATGAAGTTGAAAAACAAAATCAAAGAGACGATTCTGTTTTCCCATCAAAAGTTGGTCATTCTGTAAATTCATTCTTCGTTTTGAAAACTGCTGGATACGATGCTAATGGTTATATGCAATATTATAACAATAAAGGTGAGGTTGTTTCAGGTTTAGATTTCCTAAAACCAAACGGGAATGATGTAACAGTTGAACAAATGAGAGATATGTTAACTTATGGAGGTACTACTGATCCTGATTTCAACGGAGGTATTGTAAATAAGTTTAAATACAAAAACTACGAATTAAGTATTTCTGCAAACTTTACAATTGGTCAGAAAGCAATTGAAAGTCCTGATTATACAATTACAGAGTTCTATAAAGGTCAAAACTATAACAGTGATATTCTAAATAGATGGTCTAAGTCAAACACATCTGCAAGATTACCTAGAATATTAATGTCTAATTCTAATGACAATGTAGAAACTTCTAACTATAATATGTATAATCTTGGAGTTGCTGGTATTGACCCAATGAGATATTGGGATATTTGGGTGAAAGAAATGAATTACATCCGAATTTCTAATATTAGATTTGGTTATAATATGCCAAAATCAATTACCAAAAGACTTGGTATTGACAGAATGAAAGTGACTCTTGAAGCAAGAAATATGTTTGTTATCTCATCTAACTATGATGGATATTTTGATCCTGAAACTTATGGTAACAGATATGCTCAACCTATCCCAAAATCGTTCTCTTTAGGTGTTAATCTTGGATTTTAAACTAGTAAGTTATGAAAAACATTATATATAGTATAATATTATTAATGGGAGTGTTTACTTCATGTGACGATTTCCTTGACATTACTCCCAAAGGAGAAGTCGTTCCAACTACATATGAAGATTATTCGCGTGTATTAGCAAGTGCATATTACAATGCTGTTAATACAGGAAATTCTAATTTGGCTCTTCGAACTGATGAAGTATTACTTAACGAAAGTGATGCTAATAAGCAATATATTGAAGATATTTATGCTTGGAAAGACGACGCTCAAAGTCAGGTTACTTCTGAATATGTTTATGAAAGTGTATACAGAAATATAGCTTTAACAAACCAGATAATCAACGAATTTTCATATAATGAAAACTTGGATGAGGAAAAACAACTTATGGGTGAAGCTTTTGCTATGAGAGCTTATATGCATTATAAATTATTGAATATGTATGCTAAGCCTTATAATGCCTCTACCGCTGCTAGTGATCAAGCTCCTCCAATGTATACAAAAATTGATGTTGAACAATTGTTCCCAAAAACAACTGTTGAAACAATGTATAATTTCATTGAAGAAGATTTGAAAAAGGCTGAAGAGTTAATTAATGTAGAAGTATATGAAACAAGTGATAAGTTCAAGTTTTCAAAAAAAGCTTTAAACTCATTCTTTGCTCGTTTCTATCTTTTCAAGAATGATTTAGAAAAAGCAAATGATTATGCGAAACTTGTAAAGGCTGATGTTGATTTTTCTGAATTGATTGAAGATTATTTAGTTGCTGATCACCCATTGGCTTATAACTATAATTCTAAAGAAAATATTCTTGCTATTGAACATTTCTTTAGATTCAGAAATGAAGAAGTGTATGCTTCTGATTTCATCTTTGGACTTTATAATGAGAAAGATAATAGAAGAGCTGAATTGTTCGATTTTACAACTGAAGATGTTGATGATGGTGCCGGAGGTACAATAACTCAGATTGTTAAGCCAGTTAAGATTAAAAAATATTCTGATAATGCAAATAGATGTAGTTTTAGATATTCTGAAATTCTTTTCATTATGGCTGAATATGAAGCTAAATTAGGTACTGTTAAAAATGCTGGTGATATATTAAAAAAATTACTAGAAAAAAGATTAGCTGCTGATTTGTACACTGCAGAGGCTGCAATTCTTGATGGTATAACCGACAGAACTGTTATGATGAACTATATTTTAGCAGAAAAAGCTAGAGAATTTGCTTTTGAGGATCACAGATGGTTTGACCTTAGACGAACTAATCAGAAGGAAATAACTCACAGTTTAGATGGTACTGATTATGTGCTTAAAGCAAATGATGCTAGATATACATTAAGATACCCTCAATCAGCTATAAAAGCTAATCCTAAATTATTAGATTAAAATAAATACTATGAAAAAACTATATAATATAAAATGGTATATAGCACAATTGTTATTATTAGCTTTTGTTGCTGGAACTGTTGTATCTTGTGATGATGATGACAATGATTATATCCCATTGCCAGAATCACGCCAATTTGTAGACGGATTTTTTGTTTATGGAGCAGGTTGTTCTGCTGTTGAAGCTGGAGATCCTTTGGGACTTATGACTAATGCAAGTCTTATAAATCCAACTACTGGAGATGCTATTGATGCAAATGAAAATATTAAAATTGCTTTAGTTAATTGTGATGAAGAAGCAAGTTTTAATTTTGCTGTAGTTAAGGACAAAAAAGCTACAACTGTTTATGGAATTGATGGTGATAAGAAATACTCAAAAGCATCTGAAATAAGCACTAAAGATGGTCAAATTACCTCTGATTCTGTTCTTGTTGCTAGCGTAAAAGAGGGCACTGATCCTATTAAGATTACTACAAAAGGTATGTATGCTGTAATTCTTAATATGGATGAGAGCAAGTTGTATGCTTTTAAGGTAGATAGAGTATACCCAGTGGGAGCTGGTATTGCAGATGATATATACAAAGGAACAGATGAAGATTTCAAAGTACTTTCTGATACAAGAAACGTTAAAATGTTAAGAGATACTGTACCTGTTTCTGTAGGTGAGTATAAATATTCGATTAATGATGGAAGTTTATTTGCTTTGAGCGATGTTTTAGCAATCAATTTGTTAAGCGGGAAGCCTACTGCAGATGCAAATGAAGAAGGTGATATTGATTTATTTTTTGGTGGATATTCTTTAACAAAATCGGAAGAAGCAAATTACGAGGTAGTGTTGACTTATGATTACGAAAATCAAAAGTGGATTGAAATGTCAACTAAAACAGGAAAATATCAAGGTCCTATAAATTATGCAGTAATAAAAATGGAAATTTATGGTAATGCACTTGATCCTAGTGATACTGAAAACGTTATAGCAGATCCTAATATTGAAGGTGGTTATAAGACTCGACCTATTGAAATGAAGGCTAATTGGGCTGGTCCAGGTTGGAGAATTACTGTTGATCTTTTAGGAGGAACTACTGCAGATCCAAAATGGATTAAAGCTAGAATATTAAATGGTGAAGCTGTTGGTGGACTTGAGGAGCCATGGTTTTATGATGCTTCAGATGTTATATTCTTTATTTCTGACCCTGATCTAATTGAAGAGGGAATAGATAAAAGAGTTAATATCAAGCAAAGTAAGAAATGTGATGTTTCTGTTGGAGATATTGGTATGGGCACGAGAACATTTAATATTAACGAAAGCTTTTAAAAGTCTGAGTTTTTAAATTATATAAATAATAGAGCAAAAAGGGGAGGGGAAGATTATTAATAAGCCCTTCCCCTTTTTTTTGTTTTTTAATAATTGTATAATAGTTTTATGTAGAATTAAAAAATGCATATGAAAATAAAAATACTTATAGTAGAAGATGAGATTCTAGCAGGAAATGAGTTGTTGAATATGCTAAGAGAATTACGTCCAGATAAATTTGAGCTTATGGCTCAAATAGGAGATGTTGACTCAGCGGTTAAGTTTCTACTATCCAATAAACCCGATCTTATCTTTATGGATATCCACCTAGGTGATGGAAATAGCTTTAGTATATTTGATCAGGTGGATATAGAAAGTCCTATTATTTTTACCACTGCTTACGATCAATTTGCATTGCAAGCCTTTAAACAAAATAGTATTGACTATCTTCTTAAACCTATAGATATCGATGATCTAGAAAAATCAATTGAAAAATTTGAAAAACAGACATCTATTTCCAATCCTGACTTAAATCAATTTATTAAGCAAATAAATTACAAGGCTCGATTCATGGTTAGTAAAGCTGATAGAATTGTGGCAGTAGAAGTGCAGGATGTTGCATATTTTATGGCTGAAGGGAAAGCTTTGTATATGTTTACAAATGATGGTGAGAGATATTTATTAGAAGGAAGTTTGTCGGCCTTGGAGAAAAGACTTGATCCTAAAAAGTTCTTTAAAGCTAATCGTAAATTTATTATAGGTTTTAAAGCAATAAAGGAGATGTTTTATTATTCTAAATCTAGGATAAAGATAAACTTATACCCCGAATATAATGATATAAAAGACACATTGGTCAGTGCTGAAAGATGTGGGGAGTTTAAGAAATGGTTAAATGGAGAATAATTATTTACTCTCCATTTTTTTTACAAGTTGTCAGTATCATTAACTTAGCAAAACATCTAAAAATATATTATTTAGTTAATTAAACATTTTGTTTTTTTTCAAAAAAAAATGCGATATTTGATTATTATTCTTTCAAAGTAGCAGATCTACATTGTTGTTAGTATTTGACTAATATGTGTTTATGTTAACTGAAAATAATAAGAATGAAATTGGTAAAATAAATAACTTGAAAAACTAAAATGGAAGATATCTCCCTTGATTTGTCCTCAATAAATGATTTTATAGATAAGGAATTATACAATAGTCTTTTAGCAAAAATGCCTGAATGTCTTGATAATTTAAGAAAAGCTAATTCTCTGGGAGCAAACTACACCGGTTGGGTTAATCAGGATGTTGATTTTGAATATACACAAATTGATAAAATTATTTCCTCTGTTAATCGATTGAAAGAAAAAGTTAATACACTTGTAGTAATTGGAATAGGAGGATCATATCTTGGATCAAAGGCGATAATAGATGCATTATCAAATGATTTTTCTAATTCTTCTGTTTTGTTTGCAGGTCATAATTTAAATTCTTCATATTTGCACAATCTTGCGGAATATCTGCAAAGTAGAGAGTTTGGAATTTGTATAATATCAAAATCAGGAACAACTACAGAGCCTGCTATAGCATTTCGATTTCTAAAATCTGTGATGGAGTCCAAGTATAGTTCAACTGAGATAAAAGAAAGAATAATTGCAATAACAGATAAATCTGAAGGAGCTCTGAGGCAACTAGCAGAGAATGAATCTTATGAAAGTTTCTATATTCCTGATAATATTGGAGGGAGGTATTCTATCTTTACTCCTGTTGGGTTGTATCCAATAGCATTTGCAGGTTTTGATATTAAGCAATTTCTTGAAGGCTCAATTCGAATGTGTGATAAAGTTTTTAATTCGGAGACTATAGATAATATTGCGTTTTCTTATGTTTGTTATCGCAATATGATGTATTCAAAGGGTAAAAAAATAGAGATTTTAGCAAACTATAATTACAAACTAAACTTCGTTTCAGAGTGGTGGAAGCAACTTTTTGGAGAGAGTGAAGGTAAAGATGGGAAAGGTATTTTCCCCGTTAGTCTTTGTTTTTCCACAGATCTTCATTCTATGGGACAATATATCCAAGATGGAGAAAGACATTTATTTGAAACATTAATTTCTGTGAAGAAGCCAAAAAATGATATTTTAATTTCGAAAGATATTGAAAATCTGGATAATTTGAATTATTTGTCAGGGCAATCTATAGATTATGTAAATAAAATGGCTTTAAAAGGAGCAAAAAAAGCTCATGTAAGTGGCGGTGTACCTGTTGTTGAAATTTTATTGCCATGTTTAAATGAATATTATATGGGGCAATTATTATATTTCTTTATGATTTCATGCGGTCTTAGTGGGTATATATTAGGTGTAAATCCTTTTGATCAACCAGGAGTCGAGGATTATAAAAGAAATATGTTTAGTTTGTTGAAAAAACCAGGATTTTAGAATTATAAATATTACACATATAAAAAAAGGCTAACTTTATCGAAGTTAGCCTTTTTCTATATGTATGTGATTGGAATTATTTTTTAAATTTTCCAAGATCTTTCATTTCTGAAACTCTGATATATTCACCATGAGCAGCAACTTTAGCTTGACCCATTTTAACGAATACCTCACATGAGTTTAGATATTTATCATTACGATTTGAATCCAATAATAATAAGTATCCGATAATAATATAACCAGCCATTTCAACAAGACGACGAGCATGGAAGTCTAAGAAATCATTATTATCTTCGGTAGCATTGATTTCATTAACTCTAGCAACAGCTTCTTCGTATCTTTCAGTCATAGCCTTTAAGCTAGTTCTGATGTGGTCGTACTGAGGATTGATTTCCGTTGCTTCGTATTCTTTAATTTGAGAAATATACTGACCAGTTGTAACACCACGAACAGCTGCAACAACTTGTAATTGAGATGTACCTTCGTAAATATTAGTAATACGAGCATCACGAACAAGTCTCTCGATAGGATAATCTTTCATATATCCAGAACCTGCATGAACTTGAAGTGAATCGTAAGCAATCTCGTTACAGAACTCAGAAGAGAATAATTTCAATAGAGGAGTAAATACATCAGCTAATTTCTGATATTTCTTCAATTCAGCTCTTTCTTCTTTAGCTAAAGATCTTTCTTGAGAAATATGGAAGTAAGCTTTGTATACATCTACAAATCTAGAAGTTTCATAAAGTACAGAACGAGAAGCATTAAGTTTAGCTTCCATGTTTGTAAGCATTTCGTAAACAGCAGGGAATTCGATAATAGCTTTTCCGAATTGCTTACGTTCCTTAGCATAAATAAGCCCTTCGCGGTAAGCAGCTTCTGCAATACCAACTGATTGAGCACCTACACCTAGACGAGCACCATTCATTAATGACATCACATACTTGATAAGACCCATTTTACGAGATCCAACAAGTTCAGCAGGAGCATTAGTAAATACAAGTTCACAAGTAGGAGAACCTACAATACCCATTTTGTGTTCGATACGACGAACTTTAACAGCATAGTGAGCTTTGTCATAAATGAACATAGAAAGACCACGACCATCGTTAGTTCCTTCTTCAGAACGAGCTAGAACTAAAGATACGTCACCGTCTCCATTGGTAATGAAACGTTTTACACCGTTAAGGTACCATTGATCCTCTTCAGCATTATAAGTTGCCTTAAGTTGAACAGCTTGAAGGTCAGAACCTGCATCTGGCTCAGTTAAGTCCATAGCAGCAGTAGCACCTTTAGCAAAACGAGGAAGGTAATTTTCCTTTTGTTCTTTAGATGCAAATTCGTGAATAGTTTCAGCACAGTCCTGAAGACCCCAAATGTTAGCAAAACCACCATCTGCTCTAGAAACAAGTTCAGCAGCCATTACATAAGGAACGATAGGGAAGTTTAATCCATCGTATTCACGAGGTAAACTCATACCGATTAATCCAGCTTTAGTTAATGCCTCATGATTTTCAGCAGTACCTCTAGCGTAAATTACTCTGTCATTTACAACTTGAGGACCTTCTTGGTCAACAGATTCAGCATTAGGAGCAATAGTTTCACCACAAATTTCACCCACAATTTCTAATGTGCGGTCGTAGCTATCCATTGCATCTTCGAAATCTAAAGGAGCGTAGTCGTACTTATCTTTATCTGTGAAATTACGCTCTTTTAGGTCAACAATTTTTTTCATTAGAGGATGCTCCAGATGGAACTTCAAATCCTCATTATCTGTATAGAAATTAGCCATTTTTATCTAATTAAAAATCAATGATTATATAAAATATATACTCCAAATTGGAGTTTTCAGACTGTTTATTTCAGTCATTGAAAACAATAATTTATGTTTATTATCAAAATAGGAATTCAATAATAAGTATTCGAATTCCGAAATTGTTAATTGAAATTACTTAGTGTTTTCTTTATAGAATTTAATCATTTTAGGAACTACAGTTGCGATATCTCCTGTTATTACATAATCAGCGAATTTATTGATAGGAGCATTCTCATCAGTGTTGATTGCAATAACCATAGATGATTCTTCCATACCAGCAGTGTGCTGAATTTGTCCAGAAATACCACAAGCGATATATAGTTTAGGGCGAACAGTAACACCTGTTTGTCCAATTTGTCTTTCATGATCAGCAAAACCTGCATCAACTGCAGCACGCGAAGCACCTACTTCACCGCCAATAACTTCAGCTAACTCGGTAAGAAGATTGAAATTTTCTTTAGAACCAACACCATATCCACCAGCAACGATAATACCAGCATTTTTGATATTTACTTTAGATTTTTCCATATGTCTCTCGATTACCTTAACGACGAAATCTTCATCATTAACATATTCAGCGACATTTATGTTTTCAATTTCTGCTTTGTAGTTAGCATCAAGAACTTCTTTTTTCATCACGCCCTCGCGAACAGTAGCCATCTGTGGACGGCAGTCTGGGTTGATAATAGTTGCAACAATATTACCACCAAATGCTGGACGAATTTGATAAAGAAGATTTTTATATTCTTTTTTATTCTTTTTGTCTTCGTGGTCACCGATTACAAGGCTAGTACAGTCGGCAGTTAAGCCTGAATGTAGAGCAGAAGAAACACGAGGACCAAGGTCACGACCAATGCTAGAAGCACCCATTAAACAGATTTGAGGCTTTTGTTCTTCAAATAATTTTACAATAATTGAAGTGTGAGGAAGAGTTGTATATGGGTATAATCTGCTATCATCAGCAATCCATATTTTATCTACTCCAAAAGGAGCAATTTCTTTCTCTATTCCCTTTAGGTCATTACCGATTACAATAGCTTCCAATTGGCATTTTAAGTCGTCAGCCAATTTTCTACCTTTGGTTAAGAGCTCAAGGCTTACATCAACAACCTTACCCTCTTCTATTTCGCAATATACAAATACGTTATTCACTGTTTTAAAATTTTATCCGAATTACTAAAAATAGAAGTAAGCAATTAACCAATTGTGTGATTGGTAATTAACTCCTTCATAAGATCATTAATATCTTCATCTTCAGGTTTAAGCACTTTTGCTTCTTTTGCCTGGAAAACAACATTTTCAATTGTTTTTACTTTTGTTGGAGAACCTGATAATCCTAGTTCTTCGGCATCTGTTGTGATATCATTTACACTCCACTCATTGATATTAAGGTATGGGCGGTTATTGTGCAATGCGATATAATCTTCAGTTGCATTTTGCATTTCAGATACAGCACGTGCATGCTTGTATTTCATTACAAATTTAGCATTTCTTGGACGGCATTCTGGAGCTGAAGCATTTACTGTTACAACTAAAGGATAGTTACCTTCTACAACTTCAACACCTCTCTCTAAACGTCGTTTTACAACGATTTTACCTTCCTCTGCAGACATAATATCTTCAGCATAGGTAATTTGAGCTAATTTTAATTTTTCTGCTACCTGAGGACCCACCTGAGCAGTATCACCATCGATAGCCTGACGACCTGCGATGATAACATCAATATGTCCCATTTCTTTCAAAGCACATGATAATGCATAAGAAGTAGCTAAGGTATCGGAACCTGCAAAAGCTCTGTCAGATAGTAGATATCCATTATCTGCACCACGGTATAATCCTTCGCGGATTACTTCAGCAGCACGACCTGGGCCCATTGTAAGAAGAGAAACTTCTGTGCCTGGGTATTTATCTTTTAAACGTAAAGCTTGCTCTAATGCATTTAAATCTTCAGGGTTGAAGATAGCTGGCAATGCACCTCTGTTCACAGTTCCGTCAGCTTTCATAGCATCCTTCCCAACATTTCTAGTGTCTGGAACTTGCTTAGCTAGAACAACAATTTTTAAACCTTTCATTGTCTAATATATTTTTCTTCAGTACTGATTTACATAACACTAATTTGGTGTATGTTTTATCTGGAATTGTTATTAACAAATTTATTTGTATTCAGTAGGTATTGGTTTTTCTTCATATTTATGCATCACAAACTACAGCGAATTATAGAATCACTGATAAATAAGCTATAAAAAATGAATGATAACCAATTTGGAAATTAACTTTAAATTTTACTATAATTTCCCTCCTATCCATATAAAGCTAGCAAATATAAATATTCATAAACTTAAAACAAATATAGATAAGGTCTTATGAGTGATTTTTACTAATATGTTTCTTCAATTTCTTTTAATATATTGTTAGCAAAGTTCTACTTCTATCTTTAGATAAGCTTTTTGGGCGTTTTTAGACTTTATTTTATTTATCATTGTTTTTTATTTAGTTTCTCTAAATCTTATTAATGAAAAAAATCCTTATTTCATTTTTATTAAATTATATTTTTACTAAACTTACTCTTAATATGGTATATCGAGTTAATAGAATGGAATAATCATACTGAAATATAATTTCTTCATGTTTTTTTTATTTTTGTTTGCAAAACTTTCCCAACATGAATAAAGAAAACGAAATTTTAAATAATCTTAAAACCAATAGTATTTCCGCCTACGAAGAGTTTTATAGATACTTTTTCACTGATTTAGTGCTATACGCAAATTCTATTTTAAAATCTAAGGATAGTTCTGAAGATCTGGTTCAGGAGGTTTTTGTGGATTTTTGGATAAATAAAAAGTATAGGAAAATAAAATCTAAACTTCGATCTTACATTTACGCCAGCATACGAAATGCTTGTTTTAGAAGTTTGAAAAATAATAAGATAAGTAGTTATGAACAAATTGAGTCAATTCTGGATAAGCAATTTGAAAATAATACTGAAGAAGAGAAAATAAAACAGAATGAGAAATTATACAAAGCCTTGAGTCTTCTTCCTTCTTCGTGCAAACAGATATTCATTATGTGTATTGTATATGGATATAAATATCAAGAGACAGCTGATGAATTAGGAATATCTATTAATACTGTAAGAACACAAATGAGCAGAGGTTTTAAAATTTTAAGAGAGAACTTAAAGCAAGACAATCTTTTACTTTCCTTGATGTTGAATAACTTAGGTCTTAGAATATGAAAAAATAATATTTTTTTGAAAAAAAAGAATTTTATTGTCACATCATTTCACTTGATTGGTATCATAAGAGAAAAATGAATCAATAAAGGGTAAATTTGTGATTAAAATAGATATATACGAGATATTATATAAATCAATTGTTGAAAAGGATTTAGATGATGAAAATCAAATAATCTTAGATAATTGGTTGGATAAATCTGTAGAGAATAAAAAATTCTATAGGAAGATTGAGAACTTACATTCTGATGCTGGCAATATTGATTCCCCAACTACTATAAATGTTGAAATTAGCTTAAGAAAAAGTCTTGAATTTATTCGTAAGAGAAAGCGCAGATTGTATCTAACAGGTTTTAAAATTGCAGCATCTGTAATTATTTTCTTTGCATTTTCTTTTTTGTTTTATGATAACTGGAGTAATAGTACTACAAAATTAGCATTGACAAATTCTGATAATTTAAAATTAGAATTAAGTTCAGGTCAATGTATTGAGCTCAGCTCAGAAGATAATGTTCATTTGCTAGAGCAAACTGGGGCGAGTTTAAATAAAATTAACAAGACTCTAGATTATACAAAAGCTAAGCCTAAAATCCAGACTAAGCTAGAATATAATAAGATATACATTCCGAAATCTTATAAGTATAAGTTGATACTATCTGATAGTACTGTGGTGTATTTAAATTCGGACACAAAATTTAGGTATCCTACCAATTTCTCTACAGACCAAAGGCTTGTTTTCTTAGAAGGCGAAGCTTTTTTTGAGGTTACGAAAGATTCCAAAAGACCTTTTGTTGTAAAAACACAAAAAATTGATGTTAAGGTATTGGGAACATCTTTTAATTTGTCATCATATAGCGATGATGCAGATATAAAAACTAGTTTACAAGAGGGAAGTGTAGAAGTCATTGATAGTGCTAATAATAATTCCATCATAATCAAACCAAATCAGCAGGTAGTCTTCTGTAAACAAAACGAAAGTTTAGTGAAATATGAGGTGGATATTGATTTGTGTACAGCTTGGCTTCACAATAAATTTAGTTTTGTAAATAGTTCATTAGACATAATACTAAAAAAAATATCAAGAGCCTATAATGTAAATTTTGAATTTGAACAAGACAGTCTAAGAAATATAAACCTGTCGGGTACAATTGATAGGTTTGATAGCGTAGATTCTGTTCTAAATATTATAGAACAAACAAATGATGTAAAATTTGAAAAAATAAATGCGAAAATATATGTGAGAAAAAAGTAGTCGGAATATGCGCCAACATATGCCGACTTTAGATATAAGGTATTCATTAGTTGTTGAATAGCAATGAATACTAAGTTGAATTAAAAACCTTTAAATCTATGAAAAAAAATCAATGTGTCAAGCTTTTGTATTTAAAAAAAAGTTTGATAAGAAGCTTTTTGTTTTTTAAACTAAGCTTATTATTTATATTAGTTTTCAATATAAATATTATGGCATCAAATTCAGTACAAAAAGGAAAACTTAGTATTGAAGCCAAAAATATGAGCTTAGTTGAGTTTTTAAATCAGATTAAAACGAAAACCAATTATGTTTTTGTTTATAATCATGATTTAATTCAATCAAAATCAAATATTAACTTAAGTGTTAAAAATAAAGAAATACATGATGTTCTGGTAAATGTTTTGGGTGAAAGGAATTTAGCTTATTCTGTTGAAAATAATATAATTATAATAAGAAAGAAAGAAGCAACCAAAACTGAAAGCAAAGATAAAAAGAGAATAATAACAGGTATTGTTAAGGATAAAAAAGGAATAGCATTGCCTGGCGTTTCTGTTGTAATCAAAGGAACTACAGGAGGAGTATCAACTGATATTGAAGGTAAGTTTTCAATTGAATTGGGGTCAAATAGCCCATATATCTTAAAATTTTCATTTGTAGGTATGAAAACCAAATTTTTGAAAATTACTGATAAAAATAAGTATGAGCTTACATTAGAAGAGGATGTAGCCAAGCTTAATGATATTGTTGTTACTGGATATCAGAAGATAGAAAAACGAAAATTATCAAGTTCTGTTGTTTCTGTAAAATTAGAAGATGTAAAAGAAACAGGTGTTTTATCATTGGATAATATGTTGCAAGGAAAAATTGCTGGTATGACAGTGATGAACTCATCAGCAACGGCAGGAGCTGCTCCAAAAATTAGAATTCGTGGTAGTTCTTCAATTACTGGAAACAGAGAGCCAGTATGGGTTGTGGATGGGGTGATTTTAGATGACCCAGTCCGATTAAGTAACGAGGAGCTTAACAGTATGGACAGGGTAAATCTTATCGGAAATGCTATCTCATTTATAAATCCTGAAGATATTGAACGTATAGATATTCTTAAAGATGCCTCTGCAACTGCTGTTTATGGTGTTAAAGCTGCTAATGGTGTTATTGTCGTTAGTACTAAGAAAGGGAAGTTTGGAAAACCTCAAATAAATTATTCAACATCGGTTTCATTTATGAAACGCCCTAATTATAGAATCTTGGATAGGATGAATTCGCAGGAGAGGATTGAAGTGTCTGAAGAGATGCATGAAAAGGGTTTGTTTTATACTAGTTTCTCTCCTTCGCGAGTTGGATATGAGGGAGCCTTGATGGATTATTGGGACAAGAAAATAAATCATGATCAATTTAGAGAGCAGGTCCGAGATTTGAAAAATACAAATACTGATTGGTACGATATTTTGTTTAGAAATACGGTCAATACCTCTCATAATATTTCACTATCAGGTGCTAGTTCTAAGACTAATTACTATGCATCTATAGGTTATTCGCAACAAAATGGGCTTGAACGTGGTACTGATTATGATAGATACAATGCCATGCTGAAGATAAATTCGAGACTATCTGAAAAATTAAGCGTTAATTTTACCTTGAATTCAGCGGCGACAGAAAACAAAAGGCTTCATAGTAGTGTCGATCCATATACCTATGCTTATAATACATCCCGAGCGATAAAGGCGTATAATTCAGATGGTTCTAGATCATTTTATGCTGCAGAATATCCATTTACTAGTTCAACTGGAAATTTCGAATCTGATCCTATTAAGTATAATATTTTACACGAGATGGACCATACAGGGAACACTATAAAGAATAGCACTGTGTTTGCTACTATTGGTTTAAATTACAATATTATAGAAGGCTTGAAATTTAATTCAATGTTCAATTATTCAAAAACAAAATCGAATATTGAAACATGGACTGATCAGAAAAGTTTTAATGCTCAAGTAAAAAGAAAGTTACCATATGGTGCTGAGCTGCCAAATGATATTAATCAATTTTATGAAGTTTCGGAGCTTCCCCAAGGAGGAGAGTTGAGTGTAAATAATAATAATACAGATTCGTATACTTTTAGGAACTCCATTAATTTTTCGAAAGATTTTAAAGAGCATCATATTGGTGCCAATGCCGGTTTGGAAATAAGATCCTCAGAGCTGCAGGGTTATAGCAATACTACCTACGGTTACTTGCCTGAGAGAGGAAAGAAATTTGCAGATATCAGTTTATCCCAATGGGAAGCTTATCGTGAGATTGTAAATAGAACAAAACCAGTGGTAACGGACACTGAAAATAATTATCTATCATATTATGGTATCTTAACTTATGCCTTTAGAGATAAGTATATCTTGAATTTTAATATTCGAGCGGATGGATCAAATAAATTTGGTAAGGATAAATCAACTAGATTTTTACCAGTATGGTCCATCTCGGGAAGATATAATTTAAGTGATGAGAAATTTGTTGAGAATATTAAATGGTTAAATAATTTTTCGTTGAGAGCCTCATACGGTATTCAAGGAAATGTGTCCGACGACCAAACACCTAATTTAATATTGAAAATGGGACAGAGTGACGATATAGCAAACCAACCAATATCTACATTGTATAAAGTTCCAAATCACAACTTGAAATGGGAAAAGACAAAATCGTATAACTTGGGTGTCGATTTTGCAATATTAAAAGGAAAATTTTCGGGAACAGTAGAATTGTATAATAAGAAAGGTAGAGATCAAATTGTTACCAAAACAATCACAGGGACCAACGGAGCCGAAAATGTTTCTATAAATGAGGGAACAATAACCAATAAAGGATGGGAATTATTTTTAAGTGCTAATTTAATTTCCACTAAAGATTTTAAATGGAGTGCATCATTCAATACTTCAAAAAATTATAATAAAATAACTGACGCAGGTGATCCAACTCATGTGACATACAAAGACTATATAGATGGAACCATTATTCGAAATGGAAAATCTGTAAATTCATTCTATTCATATATGTTTGAATCATTGGACGAAAATGGATATCCAGTATTTAAAAATTTTAATGAGTCGGATGAGGATGGGAATATATTAGTAAAAACACAGCAAGAGGCTTATGATAGAATTCTTGAATATTCTGGAAAAAGAGAACCAGATTTGAGTGGTGGTTTCTCAACTTTCTTGTCCTATAAGCAATTTTCATTGAATGCGATATTTGCATTTAATTTGGGGAATAAAATCCGATTAAATGATCTTTACAAATCAGAAGGTCAATTGCTTCCATTTCCACAGCAAAACATGTCGAGCGAGTATGTAAAAAGGTGGAGAAAACCAGGTGACGAGAAACATACAAATATACCTGTCCTTAGTCAAGACCCATTGAATATTTCAGAGTATGATAGAGAATATGAAATTGCATCAAATCAGTGGGAAATGTACAATAAATCAAATATTAGAGTGGTAGATGGAAGTTTCCTTAGATGTAGAAGTGTGTCGCTTGGTTATAGTTTTGACAAATCAATATGTCAGAAATTAAGAGTTAAGGCATTGAATCTTAGTTTTTCAGCTTCGAATGTGTTTGTTATTAAAAGCAAAGACCTAGAAGGACGTGACCCAGAACAGGTGACTTTTGGTTCTGGTAGTATTCCTCCACAAACTCAGTATTCTTTTAGAGCTTCAGTTAATTTTTAAAAAATATAATCATAATGAAAGCAAAAATAATTTTATTATTCATTAGCATAATTTTTTTGACAGGCTGTGATGATTTTCTTGAGCCTAAATCTCAAGATAAAATAATACCAAAAAACATAGACGATTTAAGCGAATTTCTTTTGGGAGAAGTAATCATAAGTAAACAAGATGCAGAACCATATTTAGCATATATGACAGATGATGTAGGTGATCATTTTAATATGGATAAAGAAAGGGATAAGAAAACAGCTTATTGGGGATACTACACCTGGCAACAGGAACCTGAGCTAACAAAAGAGAATAGTGAAAATACAGATCCTGCATGGAATTTATATTATCATAAAATCTTTATGTGTAATGTTATTTTGGATGAAATATCAGAGGTAGAAGGAGATGTAGATTATAAAAATAAGTTGAAGGCTGAATGTCTTTTTATGAGAGCACATTCATATTTTAGATTAATCAATCTATATGGGGAGGCTTACAATAAAATAACAGCTCCAAATTTGATGGGGGTTCCAATCAATAATTCTGTAAGTATTGAGAATAAAAGATATAAAAGAGAATCCGTTGAAAATGTATATAAAAAGATAGAGGAGGATTTGATTAGTTCAACCGAACTATTTATAGCATTAGAGGACAAATCCGTTTCGGTTGCACGCCCAAGTATAGCAGCTGCTTATCTACTTTTGTCGAGAATGTATTTGTATATGAAGGAATATACAGAAGCTGAAAAATATGCTAGTTTGGCGATTGATAATTCTAATAGTTCTATCATGAATCTAAATTCTGATTTTGATAAAGAATTTATTTCAATTGATAATCCTGAGATAATTTTTACTTATGGGAATAAGAAAAAGTATGATTTTTCATATATGTTTGGATGTATCAGCTACAGAACTTCAGAGGATTTATTATCAAAATATACTAGCTCTGATAAGAGAAAAGATTTGTTTTTCAAGAGCAAATATTTTGGTTATAGACCCAATAAATTTAAAAGTGGAACTACTAATTCTTATGGAAAAGCATATAGAATATACGAAGCTTATCTAAACAGAGCCGAGGCTAATTATTATTTATCCGAGTATGGAAAGGCATTAAAAGATTTGAAATACATATACACATTCAGACATGATGATGAGGAGGATATTCAAATTACGGATAATTCAGATATTCTAGATTTAATAAAATTGGATCGTCGCTTGGAATTTTGTTTCGAAAATCACAGATGGTTTGATCTTCGCAGATACGGTATGCCTGAGTTGAAACATAGATATCTTACTGAAGAGGGTGAGATAAACTGTAGTTTGCCAGAGTTGTCGAAGGCTTATACATTACCAATACCAAGAAATATAAGAAGTTTGAATAGTGAGATCGAAAGAATTCAAAGACCCGAATTAAATAATAAATAAATAGAATGAAGATGAAAAATTCACTAATATATATAATGATACTATGCTTGTTTTGGAGCTGTTCAGACGATGAGGATAATCCTAATGTAGGAATTGAAAAGGATAGATACTCTTTACATGAAAATCCTGAAGGGAAGGTGCAGGAATTTATATATAATATTCAGAAAAATTTTGGAACAGTATTGTTGCTAAACCCAAAGGAGAGTGATTATAAATATAATTTCACCTCTGTTAACAAAATAAAAGTAATCCCAGCTTTAGATAAAGATATATATGTCGAAAATCTTAGTGATGAGGAGGAACAAGTAATATTAAAATCAATCGATTTGCTAAATGAAGTTTTCTTGGATAAATATACCGATGAGTTTAAAAAGAAATTCATGCCAGTTAGTATTCAGTTGTGCTCCGAAATAAAGCAATGGGATCAAGGATTGGATACTATTTATCCTTTGTCATATTCTAGTCATAATATGATTCAGATTTCGGGAATAAACAAAGATTTGAATACTATTACAGATGAAAAAAAGCAGGAGTACAAAGGAGATATAAATAAAAAATTTTGGCATGATTGTCTTTATTTAGCTAAGAAATCATTTCATATTCCAAGAAGTTTCTTTGAAATAAGTAAGGAATATTATGGAGGCTATGAAAATTTACCACCTACTGCCGAAGATTTAAGCTTGGCATACGATAATGGTTTTATTGATGTAAAATCCACAGCTATTGGTGATTGGGGTTTTTATCATTCTGAAGAAGAAGATGTCGAATTATATATAAACTACTTGTTTACTCATAGTCAAGAAGAAATTTCGAATATAGTTGATAATTATCCTAAGGTTAAGATAAAGTACGATATTATAAGAGAAACTATTTTAAAAGAGACAGGATTTGACATAAAATCATTTTAATAGTTTGATTGTATTCGAGCTTATTTGTTATGATAAGCTCGAATATATTAAAATAAACAGTTATTTAATTAGAAGTTACATAGATATGTAACATAGGTATTTTTAGAAAATTTATAACAGAATAGGGATTTTTAGATTAATTGCTAATTCCATGGAAAAAAAGCTTGTTAGTAAATAGATTTACTTAAACCTTATTGTGGGCTAGGTTTTCATTTGAATAAATTATAAAGGGACAAATAAATGAATAAGATATTAAGTTTAGTTATATTTCTTCTTCTGGGAGTTCAATTTCAGGGGAATGCTCAGTTTTGGAAAAAAAATAAAAAACAAAAAATAGAGCATGAAGAAAGCGAAAAGAAATCCGATAAAACCAACCAAGATTATTCGAAACTTCTTAAAGATGCAATTACAAAAGATGGGATGTTTAAGCTTCATCTTGTGAAGGATAAGATATATTTTGAGATAGAAAAAAAGGATTTAGCTAATGACTATATGCTTTCTTCTCGAATTTCAAAGGTAAGTATGGATTATAATTCATATGCTGGAAAAATGCCGTCGCATCCCATACTTTTTAATTTTGATGCAGATAAAGAAAAGGTATATTTAAAGTTGAGACAATTTAATAGTACTTGTGATAAGAATTCCGAAATGTATAAAGCTTATCAGCGTAATAATATTGATGCTATTTGGAAGTCTTTTGATATTAAGGCATTTGGTGCCGATTCTTTATCATATGTGTTTGATGTTACTAGTTTGTTTTGTTCTAGTATAAAGGAGCTTAGCCCTTTTTCGCAATTGGGAGGAGTGGCTGGACTTTCAATTAAATTTAGTGGAAGTTTCGCAAAGGATAAATCTAAAATTATAAACTTTAAATCTTTTGAAAAGAATGTAAAGATAAGAAGTAGATTATCTTACACAATAGACGGAGGAATGCCTTACACAGTGGAGATGACACGAAATCTGATAAAACTTCCAGAGGCAACTATGCCGATAAGATATGCTGACGAACGGATAGGTTATTTTTGTCATCCTGTGGCAGAGTATAATGAAAATAGTGATAGGTTAAAAACCTATAATATTCTGCATAGATGGGATATACAGCCAAAGGAAAGTGATATTGAAAAATATAAGGCAGGGAACTTAGTTGAACCAAATAAGCAAATATTATGGTATGTTGATACAACAATACCATTAAAATGGAGAGCATATATAAAAAAAGGTATTGAGGATTGGAATATAGCATTTGAAAAGATTGGTTTTAAAAATGTTATGATTGCAAAAGATTATCCAACAAAAGAAGAAGATCCAAATTTTGATCCTGATGATATCTCATATAATTGCTACAGGTATATTGCAACTCCAGAGAAGAATTCCCAGGGTCCTTCATGGATAGATCCACGTTCAGGGGAGATTATATCAGCATCAGTTATGTTTTATTCAAATGTTACAGAATTACTTCATGATTGGCGATTTATTCAGACTGCTACAGTTGATCCAAGAGTTAGAAAAGAGAATTTGGATGATGAAATAATGGGTGAATCATTGCGAAATGTGGCCGCTCATGAGATTGGACATACTTTAGGTTTGATGCATAATTTTGGCGCTTCAAATGCTTATCCTGTGGATTCGCTTCGATCTGCAAACTTCACAAAAAAATATGGTACTACTCCTTCAATAATGGATTATGCAAGATATAATTATATTGCGCAGCCAGGTGATTTTGAAAAGGGGGTTAGTTTAACTCCTCCTATACTGGGTGTTTATGATATATTTTCGATTAAATGGGGATATAAGCCTATTTTTGAAGCTAAGAATCCAAAGCAAGAATATGATAAATTGAACGAATGGATTTTAGAGAAGAAGGATGATTCGATGTATCAGTTTGGTGAGCAGCGTCTTGCTGGTTATCCAAGGGCAAATGATCTTTCTGAGGATTTGGGAGATGATGTGCTTAAGGCTTCAAAATATGGAATAAAAAATCTGAAATTATTGGTTTCTAATCTTGAGAAATGGACGATGAAGAAAAATCAAAAATATGATTATTTAGTATCTCTTCATCGTGGTATAACGGCACAATATCAGACTTATATCATGCATATGTTAATGAGCATTGGGGGAACCAATTATAGAAATAATGTGTATGGAGACGGAATAGTTCCATTTAGTGTGGTTGATAAAGATGAGCAAAGAAGAATACTTAAATATGTACTTCAATCAATTTATGAATATCCAGAGTGGATTAAGTCAGATAAATTGAAGTATGTTTTTGGACCAGAGCCAGGTGTTATGTTAACTCAAACTGAAGTTTTTAATTACATAATGGGTAAACATATTGCTCATAGTCTAAATAAGTTTGAGATATTTGGAATAAAAGATACCTATAGTTATAGAGAGTTTTCAAATGATGTGTTTGATTTTGTTTGGAAAAAATCTGTTTCAAATAAGAGATTAAGTTTAATGGATATGAATTTTCAGCTACTTTATGTTGAGGGTTTGATTAATCTTCAATCAAAGGATAGGTTATTTGTAAGTAAAAAATCTTCAAAGCGATATAGTTTTAATACTATTCATACAAGTAATGAAGAAGTTTTTGATTATCATAAAATGATAAGCTTAACAAATCAAACTAGTTTCGCAAATAATATGACAGTTAGAGCTGCAGGTTCATCTATACTTTATGATAATTTAATTAGAACTAAAAATTTGCTAGCAAAATTGATTCGAAATTCACGAGGAAGAGAGAAAGGGCATTATTCAGCACTTTATCAAAAATTATCTAATATAATTATGTAATAATAAAATGGGCTGTAGTTTTTGTATTTCTACAGCCTGTTTTTTATAAAAGCAAAAATTATTTTCTTATTTCGATAATTGTTCCTACTGAAATATTTTGGTATAATTCCTCCATCTCATCATCTGTTAAGGCTATACAACCTTGTGTCCAATCAACAAACAGGTGAAATCTTCCTATAAAACCAAACCCATTCCTCATACCATGAATTTTAATCATACCTCCAGGATCTTTTCCTAATTTCTTTGCATTTTCAATATCCTTATTGTTAGGATACGATATACCTAGATTTTTGTAGTAATTGCTATTCGGATTTTTATCATTAATATAATAAATCCCTTCAGGAGTTCGCATGTCACCTTCAAACTGTTTGTGATGCCTTGGTTCTCTACCTAAAGAAATAGGGTATGTAGCGATAGTATCAGATTTGGATAAGAGAATCATTTCTCGTTCTGATTTGTTTACAATAATTTTATCAATTTTAATATTCTGATTAATCTTATCATTAGGCTTAAGGTAAAATATTGTGCTCAAGATAATGAATAGGGAAAAAAATAATTTAATAATGCCTTTTGTTTTCATAATTCTTTACTATCTAAGAAGTTCCATTCGGTTAGCATCCAATTTGAGAAAAATAAATAGTAAAATTGTAAATGACCATAAAGATGAACCACCATACGAAAAGAATGGCAGTGGTATACCAATCACTGGCACTAAACCAATTGTCATACCGATATTAATGGACATGTGAAAAAACAGAATACAAGCAACTCCATAACCATAGACTCGACTAAAAGATGTTCTTTGTCTTTCGGCAAGTATTACGATTCGAGACATTAGGGTGACTAGCAGAATGATGACTACGACAGAGCCTAAAAAGCCCCATTCTTCTCCAACAGTACAAAAAATGAAATCTGTACTTTGTTCTGGTACAAATTTAAATTTAGTTTGAGTTCCGTTTAAGAATCCTTTTCCCGCAAAACCGCCTGAGCCAATTGCAATTTTTGATTGTGCTACATTATAGCCTGTTCCATATGGGTCTGATTTTTTACCAAGCAAATCTTCTATTCTATCTCTTTGGTGGCTTTCTAGTACATTTTGGAAAACATAATCAACAAAAATAGTGTAGAAAACACTTGATATGAAAAGAAATATAATTGCAGCAGCTGCGAGCAGTTTTTTCCTGTAGGTGAATACTACAAATGGAATTAGATTTATGAAGAAAGAGCTAACAATACAGGTTAGAACAGAGAAGTCTTTTTTAGCAATAATTCCCACAAAATGAACAGATATAGAAACTAATAGAATTAAAAATAAGCCTATTGAAAGTGATTTTAGATTCACTCCAGATATTTTAACAAGAATTGCTGCTAAACCTAATATAAGAAATATTAGTATGTTTTGGTCAACAAGTAGAGTTGCTATGAATAATACAACCATCCATATACCGATAAATAATATATATCCAGATAATCCTTGTCTATACAATACTAGTATGAATGAGGCGTATACTAAAGCCGAACCTGCATCTCTTTCCAATATAATCAAAAAAGCAGGAAGGAATAATATAGTCCCGGTAGTGATTAGAGATTTTAATTCGTGTATTTTAAAATTAAATTGTGTTACATATCTTGAAATAGCCAAACAGGTGGCAAATTTAGCAAATTCAGCTGGTTGGAATCTTATTGCTCCTAACTGAAACCATGAACGAGCTCCGTTTATTTCTTTTCCAAGAAATAATACCGCAATCAGTAGTACTATAAAACTTATATAAATAGGATAGGCAAATGTGGAGAAAAACTTAGCATCTATTAATAGTATACATATTGCTAGTAAAATGGATGCTCCAATCCACATTAATTGTTTTCCATATCTTTGGCTAATATCCAGTATACTAGTATGATCTTCATTATACACTGCAGCATAAATATTAATCCATCCTAAAAAAATTAAAATTAAATAAAGAAGTATGGTCCACCAATCAAGGTTGGTTACTAAACTAACTTTTCTTCCTACCGTAGAATTATTCATTTTTATGTTCTGTATCTAGTTTGCGTCAATTAACTTAATAATACTGGAGATTATTATTTATCATTTCTAGTTCCTAGTAGATTTGCATCTAACATTCTTTTTTCGATAGCTTTTTTGCTTTCCGAGATGTAACCACGAATGTATTTCTCTATCATTAAACCAGCAATAGGGGCACCATATCTCGAACCCCAAACCCCGTTTTCCACATATACAATAAGTGCTATTTTGGGGTTTTCGCGAGGAGCAAAAGCAACAAAAACAGAATGGTCGTCACCATGAGGATTTTGTACTGTTCCTGTTTTTCCACATACTCTAATATCTGGTACTACAGCTAAAGTACCAGTTGATCCTTCACCTCCTGTAATTACTTTTTCCATTCCTTCGTGCACTACATTAAAATGAGAAGAGTCTATTCCTGTGTAATTTTTCTTTAAAAATTTTTCTGGAATTTTCTTACCACTTTTAAATGCTTTAATTATATGTGGAGTATAGAAATACCCTTTATTTGCAATTGCAGCTGTCATGTTAGCCATTTGCAGTGGGGTTATCAGTAGCTCTCCCTGTCCAATGGATAAAGAAATTATATTTAGACTTCTAAACTTTTTGCGTCTTAATTTTCGTTGGTAATAACTTGTGTCAGGCACATTTCCTGCTAATTCGTGAGGGAGATCAGAACCTAATTTTTGAGCAAAACCAAAATTCTTAACATATTTTCTCCATTCGCTATATCCTTTTGTTATGCTGTTAAATTTAGGATTCTCAAGAATATATCTAAAATTATAAGCAAAGTACGAGTTGCAAGATTGTTGGATAGCACTAACAAGGCTTAATGGCGTGTGGTGGCTGTGACATCCCATTGTAAATCTTCCTACATGATAACCATTATAACATTCGAAATAAGTCTTAGGTGTGATTACTTCTTCTTGCAAGCCAATTAAAGCTTGAACCAGTTTGAAGATAGAACCAGGGGGGTATTGTGCCATTAATGTTCTATCAAATAAAGGGTTGAGGCTGTCTTTTTGTAGTTTCATGTAATTTTTACCCAACGATCTGCCAACAAACATTTCAGGGTCATATCCAGGGCTTGATACTTTTGCTAATATTTCACCTGTAGATGGTTCTATTGCTACGATACCTCCTTTTTTGTTAGCCATTATTTTTTCGCCATACTTTTGTAAGTTTATGTCTATGGTCGAGATAATATCTTCTCCTTTTTTTGCCTCAGTATCGTATCTTCCATCCTTGTATGAGCCTTTTATTCTATTATATACATCAACCCAAAATACTTTGCGCCCTTTTTTTCCTCTTAATTCTTCTTCGTAGGATTTTTCTATACCCGAATATCCGATATAATCACCAGGTTTGTAATATTTATCTTTTAGATGTCTCTTGCTTACCTCATTCAAATAGCCTAAGGTGTGAGCAGCGCAATGTTCGGGGTATTTTCGAAGCGTTCTAGCTTGAACATAAAAACCAGGAAACTTGTATAATTTCTCTTGTAGGAAAGCATATCTTTTTGATGATAAATGTTTTAGAATAATTGATGATTTCCGATAAGAATATGCTTTAGCTTTTTTAATTTTTTTTATTAGTATTTCTTTATCAATACCTATAAGTTGGCATAGGGCTAAGGTGTCAAAGCTTTTAAGTTGCTTTGGAGTTAATCTTAAATCATATGCAGCTTGATTTTGCACAAGAATATTTCCATGACGATCATATATCAACCCTCTAGCAGGATATTGAGTAACACTGTGTTGGGAGTTATTTTCTGCTGATATTCTGTATGTTTTGTCAATTATTTGAAGATTTAAAAGTCTGATTGTAAATGTTAAAGCAATAGCAATAAAACATCCAATGATAACATATTTTCTGGTTGAAAAGCTTTGCATTAATTCGTGGTTTTAT
This sequence comes from Marinifilaceae bacterium, assembly GCA_025210485.1. GTDB lineage: Bacteria > Bacteroidota > Bacteroidia > Bacteroidales > Marinifilaceae > JAOARN01. The sequence continues at coordinate 26,583 of JAOARN010000051.1, read as the reverse complement.
TTAAACTGGCAATGTGTATTATGATTAATATCAGAATTGTAAAGAATGAACTTAATAATATTCTTAATAAGGTATCAGCAAAATTAGAAAGTGAAAATACCTCGACTAGGAAAAGAAAAGAATGATGTATAATAGTTGTTAGGATAGTGTATTTAAAAAACCAACTAAAGCCAAAATCTTTCATTGATGGGGAGCTATTGTTTTCGTATCCATCTCGTTGTGCCATTAAGCTAAGTATATTTGGTCTTACAAAAGCTAAAAACACACATGCGGAAGCATGTATTCCTGGAGTATTGCAAAAAATATCAACGCTTATACCTAATACAAAGCTTAAAATCAATGATAATACCTTTGGTATGTCAACTGGTAACATCATTATAAATAAAATATAAACATATGGATTAATATATCCATTAAATTGAATATTGTTAAGTACAGCTACCTGAAAAATGATTATAGCTAAAAATCTTATGATATTTGATATTATGACTCCCATAAATTATGATTCTATATTTTTTCTTCTAGTTTTTCTTGTTCTTTTTTGTATAAGTTGTGAATTATGTTGACATAAGTTACATTTTTGAAATCCTCACTAAGTTCAATTGTAATATTATGAAATGTTCCACCTGAAGAACTGCCAATTTTGGAAACCACACCTAAGCATATATTTGGAGGAAAAGTTGAAGAGTATCCACTTGTAACAACAGTGTCACCTATGTTCACATCAGCGTGAAAAGGAATTTCGTTAAGTTTTGTCTGTTTATATGATTTTCCATCCCAGCTAAGAGATCCAAAATAGTTATTCTTTTTAAGTTTTGCTGATATTTTAATTCTATTGTTAAGCAAGGAATATGCTGTAGAGTAATTGTTTGATACATTTTTGATAATTCCAATTACGCCTTTTTTTGATATTATCCCCATGCCAGGTTCAATGCCGTCTTCACTTCCTTTGTCTAGAGTAAGATAATTAAGTTGTCTGTTTACAGAGTTATTTATTACTAATGAAGGAGAAAATAAATATTTAGCATTTAGACTAGAATCTCTAATTATACAAATGGAATCGATAAGCTTGTGGTTGGTTTTGTACAAAAGACTTCTTAATCGTGAATTTTCCTGATTCAGCTCATCGTTTTCTTTCGCTAAAGATAGATAGGTGGTAATTCTTGAAATTTTAGTATATAAATTACCAACAAGGGTATTACTTGAACTAAAAAATTTCGATCTATGAAATGAATTATATCCTATTATTAAGCGAAAACAGAATATCTCTAAAAAAATGAATAATATAATAAAATTATATTTTATAAAGAGTTGAAAAAGATTCCTCATTTGAATAAATATATCTAGTTGAAATAGAAATAAAAAGCGAATTTAATGTTAATAAGTCGTTTTATTTAATTTAACAATAAAGCAAATGTAAACGACATAATAAAATTACAAAATATTACAATAGAAAGAAACACTTAATTAATAAACTATTGCATTAATCCGATTTTGTTTTATAAATATCCTAAAAAACATAAAAATTAGTAATTAAATACTTAGAATTGTTTTATATTATTATGTTTGGTGTTTTAATTTAAAGTAAAATTCCTACCCATGCTAGATGTATGAGTAGGAATTATTTTATAAAAAAGTGACACATTGTAATATGTGTCACTTTGTTTATCTTTTGTGATTTATCGTCTTAAGAATGAGAATTTATCTACATTTTTCAATGCTATTCCTGTTCCACGAGCAACTGCTCTTAGCGGGTCATCTGCTATGTGGAATGGAATGTTAATTTTATCAGTCAGTCTTTTGTCTAGACCTCTAAGTAAGGCGCCGCCTCCTGCAAGATATATACCTTTATTGACTATATCTGCATATAGTTCTGGAGGAGTTTGTTCGAGTGCACTTAGAATCGCAATTTCGATTTTTGAAATTGATTTTTCTAGACAGTGTGCAATTTCCTGATAAGTAACTGGAACTTCAATAGGTAAAGCTGTCATCTGATTTGGCCCTTGTACTTTAAAGTCTGCTGGGGGTTCTTCCAATTCAGAAAGTGCAGAACCTACATTGATTTTAATTTCTTCAGCTGTACGTTCCCCAATTTTTATATTGTGTTGATGTCTCATATACTCTTGTATATCAGAGGTTAGGTCATCACCTGCAATACGAATTGATTTGTTTGTAACAATACCTCCTAAAGAAATAACAGCAATCTCTGTTGTTCCACCACCTATATCAACCACCATATTCCCTTCTGGTGCTTCCACATCTATACCAATACCAATCGCTGCTGCCATTGGCTCGTATATCATATAGACATCTCTTCCTCCAGCGTGTTCTGATGAATCACGAACAGCTCTCATCTCTACCTCTGTACTTCCTGATGGTATACAGACTACCATACGTAATGATGGTGGGAATAGACGGGGTTTCTTGTTTATCATTTTTATCATTCCACGTATCATTTGCTCGGCAGCGTTAAAGTCTGCTATCACTCCGTCTCTCAGTGGTCTGATTGTTTTTAAATTTGCATGTGTTTTTCCTTGCATTTGTCTTGCCTTCTCACCAATAGCAACCATCTTCTCAGTTCTGCCATCAAGTGCTACAATAGAAGGTTCGTCAACAACAATCTTATCATTACAGATAATGATTGTATTTGCTGTTCCAAGATCAATAGCAATTTCCTGTGTTAAAAATGAAAGAAATCCCATATTTTAGATAAACCTGATTTTTTTATTAATGTTTAAAGTGTCTCATTCCTGTAAATACCATTGCTATTCCGTATTTGTTGGCAGCATCGATTGACTCTTGATCACGAACCGAACCTCCTGGTTGGATTATTGCAGTAATACCTGCTTTGTTTGCCGCTTCGACACAGTCGCTGAAAGGGAAAAAGGCATCTGAAGCCATTACGCTTCCTTTAATCTTTTCTCCTCCTTGACGAATTGCGTTCTCAAGTGCCCAAATTCTGCTAACTTGTCCAGGACCAATGCCTGTGGTAGTTTTATCTTTTGCAATTGCAATTCCATTCGACTTACAATGCTTAACAGTTTTCCAAACAAACATTAGATCTTCCATCTCTTTTTTGCTTGGTTGCTTTTCGGTAGGAATAGTAATTTCCTCACCTGTTAACATTAAGTCCATATCCTGAATTAATAAACCTCCTTGTACGGTCTTAGCTTTTTGGTACGTGTAATCAGACTTTAAGATATTTTCTAGCTTTAATAATCTAATGTTTTTCTTTTTAGTTAGTATTTCTAAAGCTTTGTTTGAAAAACTTGGAGCAACTATAACTTCTAAGAAAACTTTACTCATTTTTTCAGCTGTTGCCTCATCTACTTCACGGTTAGCTGCAATAATTCCACCAAATATAGATACAGGGTCTGCATCATATGCCTTTTGGAATGCTTCGGCTAAGGTATCAGCACTAGCAACTCCGCATGGGTTGGCGTGTTTACTTGCGACTATGGTTGGTTCAGAATACTCTTTAAGAGTTTCTAATGCTCCATCCGTATCTCCAATATTGTTATAAGAAAGTTCTTTCCCGTGCAATTGTTTAGCAGCTGTAAGCGTTCCTTCAGTTTCCTGTATTTGCTTGTAAAACACTGCTTTTTGATGAGGATTTTCACCATACCTTAAATCCTGCTTTTTTTCGTAGGTTAAAGTTAATGTATTTTGAGCAACATTTCCTAATTTTTTAGAAAAATATGATGAAATTAAAGCATCGTAATGTGCTGTATGTTCGAATACTTTTCCTGCTAGATTTTCCTTGAATTCGATGCTAGTGTCTCCATTATTTTCTAGTTCGCTTATAACTTGCTTGTAATCTGTCGGATCTGTTATTACATTTACAAATTTGTAATTTTTTGCTGCAGCTCTAAGCATTGTTGGACCACCAATGTCTATATTCTCGATAATATCTTCGTGAGTTGATTCTGAATTTAATAGAGTTTCTTTGAAAGGGTACAAGTTGCAAACAACAATATCAATAGGAGAGATACCTAATTCTTTCATTTGATTTTGGTGTTTCTCATTGTCTCTAATGGCAAGAATTCCTCCTTCTACATTAGGGTGTAATGTTTTAACTCTACCGTCAAAGCATTCTGGGAAATTTGTTATATCAGATATATCTGAAACTTTTAAACCTTCTTCTTTTAGTTTTTTTGAAGTTCCCCCTGTTGAGATAATTTCCCAACCTAATTTACTAAGAGAAGTAGCAAATTCAACAATACCTGTTTTATCGAAAACACTAATTAGCGCTCTTTTCATAATCTTGATGTTTGAGTTATAAATTAGATATTACAAAATATCTTTGTGCAGAAATGTTGTAAAAGATAAACATAAAACAAAAAATATTTTGCAATTAACTATACCATAATGGTTTATGATTATCTCTATTTTCACTGCAAATTTATAAAAAAAGCACTGTTTTCGTAATTTAATTTTAAAAAAACTAGATTATTTTTTGTTAATTAAATATACTCCTATTAAAATGGCAGACATACATAATAAATGTTTGTAATTTACTACTTCGTTATCCAATACTCCCCATAGTATTGCAAAAATTGGAATTATATATGTTACCGAAGAAGCGAAAACAGCAGAGGAATATCTGATTAAGCTATTCATGAATATCATTGCTATTGCGCTTCCTATAACACCAAGTGTTATTAATGCTAACAACGAATATGATAAACCAGTATTGGTAAGTTGTGGTATGAAATCAGATGAAAATAAACATATTAGTGATGCTGGTAAAGTTGCAGCAAATGAAATTGATGTAATTTGTATCCCAGAAAGATGAGAAAGTTTTGATTTTACTAGATTTATGTTTATCCCGTATAGTAATGTTGCTATTACAACAATTAAAGCGTAGAAATTGATTCCAGAAAAATCAACTCCAGATCTTACAAATACTAAACCGAGAGCTCCAACGAGTCCTAATATAAATCCACCCATTTGACGGATACCAAACTTTACTCGCAAAAAAACAATTCCTATTAGTAATGTGAAAACAGGTGTTAGAGAATTAAGCATTCCTGCTAAAGAACTACTTATTTCCGTTTGAGCCTTTGTGAACATAAAAGCTGGGAAAAAATTACCTAAAAATCCTGATAAAGCTAATATCCCATAGTCTGCAGGTTTTAGTCCCTTTAAATTTTTTAAAGCAAAAGGTAAAAGTGTTATTGCAGCAGATGTCATTCGAATTATAGCAGCATTTTCACTAGAGAAATTTACTAAACCAATTTTCATTAAGATAAATGAACTGCCCCATACAAAAGCTAATATAAATAAAATTGCATACTGAAATACTTTGTTATTCCAAATCATAGTACTGTTTTTTCAAAGAATGATGGATCATAATATATTTGTGCCAAATATAGCTATTGTATCATAAAAGATAAAGTTAATGAACTATGAAAATAGTTATTTGTTTAAGAAAAAAAACTTAGAATGCCGATGTCTTTTATGGCTTAAATAAAACGTTTCACCTTTTCGGGTTGGTGACGATATTTTTCAATCGATTTAGCCCTATATAATATGGTTAGCGCATTGATTCCAGATTTGAATTCGTTTAAACATCTATACCATGAAACATAATTCTCTAAGTACTTAGTAGCGACTCCTCGAAAGTGTTTGTAAATCCAATCTTCAAATCTATTTCTATAGCTGTAAATTCTTAAGGGGAAATTTATTTTAGATTTGTCTTGACTTAAGCATATATTATGATGTTTGTTAATATTCACAATATTATTAAAAAATGTAGAATCTTCACTTATATTTAATGAATTTTGTATTCTTGCTTGCTGTATCTGAGTTGCTACGTACTGGAGGTTTAGTTGCTTGTTGGTTATATCAAATATATTGTTGTTTCTATCTATGTTGTAAATAATAAATATGTCTTTTCTCAATTTTATTGGAGTTTGTTCTTCTTTGGCTGTGCCTTTGAATGATTCTTTAAGTTTTGAATAGCCGCTTTCTATGATTCCACCAATTTTCTTTGCTTTTATAGATCTCATGTTTGTAAGAAATCTATGACGCCATCTAAAAGCCGTATTGATGTGGATTTCACAGATTTCAGATGATTTTTTTAAAGTTAATCCATCTCTTAAACAGCTTGCATATTTTAACCAATGTCCCTTTCTTTTGAGTCTTGCTAATGGTGTGTTTGTTAGACTGTTGAATGTTTTAAGGCAAGATTTACACTTGTATCTCTGAAGATCGTTTCTTTTTCCCCATAAAATGTAATTTCTTTCATTGCAAAATGGGCAATGTAGTTTGTATTTCTCTGTTTCAAGTATGTGAGATACTTTCTTCTTCTCAATTCTTTTTCGGATTTCTTCTTGTAATTGCCTGAATTGTAAATTATTGAAATTATGTATTTGTTTTAACAATAATTTGAATCGTTTGTTTTTCATAATATACAGATTTTAAAAAATACCAACCCAAGACGGTGAAACCATATAGGGCATATATTCATGAACGAATACAAGTTTAATAGTTGCAGAAAAAGAGCTTAAATTTTGTGAGATTATAATCAGGAAGTGATTTTCTAATATGGATATTTACAAAAATACAAGTTTTGTATTTTTGTTTTGTACTGTAATTATGATTGTTAAAACGAAAGTAGGAATATTGAGAATGTAATTATTAGAGTTCCTAAAATTGTTAGGAATTCATATGTCCAATTTTTTAGTCTTGAATATTTATAGTTTTTAATCTCGACAGTTTTATTATTATTCTGATGTTTTTGATAAAATTTTGAAGAGTAGTCAATTTTACCTAGCATCACTCTGTATTTTTCTATATTTTGGCCATTGGTGAGGATTAGATCAAAATCTAATTTGTCTACATTGATTAATTCTTTGAAGTAAATTTTAGCAATTTTTCTTGATATGTTTTTGTTTCTATCCATATCTTTATTGACTAAAATATGTTTAAATCCCTTAAGATTTCTTGTGTTTTTTCAAAAAAAAATCTCAAACTTAAGTTTGAGATTTTTTTTTGAAAGCTAGTTATATTAAGCTCCTAAAGTTGCAACCATTACTGCTTTAATAGTATGCATACGGTTTTCAGCTTCGTCAAAAACGATTGAAGCAGGAGATTCGAATACCTCTTCAGTTACTTCCATTCCGTCTAGACCAAATTTTTGGAAAATTTCTTCACCAACTTTAGTGTCTCTGTTGTGGAAAGCAGGAAGACAGTGCATGAATTTAGCTTGATTGTTACCAGTAGCAGCCATTAAGTCAGCGTTGATTTGGTATGGCTTAAGAAGGTTGATTCTTTCTTCCCATACTGAATCTGGCTCACCCATTGATACCCAAACGTCAGTGTAAAGGAAATCACAATCTTTAACACCAGCTTTAGCATCATCAGTTACAGTAATAATAGCACCAGTTTCTTTTGCGATTTCATTACATTGTTCTACTAATTCAGCTTCAGGTTGAAGAGATGCAGGACCAATGATTCTAACATCCATACCCATTTTAGCAGCACCTACCATTAATGAGTTAGCCATGTTGTTTCTAGCATCGCCTAAGTATGCGAACTTAACTTTGTTTAATGGTTTATCAGTGTGTTCCATCATAGTTAAGAAGTCAGCTAGAATTTGAGTTGGGTGGAATTCGTCAGTAAGACCATTCCATACAGGTACTCCAGCGTGTGCAGCTAATTCTTCAACGATTGCTTGACCGAAACCTCTGTATTCGATACCATCGTACATACGACCTAATACTCTTGCAGTATCAGCCATAGACTCTTTTTGTCCAATTTGAGAACCAGAAGGGCCTAAGTAAGTTACGTGAGCACCTTGATCGTAAGCAGCAGTTTCAAAAGCACAACGAGTTCTAGTAGATGATTTTTCGAAAATTAAAGCAATGTTTTTACCTTTTAATTTTGGTTGCTCAACGCCTGCGTATTTAGCTTTTTTAAGATCAGCTGATAGGTCAAGCATGAATTTAATTTCCTTTGGAGTGAAATCCAATAATTTAAGGAAATTTCTATTTTTTAAATTGAAAGCCATGATGTTTTTCTTTTTAAAAATTAAATCTATATAATTCTTAGGGTATTTTTCATTTAGCAAAAAACAATTTGATTGTTTAGATGTTAAATGGAAAAACCAATCTAATTTAAGTTAAATTTTCGGCAAATGTAATATCATTTTTTCAAGAAAATTAACTTAAAGTAAAAATAATTTATATTTTTTCCCGCAACACTAAAGCTTAGTCTTGTGTTGTTTTATTTTTAGTCTAACGTAATTTTACTGCCGTATTTAGTATCTTCAAGTTTTGTTGCTTCAGTAATAATTGATTTATTACCACCGTTTTTCACAAAGTCGATACAAGCTCTAATTTTAGGAGCCATACTTCCTTCAGCAAACTGACCTTCAGTCATTAAAGCTTCAGCTTCCTTCACGTTAAGACGTTCTAGCTTTTCTTCATTTGGTTGTTTGAAGTTTTTATAGATATATGGTACATCGGTAAGGATGTAGAATTCGTCAGCTCCAATTCTTGAACCAAGTAATGAAGAAGCAGAATCTTTATCGATAACACCTTCAACAGGACAAAGTTCGCCTTGTTCGTTTTCATAAACAGGAATACCACCTCCACCAACAGTGATTACGATATTTCCTTCGCGAGCTAATTTTTCAGCTAATTTTTCGTTTAATACTTTCATTGGTTTTGGTGAAGGTACAACTCTTCTCCATCCTCCGTCAGCCTTAACTTCTTCTTTGAATACCCAACCATTTTCAGCTGTTAACTTGTCAGCTTCTTCGCGAGAGTAAATTTTACCAACACGTTTTGTTGGGTTTTGGAATGCTGGATCGTTTTTGTCAACAACAACTTGAGTAACTAAAGTAACAACATCTTTCTCAATTCCGTTCTCTTTTAATACATTTCTTAGGTTTCTTTCAATCATGTATCCGATTCCACCTTGAGAGTCTGCAACGTCAATATCAAGAGTCATTTGAGGGATATTGTACATCTGTTCACCTGCATCATTTCTCATAAGAATGTTTCCCACTTGAGGACCATTACCATGAGCAATAATTACATTATATCCTTCTTTTACTAAGTAGATAAGGTTTTTTAATGTATCTAAAGTGTTTCCATTCTGTTCTTCAACAGTACCTTTTTGATTGCCTCTAAGAAGTGCGTTACCACCTAGGGCTACAATAGCCAATTTACTCATATTAACTTTTAATTTATGTTTTAAATATCTAGTGCAAAACTAAAAAAATATTACTAATAAAAAATAGATTTTTTTAAAATTGTATTCTTTTTTTATAAACTTATCATCAGTAGTTTAGAATATATTTATAATTTATTGATTTAAAAATAGCTGTTGTTTTTTCTTTTACAATTGCCCAATGATATAATAAGCTTACATTTAAGGTTATGATAAATAAGAGTTTTTGTTAGATGTCTATTTTTTGTTGGTTTTTAGTTTGTGTATTTTATGTTTTTAAGAATATAACTAGCAGTATATTAGATGAGTTATGAGTTTTATTTTTGGTTATGAATTATACATAAGATGTGGTGTTGTTTGTGTAGGTATTAACATAAATAGTAATAATGGTTATTGGGTAAAAAACACAAAAATAGAGACATGGGTAAATGCTAATGAACATAAATCAAAATTTAAAACATTTTTTAAGGAGATGTTAGTCCCGTTATGTTAATTAGATTGATATTTGTTTTGCGATTTCAAAGTATGATTAAAGTAGGAACTGTCTAGTATAGTGATACTTGACTTGATTCTTGTTTTTTTTATATATTGATAATCTAAAGAACAAGTTTGCAATAATTAATATACTTAGGTAGTAATAAAAAACATTAGGTCTATTTGCCCAATAAAGTTTATTATAGGTGAATTTATATTCTTTTCGATTTATTAATAAATATTATCCTCAGATATAAAAATGGTGATTATTATAGTATTCAAAAGATGTGTAATTTTATCTTGGGTTAATTAATCCTAGATGCTAAGGAAATTCCACTCAAGACTAATTAAATATATTTTGTAATATCTATGGCATTTGACTCGACCGATACATAATGTAACTCCATAGTGTCAAAATTACAATAATCGCTTAATCCAAAATTGGTTAATACTTTATCCTCACCATCTATTACATGGTTTTTATTATTAATAAATTTGTATGCTATTTTTTCAATTGCATTTAATTTACCTGCAGAATGTTTCTTCAATAAATTAGATTTTACTTCAGAGTTAGGGCTATTAGATACAATAATATCTTTTACAATTAGTTGATTGATATCGACATATTTCTTACAAATATTAAAATACATCATTAATTTTGGATACATCAATTGCACTTGATTCTTAGCCTTTTTTACATTGGTTGTTGAGAATTTACTTTTTAATTCGATTAAAAATAAATACCATTGCTTATTCTTTTCAAATAAAACAATACCATCACATCCACTTGTTAAAGAAAGACTTTGAGTATTTCCTTTAAATATTTCACAATTATGATCAATCAATTCTTTTTTAAAGGAATAAAAATTAGCATTAATCAATTTAATCTCCTTTACTTCTGCATTAGAATCAGCCTCTTCAATAATAACTTCTGATTCATTAAAAGTTAAAAAATCAGGATTAAATATTTTGTCAAAACTTTCTTTCATTTATCAATCCTCCTCCAAATACTCTTCTATAGCCGAAGAGCTTGACATAATATGATCAATAGTTTCTTCAAATGTATCAAAAGGGATACCATCTGTAGCATTCTGAGTAATTATAGCCACAGTGCCATCATCTCTTTTCTGGAAATAATAAGCTCCCAATAATTTAGGATCTAAGCTTAGATTTTTATTTAAATTATGTTGTTTACAAAACTCCTCAAAAATTTTCTTATCTGTTTTCTTTATTTTATGCAATCTAACCAAATTATTAATTTGATTTAAAATATAATCGCTATGAGTAGTAACTTGAAAAAAAGCACCCTCATTAACCAATTGACAAATTATATTAGCTATTTCTACCTGCATTTTAGGATGCACATGTGCTTCGGGTTCTTCAAATAAAACAGAAAAATCTTTGGGTGCAAATTTATTTAATAATAATATAAGTGGCGCTATTTCTTTTATTGAAGATGCAGCTGCCGTAATAGGTATTTTCTGATCCTCAAATTCATAGTATAATACTCCCTTTTCATTTTTAATAGTACCCTCTAATATATTAGACAACATTTGCATAATATGTTTAGGTGGATAAAATCTATCTTCGGATGCAGCGGTTAAAAGCTCCATGTTTTGTAAAAACTCACCATACATACCCGATGATGAAATTATTTTATTCATCTCCGAAACATTTGTACCTACTAATGAAGCCCTAGAAGGGGGCAAAAAAAATGATTTAAAATTATTCTCTTTATGATACAATTTATGTAGAAAATAGGATTTTAATCCTGAAACTATAAAGTCTACAATATTATTTTTATATGAAATAGGGCCAGTATATATATTATCTTCTATTTTAATATAAATTTTTTGTTCTGGATTTAAATCATTATTATAATTATCTAATTGTTTATCAAAATGTATTTTAATATCTAAATCTTTTGAATCAAATAAGATATTGATATCAGCATCAAATTCGGGATAGCCGATTAAATAACCTATAAATTGCTTTGCTTTATAATTAATACCTCTCTGCAAATCTTTTATAGGCATAGTAAAATCTATAGGTTCATTATTACTTATATTGTTTTGATAATTTTTAATACTGATGTTATCTTCAATAATACTTTTAAAGCGAGTACTTGTAAATAAATTAATAAAATAATAGGTAAGAAAAGCCGTATAACTTTTTCCGAGGCTACTATAGCCAGAAAAAATCATAAATGGCTTAAATTCTATTTTACTATTTGTAATAGCACCTAGCTTTTTAATATCGAATAATATCTTCATTATTTTAAAAATTTAATAATAAACAAATATAATTAGCAGTTTTTTATTTTATTATGATTAGAGTTGTTTTTTCGTACTTAATAATAATTTATGCTAATTCAAAGTCCTAAATCTCTTATTTAATACAACTATATAGCCTGATATTCATCTATATTTAGTATTATCTATCATTTTTCTGATATGGTAAATTGAATAAAGTTTGTGTTTAATTAGTTTTAGAAAGAATAATCAGCAGTATGTATGATTTACAAGGATAATAATACAATAAAAACGGCTTTCTGCTTTTGTACTTGTAGTAACCCGTCCTGGAAATAAATTGCTAATTTTCTCATTTAGCTTATTTTGCCGAATAACATAAATATATAAAAAAAAGGCTCCATACCTTTTTGTTTGTAAGAGCCTTTTCCCATTATATTTTTAGTGCCTTATAATCGATTTTTGATATAATCAACTAAGTCGTTTATGTTAACAGATTCTTGTTCTCCTGTTTCCATATTCTTGACGCTTAGTCTATTCTCATTCATTTCGTTTTCTCCAACCATTATTACAAATGATATGTTCTTATTATTTGCATAATTCATTTGTTTTTTCATTTTTTGAGAAGAAGGGAATATTTCAGAATTAATATTGTTTTCTCTAAGTATAGAAAGAATAGGTAGGCAGTACATTTCCTCTTTCTCACCAAAATTGATAAACATCACTTTAGTGCTTGCAGCATTTTGTTTAGGAAATTTATTCATTTGTTCCATAACATCATATATTCTATCTGCACCAAATGAAATTCCAACTCCAGAAACATCTTTTAAGCCAAAAACTCCGGTCAAATTATCATAACGTCCACCACCAGTTATACTGCCAAATTCCATATCAAGTGATTTTACCTCGAATATTGCGCCTGTGTAATAATTTAATCCTCTAGCTAGTGTTAAGTCAAGTTCAACCTCAGTAGTTAATTCAGTATTATTTATATAGTTAAATAGAATTTCAAGTTCATCTATTCCTTTCATTCCAGTTTCTGATTCTTTCAGACTTTCTTTTAGGATAGATAATTTCTCTTCATTACTACCTTTAAGCATTATTATAGGTTGTAATTTGTCAATTGATTCTTGATCTAATCCTTTTTCTTGTAGCTCCTTATTGACATTTTCCAGTCCTATTTTGTCTAGTTTGTCAATTGCTACAGTTATGTCAATTATTTTATCGAGATGACCTATACTTTCTGCAATTCCAGCTAGAACTTTTCTATTGTTAAGTTTTATAATAACATTTAAGTCTAAATTTTGATACACCTTATCTACTATCTGTATCAATTCAAGCTCATTTAATAAAGAATCACTTCCAACCACATCGACATCACACTGATAGAATTCTCTGTAACGACCTTTTTGTGGTCTGTCTGCTCTCCATACTGGTTGAATCTGGTATCTCTTGAAAGGAAAGTTTATGTCGTTGCGGTGCTGAACTACATATCTTGCAAATGGAACGGTAAGATCATAGCGAAGTCCTTTTTCTGAGACAGAGTTTGTAAACAATACTGAGTTGTTATCTTGATATGCTTGTTGGTTAGCTTTTTTTAGATAGTCTCCTGAGTTTAAAACTTTAAACAATAATTTATCTCCTTCTTCTCCATATTTCCCCATTAAAGTGCTCAAATTTTCCATAGAAGGAGTTTCAATTGGTAAATAACCATGAAGTTGGAAAATATTTTTTATTGTATCAAAAATATAATTTCTTTTCACCATTTCTTGAGGTGAAAAATCTCTTGTTCCCTTTGGAATTGATGGTTTTTTACTCATTTGTTATATGTTTTATAAATTAGATATCATAAATTTACTTATTAACAGTTTAAAGATAATAAGTTTGTTTAGTTTTATATGTTTCTTAGGCGTTTATGCTTAATTTAAAATGTTCGCATCCTTTATTAGATGTGATTTTACATTTTATAACGCTTGTGTTTTTTGAAAAATATATAATGCAAATGTATAAAATAATATAAATATGATGATTTATATTTTTTTACGATTTCCAAAACTGTCTCGAAAAAAGCACAAGCACAGTGTATATTTCTAATCGTCCAATTATCATAAGAAAACAAAGCAGTAATTTACCAACAGCTGGTATTGCTGCAAATGTGCTGCATGGACCAACTATCCCAATGCCTGGGCCAATTCCTGCCATGCATGTTGCTACTGCACTTCCAGCTGATTCGGCATCCAAACCAATAATCATCATCAGCAAACTACCAGCAACAAAAACTAATAAATATAATAATATAAATAAAACCGTTGAGTTTGCTGTTTCGGAGCTTAAACTTTTTCCATTCAATCTAGATGGGATGATGGCTTGTGGATGTAGAAGTTGATTGAATGTCGATTTCAATTTCTTTAGCACGATTAGGTGTCTAACCATTTTAATGCCTCCAGCTGTAGATCCGGCGCAGCCACCTAGAAACATTGATAAAAATATAATTACAATTCCAATGCTTGTCCAATTTAGATAATCTGCGGTTGCAAATCCCGTGCATGTGATAATTGAAATAACCTGAAAAAAGGCTTCTCTAAATGATTCCTCTAGAGGTTTATTCATCTTGAAGAAAAGAATGGCTGTAATTACAAAACCAATAAAGGTAACAGTCCAAAAGTAAAACCTGAACTCATTGTTTTGTTTTATTTTAGTAAAATGACCTTTGACTAGACAGTAGTAAATAATGAAATTTGTTCCTGCAAGAAACATGAATATCATAATTACGTATTGAATATAAGGAGAATAACTAGCGATACTATCGTTTTTAGGCGAAAAACCACCAGTGGCAATAGTTCCAAATGAGTGACAGATGCTATCAAATAGACTCATCTTTCCAATTAGAAGTAGGATAGTTTCGGCAGCAGTTAATACAAGGTATATAAGTAGTAATCTGCTTCCAACTTGTCTTATCTTAGGTTTGATTTTATCTTGAAATGATGATTCGGATGTGAATAAATGATATCCCCCAATTTTGAGAGAAGGTAGAATGATTATTACTAACATAATAATGCCAATGCCTCCTATCCAGTGAGTCAAGCTTCTCCAAAAAAGTATTGATTTTGGAAGTGATTCAATATCGTTTAAAATAGTTGAACCAGTCGTTGAAAAGCCTGATTCTGCTTCAAAAATAGCATTCACAATAGATGGTATAGCACCTGAAAAAATATATGGAAGAGCACCAATCAAACCTAGCATTAGCCAAGATAGACTTACGGCAAGATAAGCATCTTTTTTTCGGATGTCATGGTGATCACCCAAGCCCTTTGAGGCAGAGTTAAGAAACAGACCAAAACTTAAGCATATTGCTAAAGAATAAAGAAATGGAGTTAATGATTCTGAATAAATAAGTGCAATTAACATACATAATATAAAAGATGCACTCACAATAAGTAAATTAATGCTTAGGATTTTGCTGATTAATTTAATATTTATTCCCTTTTTCACTTTGTTATAAATTTAGTTAGGCGAAAATTGCGCGCAAATTTACAATAGAATTTCGATTTACGACTAAATATCATAATAAAATCTGAAACTAAATTGGTTTCTCGGTTGTTCTAGTTTATCAATATTTATTTACAATTGATGAAAAGTATTATTATTTAGATTGTCTATTAAAATTTGGAAAAGCCTTTGCTAATTCAGATTTTCTGAAAGTAAATCTTTGATTGCGGGATATGTGTTTTGGAGGAAAATATCTTTATTTTCTAGATTAATCCATTTTACATCTGTAATATCTTCTTCTGTTTGTGGAATAAGATTTTCATTCTTATCGTATTTCATTTTATACCAATAACTATATTTAAGTATGAATTTTGAATCCATTTTATAAATATGATAGGTGGTATTTATTTTCTTTGTTATTACCAAATCACTAATACCACATTCCTCTTCAACTTCTCGAATTGCAGCAGTTTTTTTTGTTTCTCCCTTTTCAATTTTACCTTTTGGCAGATCCCATTTATTGAGTCTATATATTGCTAAAAAATCATTCTGCGAATTAAAAACAAGACCACCTGCTGCTTTTATTTGTTTAAATGATTTCTTGAAATGTTTAAACAGGGATTTTAAATTTTCGGAATATATAAATAAATCTGGGTGATTATCTTGGTGAAGAAAATCGTGAATAATTGATTTTAAATTCTCAGAATTGTCAAAATTTATAAATTTGAAATTATTTGTTATATTTTTTTTACTATCTGATAATAAAATGAGTCTTTCTTTAAAAAATACTTTATACATTTGCCTATAATTTTATGCGAGAGTGAAAAAACACAACTATTTACTGCGAATATTTATTAAAAATTAAATTTCGAGATATTCGTATATTTTTTATAGATATTATCTTAGTTGTTGATTTATTCTAGCTCTTGTTTATTAGGATTATAAAAATAAAAAATGCTAAGTGTTATGCAGAACATTTCTACACAAGTTGCAAATTATCTTTTGCAAATTAAAGCAATTAAGCTTGAACCAACAAACCCATTTACATGGGCTTCTGGATGGAAATCACCTATTTATTGTGATAACAGAAAGACTTTAGCTTATCCTGAAATCAGAGACTATATCAAAAAGTCATTTGCTAAGGCTATAAAAGAAAAATATCCTGATGTTGAGGTTATTGCTGGTGTTGCAACAGGGGCAATTGCTCAAGCGGCTTTAGTAGCTGAGGAATTGGGTCTTCCAATGATATATATCAGATCGTCGGCAAAGGCACACGGTATGACCAATATGATTGAAGGAGACAATTATGTAGGTAAAAAAGTTGTAGTTGTCGAAGATTTAATTTCAACAGGAGGTAGTAGTCTTAAAGCAGTGGAGGCTCTTCGTGAGGCTGGAAGTGAAGTGATGGGAATGTTAGCAATATTCACTTATGGTTTTGAAAAGGCAGTTAAGAATTTTGAGACCAACAATTGCGAAGTTAGTACTTTGAGTGATTACAATAGCATGATAGAAGCTGCTTGTGAATCAGGATATGTTACAGAGGAAGATGTTGAAAATCTTAAAAAATGGAGAATTGACCCTGAAAATTGGGGAAAATAATAATTTCTTTATTTAATTTGAAATAGGTTTTCTGAAATATGATTTCATTTCAGTATTTCATAACAACCTATTCTATGTAAAAGGCCAGTATGTTTAAATTGAAGATTGAATTTAAACATTCTGGTTTTTGACTTATTTCGAACTATAAAAACGAAAGAAAGAAAAGTATATGGCAGAATTGAAGGCAGTTAGTGAGATTTATAAAATTTCACAAAACGTATCGGATGTTTATTCTATGTTGTCAAATATTCAAGATATGGAATTGCTTATCCGTAGCAATATGAATAATGATCTTGTAAAAGAAAAGCTTAAAGAGGCTTCAAAGGGAGATACGAATATAGCTGATATGATTGAGAGTATTGAAACAAGCGAAGATTCTATAATTCTAAGTGTTAAAAATTTTGGTCCAATCGAAATTGTAATGGACGAGAAACAGGAGAATAAGCTGATAAAATTTGTAACAGCGAAGAATAGTAGTATTCCTTTCCCTTTTAGACTATTCATTCAATTAATAGACAAAGGAGCTTATGATACTAGATTGCGAGTTACTTGCATTGTTGAGTTGAATATGATGATGAAAGCTATGTTGAAAGGTAAATTGAATAAAGGAATAGACACATTCGCTAGTTATTTATCTCAAATGCCATATTCTCAATTGCGCTCACAGATAGACTATCTAAAATCTTCGCAAGCCAATAGTTCCGAAAATAACAATTCAGCTGTTTCTGATTCTGGAAATATGGATATCACAGATGCTGAAATAATAGAATAATATTGCAACAAATCAAACACTTTGTTAATTAATAATTTTATCACGAACAGAGTGTTTATTCTTATATATCAAATACTAGTATATGTCATTTAATTTATAGCTATAATCGAAATATACTTCAATTAAATGATTAGTTTTTTTGGGAAACCATTTTACACCATTAATAAATGTGGAATTATATAGCAGGACTAATACTCCGAAATAGAATAGCCATCCTGATAGCTATACTTTTAGTTACCGTTTTTATGGCTTATCAAGCTAGAAAAGTTGAAATGTCGTATCAGTATGCAGACTTATTACCGTCTACAGATTCTGCATCTATTGAGCATAAAAAATTTAAAGAGGTTTTTGGACAGGAAGGAAATGTAATGTTTTTTGCTGTTCAAGATTCAAATTTTTACAAATTAGACAGATTTAACGATTGGGTTGATCTAGGTAATGATTTAAAAAATTTAGATGGAATTGATGCTGTAGTTTCAATTGCACATACATATAATATCATTAAAAATAAAGAGAAAAAGAAATTTGAGTTTAAGTCAATCTTTCCATCTCATATAAAAACTCAGCAAGAATTAGATTCATTAGCAAGAATAGCCGAATCTCTTCCTTTTTATCAGGGCAGTCTTATCAATAAGGATAATAATACTTATCTGATGGCAATAACTGTGAATTCGAAAATAATAAATTCAAAGGCTAGAGAACCAATGGTTGCTAAGGTGAAGGAGATAACTGAAAAGTTTACTTCTAAGCATAATCTAAAAATGAGATATTCAGGACTTCCTTATATTAGAGTAGTTACTGCACAGATGATTAAGAAAGAAATGAATATGTTTATTATTCTTTCTTTATTAGTTACTGCAATCATTTTATTTTGCTTTTTTAGATCTTTTAAGGTGGTTTTTTTCTGTATGTTAGTGGTAGGATTATCCGTTATATGGGCTGTGGGTTCCATGGTTTTATTTGATTATAAAATTACCCTTCTTACCGCAATGCTTCCTCCTTTGCTTGTCGTTATAGGTATACCAAATTCTGTATTTTTGATTAATAAATATCATGGAGAGTATATTAAACATTTCAATAAAATAAAGGCTCTGCAGAGAGTTGTTGCCAAAATAGGGAATGCTACCTTCTTAACTAATTTGACTACAGCTTCTGGTTTTGCTACCTTTATAATTACTTCAAGTCAGATATTAAAGGAATTTGGTGTTATTGCATCCTTAAATATTATGGTTGTTTTTATGTTATCTTTATTGTTAATTCCTATAATTTTTAGCTATATACAACCACCTGACAAAAAGGCCACCAAACATCTTGATAGTAAGATGACTGTAGCTTTTATTGGAAGATTAGAAAAGACTGTTGTAGATCATAGAAAATGGGTTTACATAATTGCTGTTTCTTTGCTCGCGATTAGTGCATATGGTATCAGTAAAATGAAGAGCACTGGTTATATGGTAGATGATTTGCCACATCATAATGTTATTTTTAAAGACCTAAAATTCTTTGAGAAAAATCTTGAAGGAATTATGCCTTTGGAAATTATGGTTGAGACAAAGAAGAAAGGTGGAGCTCTTAAATTATCAACTTTGAAAAGAATTGATAAATTAAATGATTCATTGAAACAGTATCCTGAAATTTCATCATCCATTTCTTTAGTAGAGGCTGCTAAATTTGCAAATCAGGCATACTATAATGGTAAGGAGAAATACTATAAACTGCCTAGTAATCAAACTAAAAATATACTTCTGTCATATGTAGCTAAAGCTGAAAAGAATTCGGAAGCCGAACTTTTTGAGACTTTTGTCAATAAAACAAAAACAATTTCACGAATGAGTTTTCGAATCAAGGATATTGGAACTACTAAGATGGAGGCAATGGAAAAAACTATTCTTAATCATGTGAATCAGATATTTCCTAAAGAAAAATATAATGTAATTGTTACTGGTTCTAGTATTGTCTTTTTTAAAGGCACTCAGTATCTTATTCAAAATCTATTTATAAGTCTTGCTTTAGCAGTACTTCTGATAGCTAGTTTTATGGCATGGATGTTTTCATCGAAACGAATGGTATTGGTTGCTCTTATTCCTAACTTGCTGCCACTTATAATTACAGCTGCACTTATGGGATTTTTTGGAATACCAATTAAGGCGTCTACAATTTTAGTTTTTAGTATTGCATTTGGTATATCTGTGGATGATACGATTCATTATTTAGCAAAGTATAGACAAGAACTTAAAACTACAAATTGGAGCATTGGAAGTTCTGTGATTTTGGCCCTACGCGAAACGGGTCAAAGTATGATGTACACATCGATTATTCTGTTCTTTGGATTCGGAATATTTTCATTGTCCGAGTTTGGTGGAACTGTATCCTTAGGGGTTTTAGTATCAGTAACACTTCTTTCTGCAATGTTATCAAATTTGGTATTATTACCTTCTTTATTGTTGACATTGGAGAAATTTATTACAAATAGATCATTTAAGGAGCCATTATTGCAAATTTACAATGAAGAAGAAGATATTGATTTAGAAAATCTAAAAATAGTTTCTACTGAAAATAAAAAAGCGAACAATGCTGTATTGGATTGATATAAAGTAAATTCACTTAACAGTAGTAATGCCTGTGAAAAATAATAGCATAATCTTTTATGTTTCTTTTTGTCTTTTCCGATAAAATAGATATTTTTGCAGGCGTTAAGGCCCCATAGTTCAAGGGATAGAACGAAAGTTTCCTAAACTTTAGATGCAGGTTCGAGTCCTGCTGGGGCTACATGCAAGGATGAATTTTGTATTCCTGTAAAATATAAAAGCCTCAGTAAGTTATATACTTACTGAGGCTTTTTATTTTCAATTAAAATTCATAATCACTTAATAAATAATAGTTTTCAGTTCTTAGGTTTAAATATTTCACTTTTTGTAACAAACATTAATATTATAAATATAAGGACTCCACTAAAAACTGTTCTGAATATATCAACTTCGTTAAAAAATATTATATCAAATATTAACATTGTAAGTATTGGTACTATAAAACTAATAAGATACTTTATTAGTTTTTTCATATCTCTAAAATTTCAGATGTTAATTAATATAGTTTTTACTTCAGGATTATCTTGAAGGATAGTTTTCCATCATTGTAAGCTATTTTTATTCGAGATTTTAATTTAATAGTTGAACATAAACGGTTTAAGCTTATTCGTACTGCTTCTTCTTTAATGAATTTATGTCGATCATATCAAACTTCCCCTTATTATTATCTATAAAAATAGATTTCCATATTCTCATCCCTGCATATATTTCTTTAGCCATTTCCTCTGGAGTTTTGCAATATGCAAGATTGAAATCCATAAGGAAGCAAGGACAAAAGCCATTCTCTATTAATAGTTTATTAAGAACAAGGAAATTTAAGCGACTATTTCCATCTGTAAGAAGGTGTAGTCGTTCTAGTTTTATATAGAAATCCGCAATTGCAAGAAGTTTTTTAGATTTGTTTTCTGTGGAACTAATTTCTTTTTTTAAGCCATCTACTATTTCATTGAATATTATAGTTATAGATTTTTCTTCTTTTTGTATTAAAGAAATAGATTTACCATCTGCTCCGATATATCCGATTGCATCATTAGTATTCTCCTGCAGAATATTGTAATTTATATCAACATATTCTAATCTATTTCCTTTAAATTTCTTTAAAATACTATGGTCTGGTATTTCATGATTAATTCCGTAGGAGATTGTGGCGTTATTTTTTTTCTCATGGATAAAGACATAAGAATCTTTGTTATAACCTTCAACAGCAACAAAGTATCTCATTAATTTTGATAATTTTTTATAATAATCTAAGCTTAAATCTGTTTTAAATGTATTTATAATATAAAAAAAAGGTAAATATAAAGAAGCAAGATAACCTTCGTCTCTTTCACTTGGGTCTTCGGCATCACTCATTTTATCATTGTGTTTGGAGGAAGGTGAGTCTGTATTTTTGTTGTATTTTTCTTTCTGAGTTAAACTATTTTTATATGAATCATTTACATAACAATATTTGTCTTCTTTAGGCTTAGAACAACTTGCATCAAAACTAAAATCGGAATAATAGTTATTGTTATTACTTTTTACATCTTGGTCAAAATTTAGTGGATAGCCATTATTCTTTTTTAAGTCAAGCATGAATAACCATAAGAAATTCGTGTCAGGTATTTTATCTGTTTGTAGGTCATCTAATTTTAATTGATCTACCTTTGTAGATTTTAGTTTAGCTTTTATTTGTTTTAAGGATTCTCTAATATTCTGAACATGATCTTCTTTTATACTTTTTAGGTGGAATGAGCTATATAGGTTTCTCAGCAGGTATTGATATTCACTAACTTTACTTTCACATAATCTATTAAGAAAATTACTTTCTTGATTAAGAAAATCACCATCTTTTATATTTTGCTGCATTTCCTGGTGAGTATAGTTAGTTAAGTGTTTGTGTTTTAATTCTGGAGCGAGCTCTATTTCCTCATCAGTATATAAATTTTCGCAGTTCTTATTGTCTTGATCACTAGTTTGAATAATTATCTTGGGTATTTTAATGTTTTCATATTCTCTGATACAACTATCATATGTTTCGTTGTCATTTAAATTATTTTTATTTTGGTTGTTTTCTTTTATTTCTTCTTTTTTACAACAAGATTGAATTAAGCCCATAATTTTTTTGAGTTAATATAGCTCTAAATATTTGATTTTAGTTGTGAATTATGTGAAGTCTTTAAAATTTGTGATATATGGAGTTTTTTTTTATAAAACTAAAATAATTCGTGTTTCTTTTATTAATAGTATGTAAACCAGATTTCAGTTGAATAAGTTGTATGTAGTCAGTTTGAATAATAAGTTGGATACATACAATTATGAATATATTATAGTTAAACTTTGAAAGAAAAAATGTAAGTCATATTACGAAAGGAATATTCATGATAAAAGTAAATATGGGTGAAAATATTATTGTTAAAAAATTACTTAAATTATAATATAATAAGTACTAAATCTTGCCTGAAAAGGCATATATAACAAAGCCCAATGCGCTGCATTGGGTTGAATATCAATAAAACAAAAAGGCTAAAGGTCTGAAATGATAAATTAAAATGATTTAAATTATATTTTAAAGATCAAATTATTAGGAAAATAGCCCAATGAATTGGTCTATTTAAAATTAATTTCAGCTCAATTTTTATAAAAAATCTTAATGAGTTATTGTCAGCCATATAGGCGTATTTTAAAGCGAGATTACATAACATTACTTAAACTTCGTAATTGGGATTTTTTCGTACTTTTTTCCAAATATTTTTGACCATAAATTCATTCCTGCCCATAGTTTGATTGCCAATTCTACTGGATTTTTACAGTAAGCCCAATTAAAATCTTCAATGATTACAGGACAAAATCCATTCTCAATTAGTAGCTTATTTAAAATACAATAATTGAGTCTGCTATTTCCATCGCGGAAAAAATGCACCCGCTCTAGTTTGATATAATAATCAGCAATTACAAATAATTTCATCCAAGGGTTAGTGGTAGATTTCATATATTCGTAATATTGGTTTGTGATTTTTTCGAATAAACTATTGTAATTATTTGGGCTTAGTGTTCGTGTTAATTCTATATAATTTTTTGATTTCTCGTTCTGATATTCAGTTTGTATGGATACTAAGCCACCAATTGGTATTTCTTCTATTTTTAAGTTGTCTTCTTTATTATTTTCATCGGTCTTTTCTTCTATTTGTTTGATTTCCTCGAAATGACAATTCACAGTTACGAAGGTAGATTCATCATTAAGTTTATCAAATATTTCACTATTGTAGGTTGAAAAATCATTGGCTAACATTCCATACTGTACTTCCTTTCCAATCTTTCTTGTAAATATATCTGAATCAAAATTGGCTATAATATTATTCAATTTTTCGTACTCATCAAGGGTGAGCTTTTTTTCTAACAATTTCATGCAATATATATAGCATAGTTGAATTGAAGCTAAATAGCCAGGAGTTGTTTTCTTGGGACGAATTTCATTTTCTGATTCTTCGGAAGATGAATCAAGCTCAAGTACTGATTGATTAGAGATCTTATAGTCAAAACATAATGGCCATCCCATATTCTTCCCTAAATCCAATAACCAATACCACCAGATGCCTAATGGAGGTAAATGGCTTAATTTAAATTCATCTTTTATTGGGCATATACTCATAAATTTTTGTGAGAACGAATTATAATCATCTAAATTTTTATTTTTAATGCTTCTGTGTTCTTTTTTATTAAAACTCTTAAGCACTTCGTTTAGTTCCTCTTTCTTTTCAAATTTATTTAATAGTTTAATGTTTTCTTTAACATCGAATTTTGCTATAGTGTTTAAATCCAGTATTGTATATAATTCGTTTATTTCATACCTCATGGCCACGATAAAAGCATCATAGGAATTCTTTATACTAATTTTATCGAAAAAATCATCAGATTTTATAAAATCCGATTTTAAGGGGAGATTTTTATTTAGCTCCTCATTTATAGGCTTCTTTGTGTTACCTCGATATGAATCTAAAACCGTTTCAGGTAGTAAATTATATTGCTTATTGACATTGTCCTGTTGTGTTTGGGATTCTTTTGAGTTTATTTTGTTTTGTATATTCTCCATAATTATTATTTTATTGTTAGAAGTAAGATAAAAATAATAAGAGTTCTTTATTTTGTAAATTAAAGTCTTATTAGTAATAAGTTTGACTTTAAGTTCAAGTGGTTAATTTTTTTATTATTAGTGACATAAGCTGAAATAAAATTTCAATAGTATGGCTTCAATGTTTTTTTGTTATGATTAATATATTTTACAAATATTAAATTCAGAAATAGAATATAATAAAAAAGGCTTCTCGTTCTGAGAAGCCTTTATATTAATAATGTTGTATTCTTTTAGATAATCTTAAAACCAATAGTTACATTAACCATATTTTGTTTGATTTTATCGGTTATTTTACCTTGCGAAGATTTAATATCCTTAGCAAGCCCACTGATGCCAAATTCATAATCAACATCTAAAGTTAATTTCCAGATATCAACACCGACACCTATTTTACCATTCCAAACAGCAGTTTTAATTTTAGCACTTATGCTCTCATTATCATCTGTCATTGAATTAAAGGTTTTTTTAATATTGTCATCAATAACAAAAGAAGCCACAGGACCACCAAATACTCTAGCTTTTATAAGTGGTAGTTTGATTAATTTGTAACCAATAAGAATTGGAACATCCAAACTTTTAACTCTAACTGCTTCATTTAATATCTCTGAGTTAGGTACTTTATCTGCTATATCTGGTAGTTTTACTTCAGATTTTCTTGAGACATAATCAAGTCCAGTTTGGATATAAGTTTTCTTGATATTTAATCTTACAAATGCACCGATAGAATAACCAGCATCAGCCTTTTCTTTTACTTTATCAAATGAGTCAATTTCGCTCTTGTAATCTGTAGATCCTTTAGTGTTTACAAATCCTCCATGAAGACCTAAGGTGATAGGAGAAGATAATTGAGAAAAAGCACTGAACGAAAAAAGTGCTGCGAATAAAAATAAACTTAGTTTTTTCATAAATAAAAAAATTCGTTAAAATAAAATTTTAAGTATGAACTACAGATTATCTATAATAATATGTAGTTGTTATCATAATTAGGGATTGTCTTGCCCAGTAAATTAATTTTAGTTTTGGTAAATAAAATGAATATAATTGAATTATAGTATTCAATGTTTAATTAGTATACAAATTTTATGTAAACATATGTTTTTTTTATCAATATGTAAAATTATTCTTGTATATAGCTTAAATTAATATATTAAGTTATATTAGTTTACACGATAAGCTTTTATCTACGAAGAGGACTTATTTCAATTATCTTGCCAAAAATACACATTGAGCAGAATAAAAAACTATTTTATTTAGTAGATGTTTGGGTTTTAATTTTCTGATAAAACACAATCAATTGTTTGTAGGGTGATAAAGAGCTGATACGGAATTTGGGTTTCGTGCCAGCTTGAGAATTAGGAATAAGAAACAAAAATCGCCAAAACCATAATTGAGGTCTTGGTAAAAAAAATATAAAACAGAAATTACGGTTTTGGCTGAGTGGGTAAATGAAAGTTTGGTGCTTTTAAATCCCAAACTCCGCATAGCCCTGCCGTTGTTGGTAACAATTTTCGCGCTTTGATGCTGGTAGTTGTTTGTAGGAGTTAGAGATAATGGGAAATAGAGATGTTATCTATGAGTTTTTTTGTTTCGGTGAGTGCTTTGCTCGCTTTGATTGAGTATGGGTGAGATTGTTTTTTATGAGTTGAATGTTTGGTTTTGTGCTATTTAGGAATTTTGTTAAGGCAAGGATTTAACGAAAAAGAACATTGTGAGCTGATTTTTAGCATGCTAGGTTCTGTGGTTTTGGTTTGCATGGGTAGCTATTTAAAAGCCGTGTGTTAGCTTTACCAAACATACTAGATTGGTAACGAGTAATTACTAATGAAGATTTGTGCAGATATCAAAAAGGAATATTTGCACTTCGATTTAAAAACGGTGCAAATTTGAAATAAGCAAAGCATCTGAGCTATAATCAAGCTGAGGAATAAAAATTTAGGTTCTTTCTGAAAAGTAGTGGGTAATATTTTTCTGTTTATATTTGTAGTTTAACTTAATAAAAAGACCATTTCAATGATGATGCAAAATATATTTGAACAAGCCCTGAATATAGAACTGCCATGGGTCATAGAATCTATAAATTTTGATAAATTAAATAAACGATTAGATATAGAAGTAGAT
>JAOARN010000050.1 GCA_025210485.1 Marinifilaceae bacterium | reverse complement strand
AATTAGTATATTGCAATTAGGTTTTATACCGATTGTGAAAAAATATGAGCCACTGCTTTGCAAACTCGCACTGCCTAACATTTTCTACATTGGCATGATACTATTTTCCAAAGGCTCATTTAATGTTACATTTGGTATTATTTAAAGTCAAACTATCATGCGCAAACAGGTTGGGCCACAATCCATGGCATCCAATTGGCGAAAGTGAGGAAATCGTTTTTTCAAGGTAAGTAGGAGTTAGATTAGTATCAAGGCTAAAAATAAGGAAAAACTGACTAACCTGTGCATATAAAAAATTCCTAATAAATTAATAAGTACTACTTTCCATTGTTCTAATAAAAAATAAACCATCATAAACATTATACCATTTACCAATGTGTGAATGATATCCTAAAATGGTACTTTCAAAACTTGTCGGAATATTTTTATATTTTCTTATATTCTTAAAATCTACAAAAGCATAATCATAGTTTATCATCTTAGAAATTCTATAATCCCATGAGGTTTTACTAATTTCAATTTCTTTGGAGCCTTCATACGTCATTGTGTTACCACTAACTGATGTAGTAGCGATACTATATATCTTATCATCCCCAAATTTACTCACAAGATTATCAGCTAAAGTTTGTAATTTTTGGTAACGATCATCATTATTTTTGTAGATAACCTGATTCAAATTTTTAGAAGCATGAAGATTAGCTGTCCAAACAATTACTTTTTTATTTGGATATAAATTTTCTATATACCAGATAAGATTTTTCGCCATTTGAATATCTCGATAATATACACTTTCATCTAGGTCAACCTTTAATTCTTGAATAAATGAGTTTAGATTACTCAATTCTTGTAGAATTAATTTATCTCCCGAAGTAATTTCTTTATTAGATGCTTTAATCATATTAATAAGGATACTTAATTGTTCTATAAACAAATCACAATCTTGTAACTTTATACTTTGCCTGGTTGATCTAATTATTCTCTTATATGTGTCGTTAAACATTTTGATGTCTAAGTGTTGTGAGGATTTCAAATTATATTTACTCAATATATGCTGAATAAATTTCGTTGAATTTGAATTAACAGCAAAATTATTATCAATACCAATAACATCCAAGCAATGTCTGTTGTGAATTAAATAATGAGTCATTTCCTTAAATTCGTTGCTATAAGACCAATTTGGAAAGATTCTATTTTTTATTATTCTTTCAAGATTTTCACAATTATCACTTAGCCTTTGTTTCAAATCAAATAGATTAAACATCGTTGATCCTTCAAAAGCAATTACATCATAGCCAAGTTCTGAATGTAAATATTTTACCAATCTTGTTTTCGCCTTAAACGTTCCTCCATCACCATGACCAGATTCACCGAGGAGAACAATCTTATTTCCCTTTAAATTATCTTTCAAAAACGACAAATCTGTATACACAGAATCATTAGGCGAAATACTATTTATTTGTCTTGTATTATTAACAAGTACTCTCGTCTCTTCACAATTACAGCTAATAAATGTGCAACCATATAGTAAAACGAGTAATAGTTTAATTAACTTTTTCATACTTCTACTTTTGCAGTAATACTCTATTATTGTATAAAATCCTAGCTTTACATGACGAATAATACTTACTCAGTAGGTAATATAAAACAAACTCATGAGCTCGTGGCTTAGATCTAAACCATCTATTGATAAGCATATGGATGTAACTTCTCATTAAATCATTAATCTCTTTGTTAGGTGTACTAAACTCAACCAGCAATTTATAAATACTTTTATTAAGAGTTGATCTTAACTCTAAGCCTCATTAAGCTCAATCTTACGCATAAAACCTGCTGATAAATTCATCTTTAGTTCTAAATTTTTTAAGCTGAGTCGTCCGAAAATAGAGCACCATCGAACTTAATAAAAGCGTTTGTATAAGAGTTATATAAAAATTTACCATATTTTATTGAATCCCATAAAAAATTATATCGTGACCAGTTAACCTCTTTCATAAATCTATTTATTAAACTTTTCTAACTCCACAGTTACAATTTCACCATTAACTTTTTTGAGTTCTAAATAAATATCTTTTTCATTGTCGATACTTGTATTAAATAATAGGTCGCAATAATTAACATTGGTGCATAGATTTTTATTTATTGACAAAACCTGATCACCAACAGATACACCAAGATCCTTTTTCCAAACAGTCCCAATAAATAACTTACTATCTCTTATTACAAAATCCACAGGTAAATTATCATATTGTTTTATTGCGATTTCATTATAAGGTAGAATTGCAATGTTTTTATTTTTATAATCGATCGTAATATCACCATATTTAATGAGTTGACATCCTATTATTGATATTTTTCCTGATCGAACCTGGACATTATCCAATTCTAATTTATTTATTCTAAAGTTAGGGATAGTCCATTTTATTTGGATTGATTCTTCCTCTAATCCTGCAAAACCATACCTGCTGCTTCCTTTGACCTTCATTTCATCCATCAAAATATTCTTTGCTTTAAAAACTTCTGAATATTCATCAGAAAGACTTATTAAAAAAGGATAACCTGTATCAAAAACGAAATCAGCAAATAATGATTTTCCTTTAATACCCCTTAACTTTACATTTATTATAGGTGTACTTCTATTATTTGGGGTTTTGAAATAGTATTTATCCTTGCCTTTTAACTTAAATTTATCACTATCATTTGTTATCATTATCATTCTTCTTGAAAAGCAAATTTGAAGTGCTGAATTGCAAAAAAGATTACTTCCTAACACACCATCAATTCCTTTACAATCTAAAATCGGATTCTGCACATAACTACACCGAATGTTTCTAAACTCTGTTTCACCAATTTTTAGCTGACTTAAGTTAAAATGACATGCACTATCAATTTTGTTCTTATTTACATCGGTAATGTCAGTATATGCAATTATTTTGGGGTTTAACTTATTAAATAGATCCTTCGATATCATAGTTGGACTACCAGTATCCAATAAAAATTGATATTCCGAATTATCAATATTAACAGCCACATAAATTTTATTCTTAATAAATTTAAATGGTATTTCCTGAAAATATTCATTTTTAGAAACTTCTACATGATTAAAGCTAATATCTTGTGCAAAAGCTAAATTAATTAGAAGAAAATATACTAGAAATAATGTCTTAAAATATCTTATTTTCAAAAAAATCATAAACCTATATTATTATTAATTTTAAACTTAATCGTAGATGCAAAATAAAATTAGTAACTAAAAAAGAGATTGTCTCAAAAGGTTTTGTATTCGGGTAGGTTCACCAACACATAAATTGACTTTTAAGACAGTCGCTATAATTCTTAAAAATAAAATGTTCCACCATATGATGTATAGTCAATCCTATCACCATATTTAGTTGTCAATTGTTGTGTACTTTTTGAAGAACCTAACTTAACTTTTCTATCTCTTTTCATACAAGAGATGCAAAGGCCTCCTTTTAACTCTTCCAAATCTTTATTTGATAACTTCTCAAACTTAGATTCCTGAATTACTTTAAAGCGATTTTTTTCCATTTTAATAAATTTTAAAATAGCCCTACACAAACCAAACTTGTACAGTTCTTCTCGTTTAGCTAGTGTAAAGATCAGCTAATAAACAAACTATGAATAAAGATATAAATACCTGATAATAAGGAAATCAAGCTTGCACAATTAGTTCGGCTATTATCAAATCTTTACACTAGCTTTGCTCTTGATCAGAGTAGCTCAGCTACCTAAAATCGTTCCGGGATGAGAACGGATAATTAATAATTCCGGAACGGTTTTTTAAATGTACATTGTTAAAAACTCTACTAATATAAAACAGTTCAATGCAAAAATTTGCGTTGAACTGTTTTTTTAAAGCATAATACTAATTTAAACTTAATCTAAGGTATATGATTTTAACTTTCTGCAATAAGGTATGTCTACTCCTTCAGCTCTCATATCTGCAATAATATTATTGACTGTACGCTCACAAACAGCTAATTTAATGGCCAATTGGGCAGGAGTGCCTGTTGCATGCTTTTTAGCTAATTTTAAAATTCTATTTCTGAATTTAGGATTGTCTGAAGCTTTCATATTTTTAACATTTTAATGTAATTCGTATATCCCTTTATTCCGAAAAAACGAAAAAGGTAACCCAAAAAAGTGTTAAATTTTGTGAAATTACATATAAAACGCTAACATACAATGTAAAGTACATAAATTAGTATATTGCAATTAGGTTTTATACCGATTGTGAAAATATATGAGCCACTGCTTCGCAAACTCGCACTGCCTAACATTTTCTACATTGCATGATACTATTTTCCAAAATGGCTCATTTAATGTTACATTTGGTATTATTTAAAGTCAAACTATCATGTGCAAACAGGCTGGGCCACAATCCATGGCATCCAATTGGCGGAAGTGAGGAAATCGTTTTTTCAAGATAAGTAGGAGTTAGTCTTTGGTTCTAAGCCTAAAAATAAGGAAAAAAGTTGGAATGAAAATTTTGCTTATTATTACAAAAACCAAATACATTCATCTATAATGAATTCCTTAATTTGGTCAATTCTTCTTCAGAGAATCCATGCTTTAAAAAATATTCATAAAAATCTTGCCACTTTACATTTGAATTGCTTTCCAATAAAAATGATTTTAAGGTTGTCCAAAAGTTATGATTTTTTGTTTCCCTAGCAAAGGAATAAATTTTGTAAGGTGTTTTGAAATATACAACTCCAAAAAATTGAAATGTATTCTCAGGTACACTAAAAATTGAAACATTCTTAGTTTCCGGATAATTACAAACAAAATAATTATTCACTTTTCTAAAGGTAGAATCCATCTTACCCTCACTGGTAACGTACTTTGCATAGGCTTCAATCAATGATTCGTTAAATAATAAATATCCGGGAGTAGTTTTTTCACTTCTTACATTTGAAAAAATATGCAATACCTCATGTATTAAACCACCAATAGAAGAAGTGAAAAATCGAGAGTCGCAACGAATATATGAACGACCACAACATCTTCCAAAATAAACATCGTTGGTGGTATCTCTCCAAATAATTTCAACAATATCTTTACTGCTTTCTAATTTAGGAAAATCATCTAATTTTGATAAATTCTTCTCTACCACTTTACATATGTTTTCGTAATGATGTGAGGGAAATTGATCTTTTAATTTTATTTCATTCGTTACAGTATCGAATATTGGTTCATTAGTTTTTAAAAGATATAGGTTAAATGTATTCTCGTTTATATTGATTATTTCTTTTTTATAGAAGTTAGAATTCACTAATGTTAGACAGATACGTTCTATGGGTTCAATATTATTAATATCATATAACTTACTACTTTGGGTTTTAGCTTTATATTTTGCATTTGTAAATAGATGAAATTTTGGACTATTACTTATTTCCATATTATTATACTCTATGCTGTTATGGTAAAAATACCATGATATTGTATTGGATGAACAAGTAATATTTAAGAACTTATTATCCACACTTTCAAAGAGATCTTTCATTTCATATTTGAATAAATATGATATTCTTATTTTAAAATCTATGGCTCTCTTAGATTTTTTTATGATCATAATGGATTTTTTATTTTTATCAAACTTTATACTTGTTGATAATGAATCCAACTTACAATCAAAATTATATGCAGAAACATTAACATCTTCAATATCCATCCCTTCAACAAATTGGAAATCATTCTCTCTTGTTAATGAAAGTTCCAGGGTATCTTTAAAAAAACCTTTACAATCTATTGTATTTACAATATCAAAATAAGGTATAAACCTGAAGCCTGAATTATTACATTGTAGTTGAATCTTAAATGAGCTTTTTAAACTCATTGAATTATTCTCACAAACTGCATTGCCAACTACTACTATCAACAATAGCTTAACAAGTAAAAACTTTCTCAAAATCATGTTTAAAAAATTTATTATTCCCAACAAAAATTAAATCTTTCCCTACACAAACCAAACTTGTACAGTTCTTCTCGTTTAGCTAGCTTTGCTCTTGATCAGAGTAGCTCAGCTACCTAAATCGTTCCGGGGTGAGAACGGACTGTTAGCAATTCCGGAACGGTTTTTTAAAATGTACATTGTTAAAAACTCTACTAATATAAAACAGTTCAATGCAAAAATTTGCGTTGAACTGTTT
>JAOARN010000049.1 GCA_025210485.1 Marinifilaceae bacterium | reverse complement strand
TCCCATAATACAAAGATCGGTATATCAGAACTTTTAGCATTATTGAAAACGAAATTATTACTAACAAATGAACTCCTTTTTTAGTTAAATTTGTTAATAGTGAATGATTATTCGAAATATTAGTCTTGACTGAATAGTTACCTTTTTTTTATTTGTCATATGGAACTCGCATAATTTAGTCATTCATGTGTGTATGAAAAGCCTTTACTCATGCATTGTTTCATATGTCTGTGTTTTTAAATTGTTAACTAATACGAAGTTAAGTTAAGAGTAATGCTTATGACATAGATTTTTTAGTATACGATGTATACATTTTTGTTGTTGGGTTTTTTATTAAAATTTATTTATAGGCTTTTATATATCTTAAAAACAGTCTTAATTAGATAACTGGTAGTTTATAATCAAATTAACTCCTTTATATTCTCTAAGAAGTTTATTAATCGGTTTCGTAAACATAAATCAGCAAGAATTGCAAAAAATGAAAATATCATAAAACCCAAAGCTACTCCACGTATGTACTCTTTACGAATAAAGATGAGAGCTATTAATCCAATAAGCATAACTGAAGGATATATAAATTTTAAAACTAAAGAGTATTCAGAGATTTCTTTATTTGCACGTTGCGTCTCTTTATCAATGGCTGCAACTTTATCTTTTTCATACAACTCAGTAATATAGCTTAAACGTTGTTGATGCTTATAAACTTTTGCCCCTCCAAAGCTTGCATATATTACTGCAATAAGCAAAACAGGTATTACAGTTCCTTTTAAAATCCTGTTGCTTTTTCGCAGTACTACAATAATCCATGCAAGGAGAACCAGACTTGTTATTATAAGTAACTTACCCTGAAACAGGTCTCCGCTGTATAATTGTTTTACATAGTCTATGAAAAGCATATTATTCCGTTTTATATCCTACTAATTGAATTAAATATGAATGATGGTTTGAATCTAATGCTAACATTTTGTCAATTTTTTCTCTATGAAACCCGCCAATAACAACAGTATTCATGTTGTTGGAGCAAGCATACAGGTAAATGTTTTGCGTTGAGTATGCTACCTGATTACCATAATAAAAATCCATTCCATGTTCATTCTCCATAGCCTTCTTCATAAATAGAGAAAATGAACTATCATCAATAGTCATAATAAAAACAACCGGAGCTCTTTTAACCTGATTCTGAGGCGATATTTTAGCTCGTATATCATCAGGTAATTTTAGTTTCAGACTATGTTCCTTTTCGTTATATAAATAAACGCCTGACTCCATTGCTACATATATGGCAATATTGCCAAGTAAAGGTACTGTTCTTCCGCCATCGGTACGGTTAATTCCTGCTGCTGCCCAAAGTAAATTACTAAGGTCTTGCTTATTGATAGGTGTATCTGCAAAACTTCGGGTTGATTTTCTGTTTTGGAAGGCTTCCATCAACGTTGTCTTGTTCTCAAAATCAGGTTTATTTAGTTTAATAATATCGTTCATTTTAGAATTCTCAGAGTTGTCGGTGATTTTTATGCTGTCTTCTTGTGCATTTGTACAAGCATTCAACATTATCATTGCTAAAAGTATTACTATTATCTGTTTCATATTCTCAATTCGTTTTTAAAAGTCATAGGTAAATCGCATAATTTAGTGTGAGAAAAGCCTTTACGTCATGCTGTGTTTCATCAGTTTATAGTGTTATGGATACATAATGATTTACTCATGTTTAATTAATTTGCTGCCACTTGGTTTGTATAACAAAAAGGTAGAGCCTGAAAACGGACTCTACCTTTATACATTATTTATTAAAAAATTCAGCTACAGCATCTGTTGATACTTTTACAGCTTCTGGTTTGTAGTAGAAATCAACATGACCAAATTCTTCTAAAGCTAAAACTTCATGTTTGTTTGTTAGTTTTTCAATAAATGCAGTTGAGCATATAGATGTAAAGGCCGTCTTACTATATATAATCAAAGAAGGTTGTACAATCTTGTCAGCATAATGTTCTGCTATAGAGATAAGAGATTGCATTCCTTGATCGGCAATATGAAAGTTTGTAAAGTTTTCTACAGCTTTTGGTCCTCTGAACCCATCTCTTCCGTAGTAGTCGTAGCTTTCACCGCCCATTTCACCACCTATTTTAACATATTCCTCTCTTGATTGATCATCGGTAAGTCCAAAAGGAGCAATATAATCAGCTTCTCTGGTTTCATAGATCTTTTGCATCGAAGCATTTGCAGCAGCAATCTGTTGATTTACTGTTTCTTTATTAGTCCATTGAAAAGCGTCTGCTGCCATCATTCCTGAAACCATAGCAATTTTCTTAATCCTGTGATCTGTTACTGCTGCCGATGCTATAATAGAACCACCCTGACATATGCCAAGTCCGTGAATCTCTTCTACAAACGGGAGTGTTCCTAAATATGAAACAGCATCCCATGTATTTTCAATAAGTCTAAACATATACCTAGACTGTTTAAACTCACCCGGTAGTGCTGGTGAATCTCCCATACCCAAATAGTCAAAACCTAAGAATACAAACCCTCTTGCTGCCATTTCCGGTCCATAAGTTGCCAAAACTTGTTCTTTAACTTGAGGGAACGGACTGGCTCCAACTATTGCTTTGTACTTTTTGTCTGCATCAAAACCTTCCGGAAGGTATAAATTACCAACTAATTCTACTCCGAATGATTTAAATGTCACGGTGTTTTTTCCTGCCTTTAAATTTTTCATGGTATTGGTTTTTAAATTTTTACTGTTTTGTGCTGATATATTTATTGAGGCTGCTATCAGCAACAGACCGAATACTGTTTTTGTAATTGTTTTCATCTGTTTATAATTGTTTTTTTATTTGTCAGATGGAACTCGCATTTATAATCATTTCCGTGTGTATGAATGACCATTCTCATGCTTCGTTTCATCTGTTTATTTTTTCTTTTTAATGGTCAGATGGAACTCCGCATTATAACTATCCTAGTTTGTGTGAATGACGATTCTCATGCTTCGTTTCATATCAATTAATTTCTTAATTATTAGTTGATACAAAGTTCGGATAAGAGGAGTGTTTTTGACTTAAACAATATTGTATTTGGTTTATACAATAATGCAGGGGTGATTTTTTATGTAAAAATCAGAGTGGTAGACAGAAAGCAATTATTCTGTAAATGTATTGTTTACGGGTTGAGTTTCAGTTTTGTGTTAATGCTTATAAATAAGGGCTTGTGTGAAATAAAGAGTTGATATTTGTGAGGTCTGTACCTACCTGAGTTCCGATATATATTATTTTTTGCCATGTTGGCAATATTCTGATAAATCTGCTTACTGAGGCAAATCTGCAATTTTACATGTATTATATATTTTTACATCGTCAAATCTAGGATTTGGTGAAGCTGGTTAAGTACTCAAGAGCTTTGTAAACCGCTGAACTACTTATGTTCTTTATGCATTCGCGTGTCTCGTTGTTTATCATCTTTTATTCTTAATCATAAAATTGCCAACCATCTCCATTATAATATGTCCAGCCGCAACCTGTTCCTATTTTGTAATCAATCGAATAACATCTGTTCAAGGTATCGAGTTGATATTCAAAATCAACACTTTCTAAACCCCAATTACTTGTTGGTATTTTTTCTAAATACTCAGGTTTTAAGTCCTTTAATTTTTCCGGATAATGTCCTTTTTGTTGAAAATACAAATCTAATTTTTCAATTATAAGATTTGCATTCTCTCGCCTTTCTGAGTTTTGATAACGCATTACTAAAAATCCAATTCCATGCCCAGCTAGAAATGCGAACATAATTAGTAATCCAGAATTTATTTTGCCTTGTTTATTTTTAAAATCAGTTAACAATGTTATAAAGCCAATCAACAGTCCAAGTGCAGTTATGCCAAAAGCAATAAATATTTCAAATGGAATTAAATCCGGATTAAATCGAGTCATAAGAAAGGTTTGAATCAATCCGATTATAATTATTAGCAATATTTTCAATAAAAATTTATTCATGTCAATAGCTTTTGTTGTTAATGCATAGTTACACAGTAATTTAATTGTGGGGTGGGCGTACCACAAAGAACATCCTCTCCGAATTTATACTGAACCAAATCTGCAATTTTACATCGTCAAATCGTTGATTTGGTGGTGTTATTTCAGCGAACTAAGCTTCGAAAAGCAACAAACTACCTATTCTCTATAGCTTTTGTGTGCCCTGCATGTGTAGCAGTACACACTTGTTAAAGTTATTTACAAAACGGAAATATACAAATTTGTTGCCACGTATAGTTATATGTGGCAGTATCTTAGATGAAAACCGGAACCAATTAAGGCGTATTTGTAATAGTTATCCCAATCTGTTTTATCATTGGATATTAGGGTATCCGTTAACATAACTCAGTAGAACTGTGAGAGGCGCAATGTGGGCTTCACGGCTCACGTTCATCTACTCCATTTTGTATTAGTGCTTTATTTGCTATTGCTATCATCTCCTTGGCATTATTATAATATGGTTTTAAATACCATACATTTCCGGAATTGCTTTCAAGAGATTTATTTAAATGTATTAAAGCTTGTTCAAACTCTTTATTCTGGAAGTAAGCCTTTCCTAAATAAAATTCATAATACCAATTATTGTCAAATGAATCGGAATACTTGTTTAAAAAATCAATGGCTTTTTCATTTTCACCATAGAAAACTAAGTTCTGAGCAACAGATACTAATTCCTCACTTTTAAATTGGTCAAGTATATAATTCGTAGAGTTTACTTTATCATAAAATAGCATGATTTGCTTTTTACATTTTTTATTGGCTGCAAGTAAATCATACATTAAAGCTATAGATGCAGTAGAATTTTTAGTAATGTCACCTGTAGTTACAATTATTGTATTGAATTCTTTGATTATGAAAATATTTTGTCCTGCAAGTCCATCTGCATACAAAATTGTATCCAAGTCAAATAAGGGAGCATATAGCCACCATTGGTAAGCATAATTCCGATATCTTTTTGCTTTACTTGCATCAATTCTTGGAGAAGTTGATTCCTCTATCCATTTTTTAGAAATGATCTGTTTACCATTCCAAACCCCCTTATTATAGACCATTGAGCCAATTTTTGCCATATCAATTGGTCTAAGATACAGACCACCACCACAATGAGCTAATCCATTTGTGTCATTTTTCCAAATCACAGAATTATGCCATTTATACTTAATTCCCAATGGGTTGAACAAATGCTTTTCTGCAAATTCTTCAAGTTCTGTTGAGGTTCTACTTTGTAAGATAGCTCCTAATGTCATTGATAGTCCGCTATTATATTCAAAAACTTTTCCAGGTTTGTGAATTAATGGTTGATTGAAAAAATACTGAATATAATCTTGTTTTTGATGATAAACTGGGTGCAAACTACTTCTTTTATCCATTGGTGGATATCTTTCAGACCATTCAAATCCTGCAGACATTGTCAGATAGTGTTCTATGGATAATGAATCTTTTCTCAAATCCATATTTTTAGTTCTAAGCTCAGGAAGAATATCAACTATTCGTTCATCTACGGAACTGATTTCTCCCAGCTCAATGGCTTTTCCAATTAATAAGGAAGTTATACTTTTTGAAATGGATTGAATAGAGTGAACTGAATCTCTTTGCCAACCATTAAAATAACGCTCAGTAACTAATTTATTATTAGAAATCACTATTAAGCTGGTTAAAGAACCATAATCACCTTTCTCAATTTTACTAATTGTCTCATTAAACAACTGTTTGTCAAATCCCTCTTTTTCTGAAGTGGAAATAACGAACCCTAAATTATTGTCAATTGTTTTTTTGCTGTCCATTGTACAGCCCTGAATTAGAAATACAATGCTCAAAATGAGATATATAATTTTCTTCATGTTATTTTCAATTTAGTAGGATTTATCTTTGCATGAAACATAACTTTATGATAAACCAACTTATTGTAAAAATATTGTAGATGTGTATATCCAACTATTAACTGCCTGTAAAGGTTTATTTCAGATATTTTGCAAAAAAGCCCATCATTGTTTTATATGATTCTATCCTGTTTTTTTCACGTTTAAAACCGTGACCTTCGTTATATTTTACCATATAAGGAACATCGTAGCCTCTATTTCTTAAATTTCTGACTATCTGATCAGATTCATTGATATTCACTCTCGGATCGTTTGCTCCCTGTATTACAAATATTGGCTTTGTAATTTTATCAACATTTAAAGCGGGTGAAACTTCCTTCATAATTCTTTTCTCCTCTTCATTCTCAGGATTGTACCACTGTTCCTTCCATAGTTCTATATATGGTTTCCAATAAGAAGGTATAGACTTAAAATGAGTGAATAAATTTGCAGGACCTACATTATCAACCCCACATACATACAAATCAGGTGTTTTAACCAAACTTCCCAGAGTAGCTAATCCTCCATAACTGGCCCCATAAATAGCAATTTTATTTTCATCTATCCAGCCTTGTTTTTTTATATAGGCAACAGCATCCTCTATATCGTTAAGCATTTTTCTACCAATCTGTTTGTATCCGGCATGTTCAAATTTTTTACCATACCCGCCAGAACCTCTAAAATTTACCCTAAGTGTGGCATAACCTCTGCTGGCAAACAGTTGATCTGATCTGCGAAACCCCCAACTGTCTCTTGAACCATACGGGCCTCCGTGTGGACGTACAATGAGAGGCACTTTTTTTTCATCTTCTACTTCCTTTGGAATAGTAACATAAGCATGAATTGTTAATCCATCTCTACTTTTGAATTTAATAGGCTTCATTTTAGCCATGTCTTCTTCTTTCAATTGAGGCATTAAATCAAAAATCTGTTTGAAAGAGTCATTTTTAGTATTGTATAAATAATAAACCCCATAAAGCCTGTCACTTGTAACCTTAATCAGGTATTTATCTTCCTTATCGGTAGTACTTGTAATAGAAAACTGCTTGTCCTTAAATTGATTCTCAATTTTTGCAATAAGATGTTTATAGGTATTACTCACAGGAATGATTACACTCTTTATTCCTTTATATGAATAGTAATCTAATTCATTATCTCTTTTGTTGGAAAATGATAATTCATAAATATCAAAAGTATCATTACAATATATCTTCTTTATTATTTTCTGTTCTTTAAGATCATAAAGAAGTATCTCCTCTGTATTGTTGTTAAGGCTTGACACAACATAAACATCATGCCTGTAATCTGTGGAGTAATCAAATTCAGCAATAAAGAAAATCTCTTTCCAATTGAATTTTTTAACTCTTTCAAATGTTGCTTTTTCTGATGTTCTGTAGTAAAGAGCAGTATACTTACCGTCTTCCAGCTTATAAAAACCTCTCAAATTGCCATCCTTGTCAAAGATATATTCACCAATTGGAGAGTTAACATCTTTGTTATCAAATAATTTATATATTTCTCCGGTAATGATATTGATTTTGTAAGGTTCAAATATCTGAGGATTATCCTTGTTCATCTCAATAATCATATAATCGGCTTGTCCTTTCAAGGGTTCCAGAATATTAACCTGAACATTCTCAAATGGCGTTAACGATTTGGGATTAGAACCATCAATATCAACAGCAAATAATTGATAATTCTCATCACCTCCCTGATCATGAGTATAAATTAATCTGTTATCGTTAGCCCATGAATACTCACTAATAACATTTTCTCCCTCTTCTATAGCCCTGAGAACTTCACTGGTCTCAGTGTTTTTTACATAAATGTGTTTTTTTCCATTCTTATCTTTCTCTCTGTACGATAAATATTTCCCGTTAGGTGATAATTGGAAATCTGATTGTTTAGCTTTAGCAAAATAATCTTCTACAGAGTACTTGTAATTCCCCTTTTCAATGGCAGCTATTTTAGCAAGCTCCTCTGCAGTTGAAGGAAGGGTAGTATCGCCCGGTAGTTTTTTAGAATTTGTTTGTGCAAACATATTAGCAAAAACTAATATTAAGACAAGTAGGAGGGGTGTTTTTTTCATGTTTTTATTCCGTTTGTTGTTTTATTATTAACCAAATGTAATTAATATTTCTTAAGCTTGTTTAATACAGTAAACTGGTTTTATGAATCAAGAGATTTAAAAGCCACCTTATTTTTGTTTCCTAATACTAATAATATTGCTATTAAAAGGGTTGCTATTTCTGATATAATTAGTGCCGTAATAATTCCGTCTCCACCAACAAGACCTGTAATTATTGGTATCAGAATAATTGGTAGTATTAGTGTTCTTGATAGTGAGATTATTAACGATGGTTTTGGCATATGGATGGCAGTAAAGTAAGCCGACAATATTATATTAGTCCCTATAATTAATAGTACTGGTGATATTGATAATATGAAATCATTTGCCAGGGTACTAACTGAAGTATCGGCATTATTTTTAAGAAATAGTTGTACAAACAGGGTGGAGTTTATCTGTGTTAAGATTACTAATACAAAACCAAAAGAGACTACAGTAATTATTGCAACCCTCAAAAACTGAGAGATACGCTTGCGTTGTTTTGCTCCAAAGTTTATACTGATAATAGATTTTATTGCATCTGAAACACCATAACATGCCATTGCAGTGAAATATAGCAGATAACCAACTACAGCATAAGCTGCAACACCTCTGTTTCCGTAATATTTCATCATGGTAATATTTATAACAAACAGTAAGATACCTCCCGATATTTCGCTAAAAAACTCGGAAGATCCATTATATGCTACTTCTCCCAATATCTTGAGTGATTTTGTTGGCTTTACAAATCTTAAGTTTCCTTGTTGTAATAGAAAGTGGGGTAGTAGCAGAATGGGCATTGCTGAGTATGACAGAACAGTTCCCCAGGCAGCTCCTTTTATTCCCCAATTAAGCTCAACT
Source organism: Marinifilaceae bacterium (assembly GCA_025210485.1). Taxonomy (GTDB): domain Bacteria; phylum Bacteroidota; class Bacteroidia; order Bacteroidales; family Marinifilaceae; genus JAOARN01. Next base: position 9,806 of record JAOARN010000049.1, on the reverse strand, counting down.
ATAAATATATAGTCTAAAACTATATTAATAATGGCAGTGGTTAACAACGATGCAGCACTGAGGTTTGGCTTGCCATCAACCCGCACAAAATAGGATAAAGAAAAGGTAACAACTAGCGGGGCACTAACTATAATTATCCGTAAATATTCAGAAGCCATCTGATGTACCTCTTTATCGGCTCCAAGAATATTAACTAAAGAGTCCAGAAAAACCAGACCAATAACCATTAGTAGTGTGCTTATTGTAAGAATAACAATTATAACTTTTGTAAATACCTCTGATGCTCTTTTATGATTACCTTCGCCAATGAATTTACCACTGAATACCTCGCCACCAGTTGAAAACAGAATGGCAATACCCATTAAGAAAGGAAATATTGGTACACATAACGTTACTGCAGCAAGTGCTGTTTCTCCAATATAATTACCAATAAACATTCCGTCAATAATACCTGCCGATGAAGATGCAACCAACCCTAGTACTACAGGGATTGCAAAGGAGAAAAATACTGGGTTTACTTTTCCTGTTAAGATTTTATTATCCTTCATATTAGTTTTTTTCTTTAATCATCCCCATGATCAATATGGGATTCTGTTATGCTGGCAAATGTAGTTAAAATCATAATGAGCCCATTACTTAAGCAGTTATACTTTCTGGTATTTATTTGATTAATAATACCAAAAACAGATTTAAGCAATTTCTAGAAAGTTGGATTATCATTCCCGATAGCTCCTCCTGTTATTAACATCAAAAATCTTGAGAAGAGGTCAATTGGTTGTATAGCATCCCAGTGTTCTGCTAATTTACCGTTATTTAATTTAAATGTATCTGTTATGATAAAACCCTTCTTCTCATTACTTCTGTGTTTGGCTCTCATTGTGGTGTGACTGTGTAGGATTACATAATCACCATCAGCAAAAATTTTCTTTACATCAAATGAATATTCCGGAAAACGCTTAACCATAGTTTTTACATATCCAATAAGACCTTCAATCTCATTTGGAATGGCTCTGTTGTGTTGAATATATGAACCACCACCATAAGTTTTTTGAGTGTATTCAAAATTGTGTTCATTCATTAGGTGTTGAAAAAAATCAACTACCACTTTCACGTTCTCTGTCTCCTGTTTAGTCCAATTCTCATTAATGTAATTGTTGACATCAATCTTTGGATTTTTTGCTTTACTCATCGTTATTGGTTTTTAGAATTGATTGTTTATGTTTAATATAATTTTCGGTAATATTTTTGTACGCCTCTTCTTTATTCGCTTCTGCCCACTCTAATTTTTCATCTAAGTTTAAATCAGGGTTGAACTCAATGACATGCTTTTTGCTCCAAAATGTGAGTTCCATTACTACAGGCACAAGCGATAATCCCTTGCGAGTTAATGTGTAAATATTGGTTTTTCTATTCGAAGGCAGTTTTTGTTTGTCAATTATTCCAAAGTCTTCTAACATTTTTAATCTTGTAGATAATATGTTTGTGGCAATAGACTCTGTGCTTTCAGCAAAATCTTTGAATGTACTCTTCCCTTCAAAAAGTATTTGTTTAATCAGCACTAAAGACCATTTGTCTCCAACTATGTCTAAAGCTGATGTGATTGGACATTTGCAGCGAAAAATATTTTTCATCTGTTTATAATTATTACTTGCAAAACAAAAGTAATATATTTGTTTTTTACTTGCAAATTAAAAGTTATAAATATTTGCAGATGGAGAGAAAAGGTTTGTTGACTGTAATATTTGGTTATGTTGAACTACACTGTGTAGTTACCTTATTAGAGTAGGAGTGTTGTAAAAGGTTATATAATAGGTTTGTAGAACAAAATGATAATGGTTATCAGCTAACCTGATGAGGCAATTGATAACATGATAAGTGCTGTATAAATTCTGAGGTAAAGGGGAGTAGCCCTTTACCTGATCTATTATTTATGGTTATTACCAGATGTAGATTTTTTGAGATTTAAAATTAATTGACATCTTCCGTGAAGAAAGAAACGGATATCCAACCAACCCATCTAAACTTAGTCCATACCCTTTATTCAAATGCGAAATATCAGAGGTAACAAACTTCATAAGGTTAAAATTTTCGTTAGAGATGGTACATCTCTTAATCTCCATGACTTTAACTTCCGTTTTTCCTTTATTAGCGCCTAAAAGTTTTGTTGTTTCCAGCTCTTTGTATGAAGATCTTGATAATCCCTCGAATGATTTTAATGAGAATAAGTTGCTGCCTGCTCCTGTGTCGAGCCCTAAAAGAAAGTTCTCTTTATTTATTTTGACTTTAAATGTAGGGATATGTGCCTGGTAAACAAAGTCTAATTGCGTTTTTGGATCTATTTTGGTATGCCATTTTGTTTTACTCTCAGAGAACAGTGTCAGCTCTGATTTTTCATAGTCAATTAAAAGTTCATACTCTTGTAACAAACTGAAGCCAATCAGACCCTTAAATTTTCTGCCACACTCTTTTTCCAAATGGCTTAAATCCATACCTGGCATGGTTGTGTTATTCATAACAATACCATTCCAATTGAACGATATATTATCAATCATATTAATGGTAGCACTTCCGGATACTCCTTGTGCCTCCTGTGCTTCTGCTGAAGTTTTGAAATGTGCAGAGTTTAGTATAACAGTAGGAGCACCGCTGTCGAGTATAAAATATTCTTCAACTCCATTTAGCTTAACCTTTACAAAAATTAGATTTTCTGTCAGTTCAAAAGAGGTGGTGAAAGAGTTAATTAACTCTGTGTTTTTGTTTTTTTCCATTGCCTGAGAAGGCTTCAGGATATTATCAAATTCTTCTACTTTAATGAACTTACCTTCTTCATTAAAATGAATGCTCGAATTAGTCTCTCCAATAGCGTTAAAATTGTATTTGATTTTAGCAATTTGATTTCCAATTGCTACTATCTCTAGTGAGATTAGTTTAGGGTATTGGGTGAGTATTTGCGGGATAACCTGATTAGCTTGCGAACGGGAATATCCTCCTGTTTCAAAATTATCTGCCAGTGTTTCTTCAAATAAATTGAAATCTCCCTTCTTTAAACCTTGTTCCAGTAAATTGATGTTCTCTTTAAATTTTTGGTTTGATGAGTTCTGGCAGAATGCTGAAAAACTAATAAAAGTGGCTATAACCACTATGGCTATTTTCTGAATCATAATCATAATGTTTTTGTATTAATAATGATTGCAAAGTACGCTGATTCAGATGGTAAATAGGTGCGGATAATTTTTTTAGGACTCATAAATAAGACCTGAAAAATTATTCGGTCTTATTTTTTCGATATTCTGACGGAGAATAACCTGTAAAGTCTTTGAATACTTTGTTGAAAGTTGATTTTGAATTAAAGCCATTGTTATAAGCAATAATAATAATCTGCTCTTTTGAAGATTTTAACTCTTTTTTTACCTGTTCTACTCTATACTGATTTACGTATGTGTAGAAATTAACTTTTGCCCGAACTTTAATTGTATTAGAAAGTGTTGTTGATTTAACACCTATCTGTTCCGCAAGAATTGATAAAGACAAATTCTCGTCCAGATATGGTTTTTCCTCTATCATGTGTTTTTCTAATGCCATGAAAATTTCATTTAACTCCGTTTCATCGTATTTTTTAGGGGAGTTGGTTGATTTACCCTTTACTTCGGAAGAATTTAAATTAGCATATAATTGATTATTGGAGTGAAAACTATAATAAGTTGCAAGAGCTACCATTGATGTAATCAGAATACTCTCCAGAATAGACAGATCTATAACAGGTTGTATGTAGTTTAAGAAATATGCGATAACAGGAAGAACTAACAGCAAGAACCAAAGAGATAAAAATCGTCGGAACCAATTGAGTCTTATCTTATCAACTGTGGAGTAGTTTAAATGAATACTAAAATCATACAACCTGAGATTTTTATTGGCTAATATCAGGTAAATAATATTGTGTACCACAATTGCACATATGAAAATCATCTCTTCCCATGATAAAGTGTATACCTTTGAACTAACCTGAGAACTTACATGCCCGTACAATTGATTCAACCCTGATCTATCCATAAGAAAGAAAAGTGATATAGTGGGAGCTAAGGAGACAATGAAAGGAATTAAATGTAAGCTCTCTCTGCCTATTGCAAATTGTTGTTTTGTGAGGCTTTTTGAGAACCAGAATAGCAATACTCCATCCAAAAAAAACAAACTTTGATCTATAAAGTAGAGCCATGGGATACAACTTAGATTTACCTGATGTTTAAGGTAAAACAGAAGAAATCTAACAAACCAAAGGCACAGTATTAATGTTGTAAATTTATTGACACTGTTTGCTCCTCTTTTCTGAAGCAGAAGCAGAACTGTGAACCCTGTAATACTGAAACCAATACTTAATAATATCTCCATGTTTTTTTAGTTACACACAACGCCGGAAGCTATGTCTTGTGTCTGATTCCGGAAGACGAGTTTTCAGGAATAACACAAAACTAAGCTAAGAGACGTTATCACTGTTTTTATCTGTAAACAAAGATAACAAACAGTGCGTAATTGAAAAATGATGTTTAGTTACGCACCGTAATCCGCATTGGGTATAGATAACGTATGCACTACAAAAGGTGAAAGTCCTTTATGGATGGGATTAGCGCCCTAACCATTAGCAAGCCATAAGCTGGTTGTTTGTTGCCACGTATGGCAATATGTGGCAGTATCTTAGCTGACAACTAAAACCAGTTGCAACGTACCTATAAGTGTTATCCCAATCTGTTCTGGTATTGGATATTAGGTTATCAGTTAAATCCAGTCAACCTTAATTGTTTTAGTCTTTTCTCTCTTTTTATTTGATAATTAGTGATCTCTGAATAGAGATTATTTGTTTTTGAAAAAATCAAATGAGTCAATGCACAAGCCATTTTATATCCATCAATTAATTCAACCGCACACATTATTCCAGAAATATCCCCACTATTTTGTACACTTGTAATTGTCAATTCCGTTTTTAATGTGATCGGATGTCCATTTTTGCGAAAAATCTGAACTAACTCTCGTGTTGGAAATGCTATTAAAGGTAAATTATCATCAATCTTAGCTGTTAAATAATCGTATTGTTCTGAAATATCCATATCTTATAAGTTTACCGAGAATCAAATTTACGGTTTTTAATTGGTATCTTTCTCTCTTCGTTGATGTTTGTCAGGATTATAACAAGTATCTTTTTGAGACTTGCCTACAAAGTTGTGTATCTAAAAAGTATGCGATTCCTGTTAAACATTTGGTAATGCCTTTTAGGTATCCTGTTATACTGTCAGTTATCTGTAATTTTGTTATGCTCAGTTCTTATTCATCACTCTATTTATTGCACGCCTTAAATTCTCTGGGTTTCGACGAGGTGAATAATATACTGATCTTGTAGGTATTATTATCAAGGAGATAATCTCTCTATCCGTCAATTCTTCTATAGGTCTATTGTAGTAAAATTCAGAAGCTTTTTTTATTCCTCTAATATTATTTCCATAATATGATATCGACAATTCGTATTCTAAACATTTAACGGGAGAACACCTCTCTTCAACTTCCAGTGCAAGTATTATATGTGCAAATCGTGGATGTTTATATTTATCAAAATATCCCGGATGATAATAGATTGCTTTACATAGACATCCAGAGCTATTTAATCCTAATATTTCTCTAAATATAGTTTCTAAAACTCCTTGATCAAATGAATCTGAATAATATTTATTGTACACATCATAAAATCTTTTAGGAAGATTCGGACTATTATTAATTTGACTTATTATAAGATCCTGTCTTTCTTTTGTCATTACTTTATCAATTGAAGTCTCTAAGTAGTATACAAAACAGGATAGTGTAATAGTAATTGTAGATGCAATACCTATGGCAATCCACTTTATAATTTTCAGAAAAGATTTCATAATTAATTCATTTGTATGTTTATGAAGTTGAATATAAACCACATCTATCAACGAATATTCACGTTTTTATATGAGCATACTAATTTATCATATCACCTGTTTCTATTCATATAGAATGTTAATTGTTGTTATCAATCTGAGTGCGCACTGCTTATGTTTCTTACGACTCATGTTTGTGCCCTGCATATATAGCTGTAGTACACTTGTTAAAGTTATATACAAAACGGGAATATACAAATTTGTTGCCACGTATAGCCCATACGTGGCAACATCTTAGATAAAACCTGAACCAGTTGTGGCGTACCTATAAATGTTATCCCAAACTGTTTTATCATTGTATATTATGGTATAAGTTAACCAGATGAGGCAATTGATAGCATGATAAGTGCCGCATAAATTGAGAGGTTCATGTAAAGTGGTACTTCAATATAACTCAGCAGAAATGTGAAAGGCGTAATGTGTGTTTTACGACTCTCGTCCGTATACTTGATTGTAGCCAGTTCTTTATTCTTTATATTCAAGACTACTTTTTCGGTATGTATCTATATATTTTTTTAGTTTCAAATTGGTATAAAATCCCATTTTATTGAAATCTAAATTGTATTGTTCTCCACTTCTAAATAATATCATCATTACAGTTTCTCCATCTGAGGAATCAGTACCGTCAGTATCTATCATATAGATTCCTTCGATTGATCTCCAATGAAAAAGTTTGTTGTTGTAACTTATCCCTAATTTGTTAATTACTAAAGATGATTTACCCAATAATTTATTTTTTAATACAAAAATTAGTGCGGTTGCTATACCTAAAAAGAAAAAAGTTCCTGGTAAAAATCCGTTTATTGAGGAAAAAGCTAGAACAAACAAAAACAGAATTAATGTTCCCATCAATATTATTGTAATAACATTACTTGTTAAACTTGATCTTATAGTGCATTGAAATTTCAGTATCAATTTTTTTATCAATTTCAACCTTGTCATCAATTAGAAATGTAACTTCATTAGTAGTCAATACCCCTTTAGTAAATTTCATTAATCTATTTTCTAGTTCACTTTTTATTTGTTCTGCTTTTACATTTTTATCAAAGATGTAATGTTTGCAATTAAATGAATTATTCATTAATTGTTCTTTATCCAAAGAACAATCAATTGTGTATTTGTCAATAACGTATTGATTTTGACAAGAGCGACAGTAATTATAGATTGAATTTGAGAAATAAGATAATTGCATTATGATTAACTGTTTTATTAATCTTTTTTGAATGGGCTATAACGTTTGTGTTCCCTGCATGTATAGCAGTAGTACACTTGTTAAAGTTATATACAAAACGGGAATATACAAATTTGTTGCCACGTATGGCCATACATGGTATCCATTTTCAATGATCATGATCTTAGCTGAATACCAGAAACAGTTGCAACGTACCTATAAATATTATCCTAATCTGTTCTGGTATTGGATATTAGGTTGTAGGTTAACCTAATGTGTAAATTGGCTACATGATAAGTGCCGTATGAGTTGAGAGGTTCACGTACGGTGGTACTTCAATATAACTCAGTAGAACTGTGAGAGGTCTAATGTAGGCTCTATAGCTCACGTCCGTCTAATCGATTGGGGGCTGGTATTCTATCCCTTACTTCTTATTCTGTAATGATTTTATAGCCTTATCAAAATCTGATTCTATTTTTTGAATCTTATTAAATTTATCATATTCAGCGAAAGCTTTTTGTTTTGCTTGTTCTGCTGAAATCGTTCCTTTTCCTTCCAAAACCTTATATTCATTAAAATCCAGGAACCTGTTCACACTATTTGCAAATTCTTCCATAGTAAAAGTATTACGAGTTTCAATTATCCTTTCAATGTAATCAAAGTAACTACTAATAGTTCGTTCTAGACTTTTTATTTCTGTTTCCGATAAATAGTTCTTGGCGATATTTGAATCTGATCTTAGAACACGTCCATCTGGTGCATTTTTCCATGTCTTAAGTCCCATGAACTCAATTTCAGAGTCAGCTTTATTATAAATTATTTCAGCTGCGGTATTACCATGAATTGCAAAATGAAATTTGTTTTGAACTGAAGCGTAAAACTCCATTGTCACATGAGATTTGGAATCATAATCTATACTACATTCTGCAAAAATATCAGTTATTTGTTGATATATTCTTCGCTCACTAGATCGAATTGAACGAACCCTCTCTAATAATTCCTTAAAATAGTCCTTTCCAAAAAATCGTCCATTCTTCAAACGATTATCGTCCATAACAAATCCTTTAACAATATATTCTTTTAAGGTTTGTGTGGCCCAAATTCTAAATCTTGTAGCTTGACGAGAATTAACACGATATCCTATAGAGATTATTGCATCTAAATTAAAGTATTTAACTTTATATTTTTTATTATCAGATGCAGTTGTTTCCAAAATGGAAATAACTGCATCTTCAATTAATTCTTCCGAATCAAAGATATTTTTTAAGTGCTTACTTATTGCCGGTACCTGAACTCCAAATAGTTGTGCTATTGACTTCTGAGACAGCCATACTGTCTCATCATTTAAAATCACTTCTATTTTTACATCTCCGTCTGGAGTAGAATAAAACAAAAATTCTGTTAATTCATCTTTTATCGTGAGTGACTTTATTTTTTTCATATACAATCCATATGTTAAATCTTACACAAAGATACTATCCTACATCAAATTTTCTATTGTGAAAATACAATATTATTCCTTCAGTCACTGAGTTTGTATTTAATCTCGGACATTCCTTTGTTTGCCCCTAATTGTGAAGAGTATGTTGTGCGATTAATGACATTATTTTACAGCGTATAGATGATTTATATATTGTGTGTGCCCTGCATATGTAGCAGTTTACACCAGTTAAAGTTATATACAAAACGGGAATATACAAATTTGTTGCCACGTATGGCAATACGTGGCAACAAAATAGCAAAGAGCATGGTTTATCCTAAAAACTTGTACCAGTAGCGTCATATCTGTAATAGTTGCCCCCAATCTGTTTTATCATTGGACATTTGGTTATCAGTTAACCTAATATATGATATGAACTGCATGAATTGAGAAGTTCACGTAAGGTTCTGCGAGAGGTTTAGGGGTGAGATTCCCCTTTACCTATTTGACTACTACACGTTATTTTTTATCTTAGGAACAGGCCCAACCAAATCCTAATTCATCTTTATTATCTGGACTTTGTGTTAAATGTCCAATACCAGCATCTCCAAACATGTAAGGCAAATTGTCTTCGGAATCAAGTTGAAACAATAATTCCATTTGAGTCTCAGTTTTTCTGTCAAAAGGATATTCAACTGATTGAACCCAATACGGCCAGCCAAATAGTTTATCCTTTTCTATTGGCAATCCAATCTCCTTTTCTTCCATTAACTCATAAATATCGTCATCAATTTCAATTCCTAATTGTTCATACTCCTCAAAATGTGGATAATCGTCTACTGGATTCCAACCAACAATAACTTTTTCACTAAAAACCTCCTGTAAGTCAGGTTCAATTTGACTTGATTCTTCAGTAATATCTATTTTCCTACAACACACAGCTTTTGAGAATGGAAAAAATGCTTCCAAATCTGATTCACAATGAGGTTTGTCAGTTGTACAGTAAAACAGTTGAATTAAACCTTTATCCTGATTTTCTGGTAAATCATTCAGATTCAGTTGAAGGAATAATTGCATATTCTTATTGCAATTTGGACAAACAGGCCAATCATTTTCATTCCTTAAATGGATATTCTGGATCATGCTGACCCCTCAAAAAAGATTTATTATTTGATTAAATAAAGGTTGTTTTTAGCCTTTTTAGCACTGTCATTCCGGCACATATTGACCCCCTATTTATTTTACTGTTCTTGAATTTTGGTTCTTT
>JAOARN010000048.1 GCA_025210485.1 Marinifilaceae bacterium | reverse complement strand
GGGGACGTCCTGTTGAGCTTGCGAAACATCTACTATAAATCAATGAGTCGTGCTTTAGAGATTATGAGATTCTTCATACTTGTATATTTTCCAAATATAGAATTAATTTAAAAGAAAAAACAAGCTATCTTTTGCATAGGCAACCATTAACGATGAAAGAAATACAATGATTAAAAACCCACAAATCCACTTTTAATAATTTACAAATAGAGTATCGTTTTCAATCATTGCAGTCAATTTAATTGTATCAACTTATTTCCAAATCATTTAAAATATCATATGCTTCCTGACAAGATTTCACCTTAGGAAAACTGAGGCTAAGTCTATTATTTTTCTCTTTCATACTACATTTTCTATCTTGATTTTGCAGATACTTAAGAACATTCATAAACTGAGGACTTTGATAATAAGATGATTGTTGGTTGGCAACAAAATAGAGTACCATTTTATTACTCTTTATCAGTAGTTTCTCGACGCCAATATTTACTGCTTTCCATCTTAATCTCACACCATTTAATAATTCAATACTAGGAGGTGGAATTTCTCCGAATCTATCGACAAGTTTTTCCTCAAACTTTGACAATGACTCTTCATCTGCTATATTATCCAGCTCACGATAAAGGCTTATACGTTCAGAGATACTTTCAATATAGTATTCAGGGAAAAGAATTTCAAGATCAGTATCAATATTACAATCTACAACATAAACCTGTTTATCTTTATTATTTTCTTCCTTCTCAAACACATGTTTAAACTCGCCCTCTTTTAATTCTAGCATTGCCTCATTTAATATTCTATGATAAGTTTCATAACCAATATCAGCAATAAAACCACTTTGTTCGCCACCAAGGAGATTCCCTGCACCTCTAATATCGAGATCTTGCATAGCAATATTAAAACCACTACCGAGTTCTGAGAAGTCCTCAATTGCTCGCAGTCTTTGTCTTGCCTCTTGGTTTATTGATTCCAAAGGAGGCGAAAGAAGATAACAGAAAGCCTTTTTATTCGAACGTCCAACTCTACCTCTGAGTTGGTGCAATTCGCTCAATCCAAAATTCTGAGCATTATTTATAATAATTGTATTTGCATTAGGAATATCCAATCCCGATTCAATAATTGTAGTAGCAATAAGAACATCATAATCCCCACGGATAAAGTCCAACATAATTTTTTCAAGTTTAGGACCTTCCATTTGTCCATGAGCTGAAACTGTTTTTATTCCTGGTACTAATTTAGATATAAGAGCCTCGATTTCGAATAGATTTTGAACTCGATTATGAATAAAGAAAACCTGTCCATTTCTCTCAATTTCATAACTAATTGCCTCCCTTATAATATCCTCATTAAAGCTATGTAACTCGGTTATTATTGGATATCTGTTTGGCGGCGGAGTTTTTATTATAGATAAATCTCGAGCACCCATAAGCGAAAATTGCAGAGTACGAGGAATAGGTGTTGCGGTAAGAGTTAGAGTATCTACATTAACTTTTATACTCTTTAATTTTTCCTTTACGGCGACTCCAAATTTCTGTTCCTCATCTACAATAAGCAGACCCAGATCTTTAAATTTGATTTCCTTACCAATAAGTTTATGAGTTCCAACAACAATATCTATTTTTCCATCAGCCAATTCCTTAATGACCCTTTTCTGATCTTTCGGTTTGCGCATTCGACTAAGGTAGTCGATATTACAAGGAAATTTGCTTAATCTATTAATAAGAGTTTGGTAATGTTGAAATGCCAAAATTGTTGTAGGAACTAAAATTGCGACTTGTTTATTATCACATACAGCTTTAAAGGCAGCACGTATTGCAATTTCTGTTTTACCAAAACCCACATCTCCACAGACCAATCTATCCATTGGAGTTGACGATTCCATGCCCTCCTTAACAGCTTTAGTGGCTTTTTCTTGATCTGGAGTATCTTCATATATAAATGAAGCTTCCAGTTCATGCTGCATATAAGTATCAGGACTAAAAGCAAAACCTTTCTCTGCCTTACGTTTAGCATAAAGCTGGATTAAATCTTTTGCAATATCCTTAATCTTTTTCTTAGTTTTATCCTTAAGTTTTTGCCATGTCGCAGTTCCCAATTTATTAATTCGAGGAGCTGAACCTTCCTTTCCTTTGTATTTAGATATCTTATGTAGAGAATGTAGACTAACAAAAAGAATATCATTATCTCTAAAGACTAGGCGAATAGCCTCTTGATTTTTTCCATTAACATCAATAGTTTGCAGGCCTCCAAATCTACCAATACCATGATCCGAATGAACAATATAATCACCTGGATTAAGTTGGCTTATTTCCTTAATGCTTACATTTTCCTTTGCCTTGTGAATACCCGAATTTTTAAGCTTGAATCTATGAAAACGGTCGAATATTTGGTGATCAGTAAGACAACAAACCTGTGTATCATTATCAATAAACCCTGAATGCAAGGTATTGTTCAGACCTTCAAATTTAACATCGACTTGTTTATCTTCAAATATATTGCGTATTCTATCAATCTGTCTAGGATTACTACTAAGTATTATATTACTAAATCCTGATTGATCATTAGAAATTAGGAAATCTGAAACAATATCAAAGTTTTTATTAAAACTTGGTTGTGGACTTTGGTTTAGACTTATCTCTTCAGTATAATTAGAATAATATTTTTGATAAAATTCGATAGTATTTTCTGTTTCGATTTCGTCAATAAATTCTCTTGAATTTAACAAAATACTAGAAATATCCTGTTTCGATTCACCTACTTCGATATATGAATATTTTTCTTTCGTTGCTTGATATACTTTCTCTATCCTATCCGCACAGAATCGAATATCCTTGCACCATACATTTATCTTATTTTCGAAGAACTTAAAAAAACTCTGCCTTTCTGTTTCAACTACTTTATCTTTGATGTTTTGCACAATGCTTACATTTGCCAAACTTTCAATTGATAGTTGATTAAGCAAGTCAAATTTTCTTATAGATTCAATTTCGTTACCAAAAAAATCAATTCTATAAGGTTGTTCATCCGAATATGAAAAGACGTCAACAATATATCCTCTTACCGAGTATTGACCTGGTTCGTTCACAAAATCAGATCTTACAAAATCCATTTCGATTAGTTTCTCTTCCAAATCCGAGATACTAATTTCCTGATTGATTTTTAGATTTAATTTACTACTCTGGATTTGTTTTTTACTAATTATTTTTTCGTTTATAGCCTCTGGATAGCTAATAATATGCAATTTCTCTTTTCCATCAGCTATCTTGTTTAAACACTCAGTTCTTAATACAATATTTGAGTTATCGGTCTTTTGATATTGAGCAGATCTTTTATATGATGAAGGAAAAAACATAACAGTTTCTTCGCCCAAAAGTGCACACAAATCATTATAAAAATATGCAGCTTCTTCTTTATCATTCAAAAGAAAAAGATTATGACTATTTTTAAAATTCGCCGCTGCTACTACCACTGCTAAACCCGACTCGATAACAGAACTCAGATGTAACTTAAAGTTTTCATTTGAGTTTATATATTTCTCTAAGCTTAATTTTCCCGAATGAGTCTCAAATTTTTTTATTAAATCCTGTAGTTCCAATTTTTACTGATATTTTAGAAATTTATTAATCTATATTCTCACTTATAACAAATCCGGCTTCTTGTAAATCATTCCAATATTCAGGATACGATTTACCTACAACATCTGGATTTTCGATATTTATATTGTCATATTTCAAACAAAATGCCGAGAATGCCATTGCCATTCGATGATCATCATAAGTAGAGATACATATTTCCTCTGCCTTGTTTATATCTATCCTTTCTCCACTCCATGCTAATTCACCATCTGCAGGTTCATGTATGACATAACCTAATTTTTTAAGCTCTATAATTAATGCATCAATTCTGTTTGTTTCCTTTATTTTTAAGGTTTTTAGACCTTTGAAATGAAAATTAACATCATTTGCAATACATGAAACGACAAAACTTTGAGCTAAATCAGGCATATTTATAAAATCCGCTTTCAATTGTTTTACACTTATATTGGTTTTGCTTAATTGTAATCCCTTTTTAGAAAACTTATAATTAACACCTAATTTTGTCCATAATTCCAATTGCTTTGAATCGCCTTGAAACGAATGTCTATTCAGCCCTGTAAGAGTAATATTTCCTGATTTACAACAACTCAATAATAAGAACCAGTATGATGCCGAACTCCAATCAGATTCTATTTTGTAGTCTATGCTATTATAGTTTCTATGCGGTATCTTTATAATATTATTCTTAAAGCTAGAATCGACCCCAAAATCTCTCATTACATTTTGAGTAAGTTCAATATAAGAACCTGAAACAAGCTCTCCTTCCAATTCTATCTTTAGTCCTTTTTCAAAACTTGGAGCAATCAACATTAAAGCTGAAATAAATTGTGAGCTGACATCAGCTTTTATCTTAACAGATTCTCCTGTCAGGTTTGATCCAAATATCTTTAATGGAGGATAGCCTTCTTCACCTAAATATGTAATTTGAGCTCCAAGCGAATTTAATGCATCAACTAATTCGCCGATTGGCCTAGTTTGCATTCGTGCCGAACCTGTTATTGTCCACTCGCCTACTATTTTTGATAGATATGCAGTCAAGAATCGCATTGCTGTACCCGAATGACCAATGTCAAATTGGTTGGTATTTGACATCAGTACTGATTCAATAGCTTTGGAATCATCACATCTTGAAAGATTCTTAAGCCTTGCGAAACTATAACTTAATGCATTTATTATCTGCACTCTGTTCGATATACTTTTTGAAGATGGTATATGAACACTTGAATGTAATTCTTTGGTCTTATGTGTGAGTTTAATTTTCATTATGTATTTGATAATCCTGAGATTTAAAACTTCATATATCTCTAAATAAAAAATACACAACTATCAAAATCTACAATAGCTGTGATATTATTTATTTTAATTAACTATATTTATTTATAGTATTTTTTTTGACAGCTTTTCTATTATAATCTAATACTATTAAAACAAGAATAAAGACTCTATTTCTACATCCTTATCTAATTTTTCTCTTCCTTTAAGGAATTCCAATTCAACCATAAAATCTGCATAAATTTTCTTCACTCCAGATTTTTTTATTAGGCTAATTGATGCTGCTGCGGTACCTCCTGTAGCCAATAAATCATCATGCATTAAAACGACATCATCCTCTGAAAGTGCATCTCTATGAATATTTACTGTATCGGTGCCATATTCCAAATCATATGATTGACTATATATCTCTGCTGGTAATTTTCCTGGTTTTCGAATAGGAACAAAACCTACATTTAATCTATAAGCTAATACTGATCCTAAGATAAAACCTCTACTCTCTAATCCAACTACTTTTGTTATTCCTGAATCCTTATATTTATCATAAATTGCATCTACAACTGTAGCTAAGTGATTATTGTCTTTCAGCAATGTTGTTATATCCTTAAAGAGAATTCCTGGTTTTGGCCAATCAACTATATCGCGAATAGATTCTTTGGCTTCTAACAATTCCTTTGTCATAATATTTACAGATTAGTTTTAATTTAATTTCTTAATGCAATCAATAATTTATTGTCAAATAATCTATTGCACAAAACAAAAGGGCTAAATTAGTAAACAAAGTTTAATTTTCTATAGCATAGCTGATTATTTTATTTTTACTAAGACCTATATTCAATAATGAGATTGGGAATATTGCAATTATAATATATATTCTTTCTATAATAACTGTTATTGAATGATTTGATTTGAAAATATATGCTCAACAAATATGCGACACAAAGATATTATCCGAATAATGAAATTTGGATCTACTACTCAATTTAAATCCAATATTATGGAGGCAGTTTAAATAATAGTTGGGGCATATAAAATTATGTATATATTATAGTTAAACTATACATGAAAAGATCTTAGTCATATTACGAAAGTAATATTTATGATAAAAGTAAAAATAGGTTAAAAGTATTATTGTTAGACAATTACAATATCACAAGTGTAAAATATTGCCAGAAAGGCATATATACCAGAGCTCGATGCATTGTTGTATTTGATTTCCTAAAGAATTAAATATCAGCCATACAGGCTTATTTCTAAAGCGGAACTTCACAACATCAGGCTATGCCTGATGTTATGCAATAAGAACCTTTCAGGCAAATTTGCATTAAAAAAAGCTACAAGTATAACAAATACCTAAGCTGAAAGGAAAAAAAATAGAATCCAACAGATATTTTGTATTAGAAATTAATTCATTTTGCCTGAAAGGCATATACAACAAAGCCCATTGCAAGGCATTGGGCTAAATAACAATAAAAAAGAAAAGGCTGAAAGCCTGAAATATCATATTATTTCCAGAAAAAGTAAGGACGATGTCATTTTATGGGAATATGATTTTTCAATCTGAAAATAAAATTCATCACCTTAGCTGAAAGGCATATATACCACAACCAAAACATTGTTGTATTTGATTCCGTAATAAGTTAAATATCAGCCATACAGCTAGCCTATGCAAAAGATAGCTTATTTTTTCTTATAAATTATTTCTATATTTAGAAAATATTCTATTCCCTAATGAATTAAATATCAGCCATACAGGCTTATTTCTAAAGCGGAACTTCACAACATCAGGCTATGCCTGATGTTATGCAATAAGAGCCTTTCAGGCAAATTTGCATTAAAAAAAGCTACAAGTATAACAAATACCTAAGCTGAAAGGAAAAAAGAAATAGAATCCAACAAATATTTTTTATTAGAAATTAATTCATTTTGCCTGAAAGGCATATACAACAAAGCCCATTGCAAGGCATTGGGCTAAATAACAATAAAAAAGAAAAGGCTGTAAGCCTGAAATAAGTATTAATAAATAATTTTTTAAATTAAACCACCCTGTTATTATACTGATTCATATTAGCTTTAGATTGTTCTTCAAATTGAAATAAAAAAGCGGATTAGTTATCGCTAACCAATCCGCTTTTTATATATAATTTTTATATCTTATTCAGGGAAATATCCACGCATAATTCCGCGTTTCGAATTCTTAACAAATAGGATAATTTCGTCTCTTTCAGGAGATGCTGGCATTTCAGCTTCTATTGCTTCTATTGCTTTTAGATTATTCATACCTTTTTGGTAAAGATATCTAAACACATCCTGAATTTCACGAATTTTCTCATTTGTGAACTGACGTCTTCTCAAGCCTATAGAGTTGATACCAATATAAGAAAGAGGCTCTCTACCAGCTTTTACATATGGAGGTACATCTTTTCTAACTAAAGAACCACCTGATATCATCACATGCGAACCGATATGAACAAATTGATGCACTGCCACTAAACCACTCAAAATAGCAAAATCGTCGATTACAACTTCACCAGCAATCTGTGTTGCATTACCAATAATACAATTATTACCCACCACTGCATCATGAGCAACATGTACATAAGCCATCAAAAGAGTGTTACTTCCTACAATTGTTTTACCTTTTGCAGCAGTTCCTCTATTAATAGTTACACATTCTCTAATGGTTGTATTATCACCAATCTCTACGGTTGTTTTTTCGCCACGGAATTTTAAATCTTGAGGCACTGCTCCAATTACAGCTCCTGGAAAAACATTACAATTCTTTCCAATTCTGGTTCCTTCAAGAATCGTTGCATTTGAACCAATTCTGGTTCCTTCTTCTATAACTACATCTTTATCGATAGTAACAAATGGTTCGATAACCACATTGTCGGCTATTTTCGCTTCTGGATGTACGTATGCTAAAGGTTGTTTCATTTTTCTTTATTTTTCTTTTGCCTTTGATAAAAGCAATAGTTTTTATAGATCTAACGATACTAATTATTTAAATTCAGATAATGGTACACTTAGTCAATAAACGTGCCACATGCTTAATAAACAAACTATTCCTGTACTTTGTTTCTTGCTATTTGAGCCATAAACTCACCTTCTGCAACAATTGTATCGCCAACAAAAGCAAGCCCTCTCATATTAGCTACTCCTCTGCGAATAGGTGAAAGGAATGATAACTTAAATTTTAAGGTATCACCTGGAACAACTTTTTTTCTGAATTTTATATTATTTTGTGTTAGGAAATAAGTAGAATAATTTTCTGGATCATCTACTTGACTTAAAACAAGAATTCCTCCACACTGAGCCATAGCTTCTACCATTAAAACACCTGGCATTACTGGTTCGTCTGGAAAGTGACCAACAAAAAATGGTTCATTCATTGTAACATTTTTGATACCAACTATATGATCCTCTTGAATATCTATGATTTTATCTACTAATAAAAATGGAGGACGGTGAGGAAGTAATTTCATTACTCCATTAATATCCAATACAGGTTCTTGATTTGGATCATAAACTGGTGCAGAATCTTTTCCCATTTGTTTTTGTATTTGTTTTATTAATAATTTTGCCAACTCTGTATTTGGTCCATGTCCTGGACGTGTAGCAACTACTCTACCTTTAATAAATTTGCCACAAAGAGCCAAATCTCCTATTATATCCAATAATTTGTGACGTGCACATTCATTATCAAAATATAATTCCAAATTACTTAATATTCCTTCTTTTACTTCGACTCTTTGGTGTTCAAACAAATCAGCAATTCTATTTAGTTCTTCTTGCGACATAGGTTGGTCCATTATTACAATGGCATTATCTAAATCTCCGCCTTTTACTAAATTATTCTGAATCAAAAATTCTAATTCTCGAACAAATACGAATGTTCGACACATGCTGATATTATCTTTGTATTCGTCAAGATCATTCAATTGTGCAAATTGATTCTTTAGTACTTTTGAATTAAAATCAATCATTGACGAGATACTATAATTATCATCAGGATAAATACTAATTTCTATTCCTTTCGATTTATCTTGATAACTAATCTTCTCACGAACTTCAAAATACTCTCTCTTCGCCTCTTGTTGCTGATACCCTACCTTCTCTATTCCTTCTACAAAGAATTTTGAACTTCCATCTAGTATTGGTGGTTCTGAAGAATTTAATTCAACCAAGCAGTTATCAACTTCCATTCCATATAAGGCAGACAATACGTGCTCTATAGTTTGTACTTTGCACTCGCCTTTTGCTAATACTGTTCCTCTTGAAGTGTCTACAACATATTTAGCATTAGCTTCTATTGTCGGTTCACCTTCTAAATCTACTCTCTTAAAAACATATCCATGATTCTCTGGAGCTGGTTTAAAACTTATTGATACTTCTTGGCCTGTGTGCAGTCCTTTACCAGTTAGGGTAAATTCTCCTGCTATAGTTCTTTGTTTATCTAACATATATGATTTTCAAATAATAGTACGTGTTTCTTACTAGTGATAATTTTATCAAATTCTAATTTCCCTCAGATAATAATTTCTCTAGTTTATTTATTCTATCGTTTAATTTAGGTAAGTTCTTGAATAGTACATATGATTTTTGATATGGAGCATATTCAAAAGCAGGAGATCCTTGAACAACCTGTCCTTCTTTTGATATTTTTCTTGCAATTCCAGACTGTGCTGCTATCTTCACCTCATCAGCAATTGTTAGGTGACCAACTATTCCTACCTGACCTCCAATCATACAATTTTTACCAACTTTAGCACTTCCTGCAACTCCTGTTTGCGAAGCAATCACTGTATTCTCTCCTATTTCAACATTATGGGCAACTTGAATCAAATTATCTAATTTAACTCCCTTTCGTATTATGGTTGCTCCCATTGTTGCTCTATCGATACAAGTATTAGCTCCTATCTCTACTTTATCCTCGATTATAACATTTCCTACTTGTGGAACTTTTTTGTAATCATTTGCTGATGAAGGAGCAAATCCGAATCCGTCACCTCCCACAACTACTCCTGCATGTAGAACACAATCGGAACCAATACGACAGCCTTCGTATACTTTTACTCCTGAATATATTATGGTATTATCACCCACTACTGTATTGTCACCAATATATGCATGAGGATATATTTTTACATTTTTTCCTATCTTAGCATTTCTGCCAATATAAGCAAAAGCACCCAAATAAACATCATCTGATAATTCTACTCCTTGGGTAACATATGATGGTTGTTCTATTCCTATTTTTTTTGGCTTCATTTCTTCATACATCTCAAGAAGGGAAGCTATACTTTGATATGGATCTTCAACTCTTATCAAACTGCAATGTAATTCTTGACTTGGTTTGAAATCCTTGCCCACAATTACAATACTTGATTTGGTTGTATAAATATAATGCTCATACTTAGGGTTTGCCAAAAATGATAAAGTTTCAGGTTTGCCTTCTTCTATGCGAGATACATTACCTACTTTAATATTTTCATCTCCATCAACTACGCCTTGTAGCATTTCGGCAATTTCTTTAGCTGTAAATTTCATCTATCAAATGTGTTTGTTGTAATAAGTTGCCTATTGCTTTAGGCTAGTTTATTAATTTATAGTGTTAGAGTGTGATTTACACTAACAACTATCCTATCCAATATGGATAAGATCAAAAAAACCCTGTGTAAAATGTTTTTGAGAAATTAAATTTTTATTCAATGATTTCAGTAGTCTTATTTTAGGCTAAAAAACTGATAATCTTAGTTTAATTTTTCAAAAAACATCTGCAAATCTAATAATAATTTTAGCTTGATAAAAAAAATATAATACTTATATCTGCTTTCAACTGCTAGTTTATTAATTCTATACAATAAAACTACTTTTAACCAAGGGGATAAAAACTTTATTATATATACTCAAACCTTCTTATATTTAAATTAGTTTAATTATAACAAAACAATTTTTCTAGCAATTAATTTATCAATTAATAAAAAAGCTATCATTTAACATATTTACACATCTATTTAACATCTTTTTACATCAATACTGGGTAAAAGGATAAAAATAATCTCATAAAATAAATGATATGCAAAATGACCAAGTAAACCAATTACAACAAAATCAACACGCAAATAATCTAAATCAAGGGCAGGTTAATGAGAATAATTTAAACCAACAAGCTAATGATCCCTTAGAAGAAGCAGCTAATCATCAGCCTCATCAAGCACCTATAATAATAGTGTAAATCAATACAGATGCTGCCTAATTATTATTCACAATTTTTATAAACTTAAACTTTTTTTAAAATGGAAAAACAGGTAAAACAGGAAAAACAGGTAAATCAGAAAAACAGTAACAAAAAGCAATTAAACAATCAGCCAAATCAAAATAATAATTTTTATTCTAGTTTTAACTTAATAAACTCATTTAAAAGAAATAATAATCGGGATGACATATTATATGATACACCTAGATTAACAGAAAATCAAAAAAGAAAATTAGAGCAAGAATTAGACAATTTAAATTTCAATGATTTAGATTCTGATGCAGAATGAATAAAAGGATTCTCTAACACAACTACAAATAATTAAATTATAGTTTTATTAATAATTTTATAATTATGGAAATAAATTTAGGCAATCAGCAACAGCAAGACAACCAACTAATCCAGCAACAGCCAAACAATCAACAAAATCAACAGCAGCCAAACAATCAACTAATTCGGCGCCAACTAGACAATCGGGTTAAATCAAATACTAAGGACGGAGTATATCTCGATGATATAAAAATTAACGACAGTCAAATTTTAAGAATTACAGATATACGAAATAAAAAAAAGAAAAGAAATAAAAAAAAGAAAAAAAATGAAGAAAAACAGTTAACTCTGGATGTGAAAGAATTCCCAACACCCCGTATTTCAGATTTAAATATAAGACCAAAAGCAGAGAAAACTATTTGCCAAAAAATTTTTGATGCATTTAACTATTTAAAGCAATCAATATGCAAAAAGAAACAACAGAAAAATCATAAGCAAGATGATTTATCCCTACAAAGAGAAGAAGAAAGGATCAAAGAAGTTGAAAAAAATAAATTTGAATTCCCCCTTAATTTTAGTCTTGCAGAGGATCCATTAGATAAAATTGAGCAAAAAAATAAAAGAAAAAGAGCATCTAAATAAAAAAAGACCATCAATAAGATGGTCTTTTTTGGAATATGTAGAAATTGCTACTATTTATTTTCTTGCATTTCTTTTAAGATATCACTGAATTCTTCAGAACTAACTTCTTTGTCTTCTAGTTTGATTTTTTCAGCAATAAATTGGCAGATTTTATCTTCACCAACAGAATTAGCATTTTCTGAATATGTATTTTGATCTTCTAATTGCTTAACAGTCCATTCATCAAGCATTGGATTATCATCATTCATTGGCATACCGTATTGAGCCAATTGAATTTTGATTTTCTGTTTAGTATATTCAAATACATCTTCTTTAGAAACCTCAATTGAATTTTCATCAGCTAATTTAGCTGTAATTAATTGCCATTTGAATGAATCATGATAATTTTTAAGATTTTTATCATACTCCTCAGAAGTTAATTTATCATTCATTGAAAGAATCCATCTTTTCAAGAATGCTTCTGGCAATTTAATATCTGCTTTCTTAACAAATTTCTCACGAATATCGTAGTATAATTTAAACTTAGATTCTTCGTTTAAGCTTGTTTTAATATTATTTTTGATATACTCTATATATTCTTCTTCTGTTTTGATTTCAGAATTTGGAGCAATCTTAGCTAAGTTTTCTTCTGTCAATTCAGCTTCTTTTCTTTCAGTAACCTTCTTGATTACAATCTTGAAGTTTGATTCTAATGCTTCTGCTACTTCTTTTTCTACACCTAATAAAGATGCTAAGTCAGCAGCATTTGTGAATACATCGTTGATTTTAACCTCTACCTCATCGTTGATAGCTTTATCTACAAATAAGTTTTGATTATCTTCGTTTTCAAGAGAGCTTAAAAGAAATGGTGCATCTGTTGCAACAATACCTTCTTCTTTTCCAAGTTCTGTAAAGTCACCATAGACTAAGCTATCTTTTGTAACTTTTTCGCACTCTACAGTTTCACCCAATTGCATTTTAGTTTGGTTCAACTGATTGTTAACCATATCTTCTGCAACCGAAATATCATATTTTACAAGCTTATCACGCTTGCTGATATTCAAAGTAAATTCAGGTCTTACAGCAATATCAAAAGAAAATTCGAATTCTGTATCTTTTTCCCAATCTATTTTGCTATCATCATCGCCTTCGTGTGGTAAAGGCTGACCCATGATTGCAATTTCTTCTTTTTCGATATAGCCAAAAAGATTCTCATTTAAAACTTTGTTAACCTCTTCAGCCAATACAGGAACTCCATACATTTTCTTCACAATACCCATTGGCACTTTCCCTGGACGAAAACCATTAACATTAGCTTTCTTGCGATAATCTTTTAACACCGCATTTACACGCTCTTCATAATCCTCTTTAGAAACCTGCAATTTAATAACTGCATTTAATTCATCAATATTGGTTCTTGTGATGTTCATTTTAAAAAAAATTGAGATTAAAGATAGAAACCTATAAATTGAAAAAACCGTCTGTTCACCAAACCTTTTAACAGTATTAGCGACGACGGTTTAAGTATCTTTTATTTTGTGCGGATGAAGGGACTCGAACCCCCACGTCTCTCGACACTAGATCCTAAGTCTAGCGCGGCTACCAATTACGCCACATCCGCGATTCAATTGCGATGCAAATATAGAGCAGATTTTAGTTCTGTGCAAGTCTTTTTTTGAAAAAAAACGTTTTTTTTTCGCTCTTTTTATTGATAGCGCTGATTTTCAAGAGAATAAATTTGTAATTTTTTTCAAAAAAAATTACTTGTTTTTTCGCAATTCGAAATTTTTACCCAAATATACCTTACGTACGGTTTCATCGGCAGCCAATTCTTCTGCTGTTCCTGACTTCAAAATATTACCTTCAAACAACAAATATGCTCTTTCTGTAATCGATAATGTCTCCTGAACATTGTGATCGGTTATCAATATTCCAATATTTTTATCTTTTAAGTGGCGAACTATTTCCTGTATATCTTCTACTGCTATCGGATCAACACCAGCAAAAGGTTCGTCAAGCAGTATAAACTTTGGCTTTATAGATAATGCTCTTGCTATTTCGGTTCTTCTTCTTTCTCCCCCTGATAATTGTATACCTTTACTCTTTCTTATCTTTTGTAGCGAGAATTCGTTCAGCATCTCTTCTAGTCTCTCTGCCTGATATTCTTTCGAGAAATCGGACATCTCTAATATTGATTTGATATTATCTTCTACACTCAATTTTCTAAATACAGATGCCTCTTGTGCTAAATATCCAACTCCTAGCTGTGCTCTTTTGTATACAGGTTCCTTTGTTATATCTCTATCATTGAGGAATATCTTCCCTCCATTAGGCTGAATCAATCCTACTATCATATAAAAGGAGGTTGTTTTTCCTGCTCCATTAGGACCTAGCAATCCTACAATTTCACCTTGCTTTACATTTACAGATACTCCTTTTACTACTGTTCTGCTCTTATATTGTTTTATTAAATTTTCGGCTCTTAATATCATGCTGTGTCAATTAAATTTTACAAAATTAAGCTTAATCGCAAAATTCCAGGTTTAGATTATTACCTACAACTAGTTTGTCGACTTTTTATATTTTATTTTGATTAATTTCTATTCAAGTTTACAAATATAATCTTTAATTCTTAAGATTCTTATTTTCTGTCTCTTTGTTTGAACTTATAGCTTTCTCCTACAATATTTATTATTATCCATACATATAGAATAAATTAATTTCATCATTTAGGCTCTTTGTTTTTATAAATACAAGATTACGAATAGTGAAGTCATAACTTAATGGTTATTTAGCAAGAATAGTAAACTTTTTAATAATGCTTAGAGCTATATTTGCGCACTCAAAATTCTTAAAAAGTCAAAAAAAATATGGATAAACTAAATTTTAATTTAAAAGGAGTAATGGCAGGTCTAATGATTAGCCTTTTTCTGTCTGCTCTGGATAATTCTATTGTGGCTACCGCAATACCCAAAATTATAAAATCACTAGGCGGCATGAAATATTATTCTCTGCCTTTTACTTCTTACCTTTTGCTTTCTACTGTCTTAATTCCTATAGGCGGGAAATTATCAGATATTTATGGTCGAAAAAAGATTATGACAATATCAATAATTGCATTTATTATATCTTCAGTACTATGTGGTTTGTCTCAAAATATGATAATGCTTATTGCTTTTAGAGGTCTTCAAGGAGCCTCTGGCGGAGTGGTAGCTTCGAGCACCTTTATTATATGCTCTTCTATTTTTCCTCCTCGTCAACGCTCCAAATATATAGGCATAATGGCATCTGTGCATGGACTAGCAAGTATACTAGGGCCTGTCATTGGAGGCTTATTAACCGATTACCTTTCATGGCATTGGATATTTTTTATAAACCTTCCTATTGGGATTGTGGCAGTATACTTTATTAAGAGGTATATACCTATTTTAGAGAAAAGCAAGAATGAAGAACTTGATTATAAATCTATCATTTATTTTCTACTAGCCATCGTTCCTATACTAATATGTCTTACAGAGTTGAACAAATCTATTCCTTTTGGCTCTATCATATTTATATCTATTGTAATATTCTCAACTATATTCTTAATTTTATTTATTGCAAACGAGAAAAAATCAATCTCACCCCTATTGCCAAAATCAATGCTAAAGGAATCCGTATTTTTAAAATCATCATTTACAGCAGCATGTGCATACGGAGCATTATTTGGAATGATAATTTATATACCTTACCTCCTTCAGACAATAAATAAAGAAACCGCATCATTCTCGGGTGCCATGATGATTCCTATGTCACTAGCCATCGTTTTTGGAGGAATGATAGGTGGAAAATTAATTTCCAAAAATTTAAAATTCCGAAAACAAGGAGCATTAAACCTGATTATATCTTCCATTGGTATGTTTATATTATTCATATATGGATTATCAATCAATTACTATGTTTTGGCAATTGGAATTATTCTTTCGTCATTTGGGATAGGTATGAATTTTCCAACTGTCAATATTGCACCACAATCGGTCTTTGACAAATCCAAACTTGGAATTGTAATATCAAGCTTGGAATTTATCCAGATTATGGGAGGAGTTATAGCAAGCAGTATTTATGGAAATATGCTTGGAAATTCAAGTGAATATATTCTATTGATAAGCTTTTTCCTTTTATTAATAGGAGCAGTAAGCATATTCAGTCTTGATGAGAAAAGAATTCAAGAGGGATTTAAAACCCAGCATTAGTAATTATTATGAACTAAAGGTAAGCTCAAAGTCTAAAACTAATAATATTGGTATAATAATTGTAGAACAACTATGACTGGAAGTTTATTTTAAATTATCCTTTTTACATTTGATAACAAATAACTTAATAATAGTTAAAAATATATCGTATTGTAATTATAAGACAATAATAAACTATATCCTAAGTTATATAAATTAGTAGTAGTAGTTACAGTATTATATCTCATAGTAGCTTTAATGAGATTTATTATCACTGTTTAAAATAGATAGTAGTAGCCTTTGCAGTTATTTTGCAAAGGCATTTTTTTTATCAAACAAAAAGGGATCAGTATAATAATGCGGTGGTTTTAAGTTGAAAAATATATTTATTAATGTTTATTTCAGGCTTACAGCCTTTTTTCTTTATTGTTATTCTGCCCAATGCGTTGCATTGGGCTATTGTATAGATGCCTTTCAAGCAAAATAAATCAATTCCCAATAGAACAATGTATCCGACTGTGTTCTTATCCCTTTTTAGGCAAGATATAAGTCATCATTATTTTTTTATATTACAGGATTGCCTGAAAGGCTTTTATTATATAATATCAGGCATAGCCTCATGTTATGAAGTTCCGCTTTAAAAATAAGCCTGTAGGGTAGCCTATGCAAAAGATAGCTTGTTTTTTCTTTTAAATTAATTCTATATTTGGAAAATATACAAGTATGAAGAATCTCATAATCTCTAAAGCACTACTCATTGATTTATAGTAGATGTTTCGCAAGCTCAACAGGACGTCCCCTCTTCCTACTATTGCTACTACTATCCGTCATCTTGAAGCGAGGCACGAGCGAAAGATCTCATACATTACAACTCATTAAGTTTATAGAAATTCCAATTAGGAATCATTGAATTTATCAAAGCATCTTTCTTTTCTATTTTTAATCCTTTTAATTGTTTTTCTCTGGGG
>JAOARN010000047.1 GCA_025210485.1 Marinifilaceae bacterium | reverse complement strand
GTTTTCTGTGATTTTTGCATTTAATGCATCAATTTCTTTTTGTTTAATTGCTAATTCTTGTTCTTTTTTAGCAAGCTTTGTTTTCATTTCTTTTTTAGCCCATGCAGCATTTGTGTTTGCATCATTTTTTTCTTTATTAAGCTCAGAAATGCTATTGTTTAAAGTTTTGATTTTTGCCTTCAATCCTGAAATGATAGATTCATTTTCTTTATTTTCTCTTTCAAGAAAGCTTTGTTGGAATTTAACTTTGTCCATTTTAGTATTTAAGTCGCTAGCATCAGCATTAAGATTTGCCAATCTAGAGTTAAGTTCAGCTATTCGATCATCTTTTGCAGCATTATTTTCTGCCATTTCATTTTTAAGTTTGTTGAAATCAGAGGTGGTTGTCTCTACTTTTTTATTCAAACTATTAATGGTTTCTTGATTTTCCTTGTTGGTAGCTATTTGTTCGGCAAGTTTTGCATCAACTCCTCTTTTAGCAGTGGATAATTGATCATATTTCTTTTTCGATACAACGCATGAACTCAAACCTAATATAAGAATGTAAAATATATACTTTTTCATTGTTTTTATGTTTTTTATCAATTTTGAATTTAAATATTATGTTGTTATTATCTGATTAGTTCAAACTTATTCCAGAATTTTTCATTAGCCTTTCTGTTTTCGTGATATTCGCGAGTATCAATTGTGATGGTGTTTTTATTTGAAAATTCAATGATTTTAACAAAAGTGTTTGTCTGAGATTGATTGCTTCTATCTTTATTGAAGGTTTTGCTAAATTCTATTTTATCTAATATATATTTATTGTTTTTATTGATTTTGTATTTGGTGTCAAAAGAATATTCTATAATTTCCTTTGGGTCTTTAGGTAGTTTGAATATTCTACCATGTTTTGAATTTGCACTAGTTTGGTAGTTACTAATATTTCTAATAACAGCTTTGGTTTTATTATCAATATATATTATACCCCAATACTTAATAGCGTAGGCATCTCCAGAATTACTTATATGTGGATGCTTGCATTCGTATGATATTTCAGCTATTTTATCTGTTTTCTTATTAAGGCGTTTTAATTTATATTGTCTTACATAATCCTTGTTTAATATACCTTTATCATCCATTATAACATCCATAGAAAGTATATCGTCCATTGGGTTTATTTCTTCATATAAAGAATTTGGTTCGAATGATCTTTTAGATTCTAAAACCTTGTACTTTATATTTTTAAAATTATCAATTCCGTTAGATCGTTTGTATCCTTTTTTATGATCTGTTAATATAATATACTCTGTTTTTATTTTATTATTGTTTTTTACTGCATTCTCAGACACATATAGTTTATAATTAAATTCGCCCTGTTCGTAGTTTTTAGAAATACCATCAATAGCATCTTTAATTAGCTTTTGCAAGACTTTAGAATCAGCCTTAATTTCCACTTGATTAATATTGTAATTTACAGGTTCTAAATAAATTGTCTTTTTATCATATTTATCATACACTTCTTCTAGATTGCCAGAGAAACTTTTATAGCCTACTGCTGATATCTGTAAATTGAATGAGTAATCTTTCTCTGTGAATTGAAGGATAAATTTACCATCAAAATCGGATGCTGCTCCTGATGTAGTTCCTTTAATTCCGATATTAGCGAATGCTATCGGTTTGTTTGTTGATTTGTCGAATATACTTCCAGAGAAGTGTATTTTACCATCATTTATTGTTTGTGCATTTACTATATTGGTGGTGTTAGTTCCAATAATAATACATAAACAGATGCTTATGAAGTTTAAAATTTTCATATATCTTTTATTTTATCTAGTTTTTATAAATAGGAATTTAGTGCTTATGTAATAGTTTAATAAAAAATAAAACTCTATTTTGTTATTCTACAAATATACATTTTGATAAACAGCATAAAAACTATATGAATTATTTTGTTTGTAAAAAATGTTAAATTAAAGATTGTTTTTCTTTATAAATGTGAATTGTATTCATAATCATTTTTTTATTTTTGGATTATAGGCAAACAAACTCTATAGATATTTTTGTCATTGTATATTTCAAAACCTTCAATAGAAAGAGCTTTGTATATGTCTTGAATATTTTTAAGCCCTGTTCCTGAGGATGCTATCATGTCTGTTCTCGGTTGGTAATTATTTTCAATAAAAATTTTACCACTTTCTGAATATACTTTTATTTCTAAAACTTTATCTTGGGTGATTATATTGTGCTTTATTGCATTTTCTATTAAGGATTGTAAACTGGCAATAGGGATTTTTTTCCCTATGATATTGTTAGAAATATTATAATCAATTATAAGATTGTCTTGAAATCTTATTTTTTGAAGGAATTCATAATTTTTCACAAATTCGAGTTCATTTCGAAGTTCTACTGTTGCACCTTCTCTACTATCAAGAAGATAGCGATACATTTTTGACAATTTGACAATAAATTTTTTGGCTAGGATTTTATCTCCCTCAATAAGAGCATATAACGAATTTAGAGAATTAAATAAGAAATGGGGATTAATTTGATTTTTTAAGTTTTTGAGTTGAGCTTTTGTTTTTTCCTCTTTTTCTATTTTAGCCTTTTCTCTTAGCTCAACAGTTTCACTTATGTCAAATCTAAAACTTGAAACTTCTTCTATTGTGCCTTGCTGATTAACAATTGAGTTGAATACTTGCTGATAGTACTTCCCATTTCGATAATACTCAAAAAGTAAGTTTTCTCCTTTAAAGGCTCGTGATAAATATTTTTTTAATCTGATTCTAAAATCTCCATCGTAGCAAGCTAAGTAATTAGACTTTAGTGTGATTGTGTGATTTTCGTTACGTTCGAGATCGTTCTTGTGCATGCTGTTATAGCTTACATAATTGTAGTGCTTATCAACTGAAAAAATCATTACCTGATTGCTATTCTCCATTATAGAAGATAATCTAATAATTGCATTCTTGTGTTTATTTTCAGCATTTTGTCTTGCTATAAATTCTTTTTGCCACTTGTGTTGTGCGAAATACAAAAATATTACCAGAATGGAAGTAAGTATTACTCCAATTTTTATAACCAAGCTCCTGATTTCGGAAACAGTTTCATTAATATTATAGTAGGGGACACTTATAGCAACAACCCATTCATTGTTTTTATCTAATTTGAGTCCCTTGTATATTCTAAAAACTTTTATTTTAAGGAATTCAGAAACATAATCTTGATTTATTTCTTCTCCTGTGATTAAAACTTTTGGGATGTTCTCTATGTCTATCTTCGATTTTGTTTTTGTTCCGATTCTGCTCTCATCGGGGTGGCTGATGTATTGATTTGATGAGGAAAGAACGGAAACATATGCTCTTCCTATATTTGTATCGTCATAGAATTTCTTCTGGAATTTATATAAATCAATATCTATACCTGCAATTCCTTTTAGTTCATTATCTTTGATTATTGGACTTATAAAGGATATTACAGAGAAATTATCTTTTTGCGGAATAATTATACTCGTATTTTTCTTTTGGAAATTGTCCCATATTGACATCAATCTTCCTGTTGGTTTGTTGAATCTTATTATACTGTCTGATTTATAGGCTATACCTCCATTATATTCGTTTGAGTTTGAAATCACACACCATCTTGATGCTAATTCATCATTGTCAATTAAATTGGCGCTAAGCACTTCCGATAGAAATTTGTCGTTAAATTTTATTTGATTAAGTAATTCTTCTATGGTATTTGAAAGCGTTTCTGCTCGATTTAAATTGTCTTCAAGTTTATTTTTTACTGTTAGGAAACTTTGTCCAGCTTTTGATATTGCTAAATCAGTACTAACTTTTTTGACAGAATGGGTTAGTTTCTGCCCTATAAAAAGAGATGAAATGCTGAAAACTAACATTGTACTAAATCCGACAATTAGAATAATTTTATTTTTGTAGTTCATGATAAATCAAATGAATTTATAAAATCAAAATAAACACATAATTATACTAAAAAACAAAGATAATTAATTATTCCTATTCGTGTAAAATTGAAGATGGTTCAGGTACCGCTTGCAGATTTATAGTACGAAAGACGGTATTGCTATCTGCTTTACCATCGTTTACTTTTATGCTAATAATTCTATTGTCAATTATATTTCTTTGACTAGCTGTTTTGATATTTTTATATCTGATATTTCGAATAGCTTTTTGGATTTTATCAAGGCTGGCAAAATTTAGTTCTATTTTTTTATCTGTTTGATTTTTGATACTTACTCCATCTGTTGGTGTTAATTCTAATTTGTCTTCATTTGCTTGGTAATTGCTTGTTATTTCAATTATTGCTGATAGATCGCTGTTTTGATAATCTATTAAATTTATAGTTTGACTTATTGATTCTGGACCATTGCATATTAATAAATCTTGCGTTTCAATATCTTTAATTTTTGGTACAAGATCTTGGAATGCTAAAGTGAAAAAATCATTGTTATTTAAATTTACGCTTGAGAATATAATACTATCCTTGGTAGTATTAAGACTTTTGTTTATTTTGATGGAATTAGTGTTTGAGAAATCATCAGAACTATTTGTAAATAAAACTAATTCTTCCAGGTCAGGATTATTTATTCCGAGTTTTGAAATTGATAATTTTATTTGATAGGAATTCTGATTTCCGAGTGATTTTAGTTTCCATATACGTTCACATCTTTTTGTATATCCTTCAGTTGGGATATTTGTATTAGTAGCAGTAATATTTCCATTATTATTTCCCCAAAGAGTATATTCATAATTTTGAAGATCATTATTACAGGTTATTTTAATACAGGCATCATCATTCAAAGAGTAAGAACTGTTTGTATCAAAAAGAGATAGATCATCCTTTCCAAATCCAGCAATATCATTTCTATAAGTTTCATCAGTTTTCTTTTTCCATATCACTACGCCATTACCAGCAGTATAGTTTATATTGGTTTCAATACCATACTTTAAACTAAGATATGTGGTAATCATATTTGTTTCTTTGCCAGACAATGCATCAGAATAGGTAATTATTTCAGAATAATAACCAGAGAATTTGTATTCTGTTTTCCAAAACCAAGATCCAGTGGAGTAGTATCCTCCGATATAAAACTGATTATCTTCAATGTTTTTACAATTGAGTTGCATTATATGCCACTTGTTAGAGTGAATAAAATTACGTTTTTTATTGATGAACATTTTTCCTTGGTAATGCCAATCATTAGCATTATTTTCGCCTTTCCAGCTATTGCCATCAGTATTACTTATTCTTATACCTCTATTGTTAGGATCTCCGATTAATCCAGCGAGGCTTGTGTTCGAATCGGTCGATTTACATACTACAAATATTGTTTTTGCTTTTGTGCTTTTTGTGTATTGAAAGTCCTGATATGTTTCATTGAGATAAACAGCTGTTTTTGTTTTTATTTCTGAAGAGTTAATATCTTGATATTCTCCATATCCACTTACTCCATTGTTCGTAATATAGTTTTTGGAGTTGGCAATGTTTTTCCAACTTCCAATTTGTGAGCCAGTGCTAGTTAGTTGTGTAGTTATAGATTTATCTGAATAAAGATAATTTTCATCTGCAATAAGCCATGAGCTTAGGCTGGGTAAATGGCTTCCAGGTGCGAGACTATTAAGGTCTCCAGGTAAAGTAGGTTCTGTTACAGGATCATCAGGTTCCTCTGTTCCTGTTCCAGCGGAAGGCTCGCTTGATGGGTCGTCATTATCTTGTCCAGCATCTCCATTTCCAGCAGAAATATTGGTGCAATTCGGTATTTCTGTATTTACGATAATTAAACCAGATCCGCCACCGCCACCAGCACCATGCGAATCCCATGAATTAACATTTCCTCCATTTCCTCCATCTAAATTTATATTTAGATTACATTCGTTTTTAAATTCACGAGTATTTATAATTACGACACCGCCAGCACCACCGCCGCCCATTCCGTCATTGCCGCCATTTTGAGCTGTTCCTCCTCTGGCTGATATGGTAATGTTTGAAGCTGAGTTAAGAGTATTAGTTATCAAAATAATAATACCTCCACCATTTCCTCCATCGGTACCTACAGAATTGTTTTGCTGAGCGCCACCGCCACCACCACCAAAGAATATTTTTTTTGGCATAGATTTGTAATCTATTTTATGTCCTGAGATACCTCCTGTATTCACATTTCCTGAATTCCATCCTTTTCCACCATTTCCTCCCTGTGAATAGTTGGATCCTCCTGCACCACCAGCATTGTGATGAGATCCACCACCGCCGCCTGATGCTAAGGGGCTCATACCGTATAGATATTGCGAATGTGTAGTGAAGGATTCACCTTTTTCACCATAATAAGATGAATTAGTTGAATACATTACAGTCGCAGGAGTTCCGTTGTAATTGTTACTGGCTTTGCCACCTCTAAAGCCTTTGGAATCAGCATTTATATTATGATTTAAATTTAACTCATTAGCATTTAGAATTAAAAGACCTCCTGTTCCTTCTGTTGCATCCCATGATACAGGACTTAGTTGACCTGTTGTATTGGCAATATCATATTCGGGGATACTAATAATCTGAACCATTCCCTCAATATTAAAATCGCGAGTAAGTCCTGCTACTTCAATTTGATCGTCATAGCGAAATAAAACTGTCCCTATTTCATAATTACCAGAATTCCCATAATCAGTAACGCTGCCGAAGTTTGAATTATTATAGCCAGAAGTAATGCTGGCTCCCTTGGCTTGATATATAAGTATTCTTCTTCCTTCATTAAAATCATTGATGTTTGCATTGCCTCGAATATTATTTTTATCGATAAAGAAGCTTGTATTGTTTCCATTTTTATTAATAAATGTAACACGAGCGTAACTATTTATATTTCCACTAATATTTTGAGAAAACGAAAATTTACTGAGAACAAAAATAAGAATAATTAATTGTAAGGATAAAAGAAGCTGTTTCATAAAATATTAGTTTACATTGGAATACTAAATTGAATTTATGAAATTTCAATGTAAAAGGAAGATTTATTTTGATAAAAACATAATATTATTATGTGTGGGTTGATTGTCTTTATACGCTAATGAGTAAATCATAATTATTGTAGAATGACAAATCTTTTATATATTTGTGCTTTCTAGGTAATGGTGTCTGCCTTTAACCGCCTGCTACATGGGATGATGACGCCTGTTTTTGTATGTAAATATTCTATTTTGGGCTGTATTTTATATAGCCTATGTGTATATGTAGAATAATATTGTTAGTTATTTAAATTGATAAAATGAAAACACCTAGAAAACTATCCTTGTTGCAAGAAAAAATATTTATACTTGTATTTTCCTTAAAATGGCTATCTATCGCATTGATTATAGGAGGTTTAGCTGGAAGTATGTCTGCATTTTTTTTATGGTCATTGAAACAAGCTGAACTAATACGGAACGACAATTTATGGTTGATCTGTTTACTGCCAATTGCTGGTTTGATTATAGGTTTGTCTTATCATTATTTGGGTCGAAAGGTTGTTAAGGGAAATAATCAAATTATCGATGAGGTTCTTGTTCCTCAGAATATTATTAGTTTGAGAATGACTCCATTGGTTTTATTTGGGACTATTGTAACACATTTGTTTGGCGGTTCGGCAGGTCGAGAAGGTACTGCTATTCAGATGAGTAGTTCTGTTGCTGATCAGTTTACAAGGATATTTAAGTTAAAACCTCGGGATAGAAGAATACTGTTAATAATGGGTATGAGTGCAGGTTTTGCCTCGGTATTTGGTACTCCCTTAGCAGGTGCTGTTTTTGCTATTGAGGTTTTGGTTATTGGAAGGATGAGGTATGAGGCTATTTTACCAAGTTTTATGTCTGCTGCCATTGCGAATGTAGTCTGTCATATGTGGAATGTAGGTCATACTCATTATCATATAGGTGAAATTCCTCATATGTCGATATGGCTTGTTGCGATGTGTATTGCTGCTGGTATATTTTTTGGTTTTGCAGGAGCTTTGTTCTCAAAAGCTTGTCATTTTTGGGCTAATCTTTTTAAGAAATATATAAGTTATTCTCCACTGCGTCCTTTTGTTGGGGGAGTCATATTGGCTATAGCTGTTTATCTTATTGGAACTACTAAATATATAGGTTTAGGTGTTCCAACTATTGTAGAATCTTTTTCTATTCAGATGCAGCCTTGGGATTTTGCCCTTAAAATTTTATTTACTTCGTTTACACTAGGAGCTGGTTTTAAAGGCGGAGAGGTGACTCCTCTGTTTTTTACTGGTGCTACTTTAGGAAGTGCACTTTCATTGTTTTTTCCGATGCCTGTAGGAATGTTGGCAGGTATGGGTTTTGTCGCAGTCTTTTCTGGTGCTACTAATACCCCAATTGCTTGTACATTGATGGGAATTGAGCTTTTTGGAGTTGAGGCAGGGATATATATTGGTATTGCTTGTGTTACAGCTTATCTTTTTTCAGGTCATTCAGGGATTTACACATCTCAAAAGATTGGTAGTCCGAAACATTTATTTTATGGAAGAGAGAAGGGGCTTCGTTTGACAGAAGTTAAAAAATACAGACATGAATGATATGAAATTTAAAGTCTGATTTATATACTTTAATTATTGAATTGTTCTGAAATTTAAATTTAATTTCAGGAATTCTTTTTATAAAATATTAATGAATTTATTGGGTTTTGAAAGTGATGTTGTTTTTATGTTTGTAGTTTACAGTAAGTTGTTTTTTTTTATAAGTGTATTTATTTTATGTTTAATGTTGTTTTTGTAGTTTTATTTAGAACTATAAAACGATATAAGATGTTTCAAGAACAAAAAGAACAAAAAAATCAGCGTTCCATTAATAGGTCTGTCTTAAAAAGAAAGGAAAAAGGATATTATCCATTTCAGAATCAGGATGATATAGTTAACAAAAGTTTTGTAGATAAATATTTATTTCCTATGCTTAAAAAAGTTGTTCTGTGTAGTAGGAGAAACAAAGATGGATATAAATCAAAAGGTGTAAAAAAAATAGATAAAGAATTGATTAATAAGCCTGCTGAAGAAATTGTGAATTCTATTATGACTACTAAGGCAGGAAATTTGGCGTCTGAATTATTTGATAATTCAGTAAAAAAGAATATTATTTGTTCAATGATATATAAATGTATAGAACAGTACAAAAGTAATGTAAAGGGAGATTTTGTTTTTGTGCCAGAAGGTGATTTTTGTGTGAGTGGTAGAGAGGATGATTGTCTTTACACCGATATGGTGCAAACTTGTACGATTATTTGCATTGTTGATAAAAAAGGAAACAGATGTTTAGCTCACGTGTCCAAAGTTACTAATAAAGAATTAGATTGTATTGTTCAAAAATACAAGCAATGCGGTGGTGATTTGGATTCTTCAGAAGTTTATCTTTTGGGAGGTGTGGAGAAATATAATCATGATAGAATTCTCGATTTGATTAAAATCAAAACTTTTTTGGAGACTAAATATAGCTTGTTTGTTATTAAAGATTTAAATATTGCTAGTTTTTTCTGTCCAACCAAAAATAGTGTTGATTCTTTTAGTTCTGAATGTCAGGTGCGAATGGATTCAAAAGGGATTCATTGGAAGATAGTGAATTACAAAGCTGAATTAAGTAAACTGCTAGGCATTAATGAAGATTCAATAACTAATGCTCACTTTTATTTGTTGGATGGATATTTAACATGTATTATGAAGGGGTTGTATGAGGTTTTATGTTCGGATTCAACATTTTCTTTACAAGAGGATAAAAAGCACAAATAATTTATTGAAACAACTATTTTGCTATGTAAAATGTCACTTAAATAGTTGATTTATTCAGATGGTTTACTGAAATGCGTGTTTAAAATGGTTTTAAAGATTGGTGTGTAAGTAATGTATAATTTACACATTGATCTTTTTTTATTTTACACCAATGATAGTCCAGTGTAATTTAATCTGAATTCGATATTGATAGTTTGGGGTCGGTTTAAATAATAGGTGGACTACATAAAATTATACATATATTATAGTTAAACTGTACAAGAAAAGATTTGAGTCATGTTGCGAAAGAAATGCCTATGATAAAAGAAAAAGGTGTAAAGATATTATTGTTAGGAAGTTCCAAAATTTATAAAATTGCAAGTGTAAAATCTTGCCTGAAAAGTTTATATAATAAAAAGTCTGTAAGCTAAGCTATGTAAAAGATAGTCTGTTTTTCTTTTAAATTATTTCTATAATTATTGACAATATTAACTAAGTTAGAAAAGAATGATGGAAAAGTTGATATCAATTTCAAGGGAAAGTATAGACTAGATTTTTCATACAAATTTAATTATCTAAAAGACAATAATATATCTGAAATCGACTACATAAGAAAAGAAGAGTGTTGAAAAATGCAGGGTAGTTTATTTAAACTTTGACTAGGATAAAGGGATTGAATTTGTTGAAATTGGGGTGGAAATGCATGAGGAGTAATTAAAAAAAACTAAAAACAATAAATAGATTAGTTGATGAATTACATTGAAATTAATTGAAAATTAATATGTTGTCAAAACAGCTCATTGGGAATTGTTTTTGTCTAGTTTAATAAGCAAGCTGTCAGCCATACTGGCTAATCTAAAAAGTGGATTTCATAAAATTAGGCAATTTTGTAATAGTAAGAAATAATAATGACTTCTATCTTACCTGTAAGACATAATAACACAGTCGGATACATGGTTTAACAGGTAGTTGATTTTTCTTGTCTGAAAGGCATGTATAAACTAGCCCAATGCATTACATTGGTTTAAAGAGGTTTATAAATAAAAAGGCTTTAAGCCTGAAATAAGCATTAATAAGTTTTTAAATTAAACCATTCTGTAGTTATATTGATTCTTAGTTTGTGGAAGAATTAAAACTTGTTAGATTTTTTTTAGAATTTCCTATCAGAAGTTTGAAATTAGTTGAAAGTAGATTTAATCTTGGTAATTTGATTGTTTCATTATAGTTTTTGATAATTGGCATAGAAGCATGCTTGAGGGCGTTTTTATTTTTACTTTGTCTAGATAAACTAAAAAACTAGTTGGTTTATGCAAAGCTTTGCGTAAAAGCTAATATGTTGTTGAGCAGGTTTATAGCCGTTATTTAACTTAATGTGTATCTATAGTGCAGGTTTAGTGAGTGTTTAAGCTAAGTAAAAATAAAGCTATGAACTGTAATAATATTGTTCATTATCATTGATAATAAAAAGTCTTATCGATACTTTTGTGTTTTCAAATTAATATAAATATTTAATAAATATGAAACCATCACATATCGAACATATCGGTATAGCTGTGAAAAGCTTGGATGAGGCTATTCCTTTTTACGAAAAAGTATTAGGTCTTGAGTGTTATGCAATTGAAGAAGTAGAAGAGCAAAAAGTTAAGACTGCTTTCTTCAAAGTGGGAGACACAAAGATTGAATTGTTAGAATCAACTGATCCAGAAGGACCAATTGGCAAATTTGTTGAGAAAACAGGCGGAGGAATGCATCACTTAGCATTCGCAGTTGATGATGTACAGCAAGCATTAACAGAAGCAGAAGAAGCAGGATGTAGATTAATCGACAAAACTCCAAGAAACGGAGCTGAGGGATTAAAAATTGGATTCTTGCATCCAAAGTCAACACAGAAAGTGTTAACTGAAATTTGTGGAACAAAATAAGAATAACTATATATAATTATAGAACTCAGTAAGTTATGGCTAGTCAGGATAAGATAAAAAAATTAATTGATTTAAGAGCTGAAGCTAAGCTTGGTGGAGGCGAAAAAAGAATCGCTTCTCAACACAAGAAAGGCAAATATACTGCTCGCGAGAGAATCGATATGCTTCTAGATGAAGGAAGTTTTGAGGAATTTGATATGTTTATGACTCATCGTTGTACTAATTTTGGTATGGAAGATACTAAATTCTTAGGTGATGGTGTTGTTACAGGTCAAGGTACTATCGACGGAAGATTAGTATTTGTGTTCTCTCAAGATTTTACTGTTTTTGGAGGTTCATTGTCTGAAACATTTGCACAGAAAATTTGCAAAGTAATGGATATGGCAATGAAAGTTGGTGCTCCTCTTATTGGTATTAATGATTCGGGTGGTGCTCGTATTCAAGAAGGAGTTACTGCATTAGCTGGTTATGCTGAGATTTTTGAAAGAAATATTCTAGCATCTGGTGTTATTCCACAGATTTCTGCAATTTTTGGTCCTTGTGCTGGTGGAGCTGTATATTCTCCTGCATTGACAGACTTTATTATGATGACTGAAGAGAAATCATATATGTTTGTTACTGGTCCTAAGGTAGTGAAAACCGTAACTGGTGAGACTATCTCTGTTGAGGATTTAGGTGGAGCAAATATGCATGCTAGCAAATCAGGTGTTTCTCACTTTAAATTAGAGGATGAAGAAGAAGGTATCATGCTGACACGTAAATTGCTTTCTTATTTACCAGCTAATAATTTAGAGGAGCCACCATTGGTAGAGTGTACTGACCCTATCGATAGAATGGAAGATGTGTTGAATGAAATCATTCCAGACAATCCTAATATGCCTTATGATATGAAGGATGTTATTCATTCTATTGTTGATGATCAAGAATTCTTAGAGGTACACCGTCATTATGCAAAAAATATTATTGTAGGTTTTGCTCGTATGGGAGGTATGTCTGTAGGTGTTGTTGCTAATCAACCTAACTTCCTTGCAGGTGTTCTTGATATTGAATCTTCTCGTAAGGCTGCTCGTTTTATTCGTTTCTGTGATTGTTTCAATATTCCAATTGTAACTTTAGTTGATGTTCCTGGATTCCTTCCTGGTTCTGGTCAAGAATTTGGTGGTATTATTACTCATGGTGCTAAGTTAATGTTTGCTTATGGTGAAGCTACTGTACCAAAAGTAACTATCACTTTAAGAAAATCATATGGTGGTGCTCATGATGTAATGTCATCTAAACAATTACGTGGTGACCTTAACTATGCATGGCCAAGTGCTGAAATTGCGGTTATGGGAGCTAAAGGAGCAATCGAAGTATTACACGGACGTAAATTAAGTGAGCTTAATGATGAGGAAGCTGCTAAATTTATCGAAGAGCAAGAAAAAGAATATAACGAAAAATTTGCTAATCCATATAATGCTGCATCATATGGATATATTGATGATGTTATTGAGCCTAGAAATACTCGTTTTAGAGTTATTAGAGGTTTACAATCATTACAAACTAAAAAGCAGGTTAATCCTCCTAAAAAACACTCAAATATTCCACTTTAATAAATTAAAGCATTATGATAGAATTATTATCTATAGCAAGTCAGGGTGGATGGACTGTTGCATTAGTTGGATACTCAATCGTATTCGCTGCTTTAGTCTTATTGGTTATTGTATTTGTTAATTTGCCAAAATTATTGAACCTAAATCTTAAGAAAAAACTTGTTCGTGAAGGAAAAGTTCAGTCTGAAGATGAGGATATCAGCATTGAAGGAAATGTAAATGCTGCAATTGCAATGGCGATACATATGCATTTTAACCAAATTCACGACGAAGAGAGTAATATTATAACCATTAAAAAAGTCACCAAGAATTATTCACCTTGGAGCTCGAAAATCTATAGTGTGAATAATCAACCAAGATAAAAAATGAAGAAGTTTAAATTTACCATAAAAGGTCAGCAATACGATGTTGAAATCAAAGAGTTTCAAGATACAAATGCTACAATTGAAGTAAATGGTACTAGCTATGATGTTGACGTACACGTTGAAGAGGTAAAATCAAAAACTCCACAATTGGTTAGAAAACCTGTGGTTAGAAAACCAGGAGAAGGAGAGATTGCAAAAAAATCAGGCGGTGCTGCTTATGTTGTTAAAGCTCCACTTCCAGGTAGTATTTTCAAAGTTAATGTTGCAGTTGGCGATTCAGTAAGCACAGGTGATAACCTTCTTGTTATGGAAGCGATGAAAATGGAAAACAATATCTTAGCTGAAAAAGCGGGTACTGTTAAATCTATTAAGGTTGCTGTTGGTGATACTGTTTTACAAGACGATGTATTAATTGAAATTGGTTAATCCAAAATAAAAATAATTAGAGATAATGAAAAAATTATTTAGCATTATATGCTCTTTTGTTTTATTGTTGGGCTTAACTGTAAATACTCAGGCTCAAGATAAAGAGAGCTATAAAGAAAACTTGCTAAAAGGAAAATGGATTAATCATACTGATGGTTATATCGCTAATCCTCTTGGACAAGGTGATAAGACTGTTAAACGCTATAAGATTATTACTTTTGATGAAACTGGTGGTTTTACCATGGACTCAATCAAACAGCGTTTTACAGGAAAATGGGTGCTTAATGGTAATAAAATTACCATGACCTTTAATAAGAAAAAGGTTACTCATTTCTCAAAAAATACTGATCCAAATGCTCCATCTGGATCTTATGATATATCTAAAGAGGATTTGCAAATTCCTTCTAGAACAGCTACAATTGATGGTGATAATATGAATTTTGGTAATCCTAAACTTGATTGTGTTAGAAAATCAAGCGCTTTAGTGGGATTATTAAATTTCTATGAATTTACTGGATTTGCAAATGTTACTTGGGGACATATCTTAATGGTTATTATTGGTTTGATTTTTATCTACCTTGCTATCCGTTACGATTACGAACCTTTATTGCTTATTCCAATCGGTATAGGTATTATCGTTGGTAATATTCCAATGTTTCAGGCTGTTGATTTTAACTTGAAGCTTGGTGTTTATGAGCCAGGTTCTGTTATGAATATTCTTTATTCTGGGGTTGTAAATGGATGGTACCCTCCATTGATTTTCTTGGGTATTGGTGCAATGACAGATTTCTCTTCTCTGATTAGTAATCCTAGATTGATGGTTCTTGGAGCTGCTGCTCAGATTGGTATTTTTGTTACTTTCCTAGGTGCATTATTATTAGGTTTTGCTCCTCCTGAGGCTGGTGCGATTGGTATTATCGGTGGTGCTGATGGTCCTACAGCTATTTTCCTTTCTTCGAAATTAGCTAATGGTATCAATGTCATGGCGAATGGTGAAACAGTTAAGAATCTTATTGGTCCTATCGCAATTGCTGCGTATTCGTACATGGCTCTTGTTCCTGTTATCCAACCTCCAATCATCAACCTTCTTACAACTAAGAAAGAGAGAAAGATTAAAATGAAACCACCTAGAGCTGTTTCTCGTCTTGAGAAAATTTTATTCCCTCTAGTAGGTTTATTATTAACTGCATATATTTCACCAACAGCTTTACCTCTATTAGGTATGTTATTCTTTGGTAACTTACTTAAAGAATCTACTGTAACTAATAGATTGGCTGATACAGCAAGTAATGCATTGATTAATACTATTACTATCTTGTTAGGTGTGACAGTAGGTGCATCAACTCAGGCTGATGTGTTCTTAACTCCTGATTCAATCTTTATATTTATCTTAGGTGCAGCTTCATTTATTGTTGCTACTGCCGGAGGATTAATATTTGCTAAGATTATGAACTGGTGTTCTCCTGCTGATCGTCCAATCAATCCTATGATTGGGGCGGCAGGTGTATCTGCAGTACCTGATAGTGCTAGGGTAGTACAACACGAAGGTCTGAAAAATGACCCTACAAACCACTTGTTAATGCATGCAATGGCACCTAATGTTTCTGGTGTGATTGGTTCTGCTGTAGCAGCTGGTATTCTATTGAGTTTCTTGATGTAATATATCATCAATTAATTTATATATAAAAGGGAGTCAAATTTGACTCCCTTTTTTTATGGATATAGTTATGAGTAAATATTTACATATCTAGTGTTTGTAAAACAAAATAAATTTTCAGTAGAATATTGATTGATCGTAGTTGGGTGTGGTATTGGTTAGGTATAATCCTGCGTATGATGCAATGCTGATGATTCGTGTGTTAAGTCTTTATTTAATAAAAAATATAGTTAGAATTATTATTTATTGTGAGATAGCCATTGCTTTGTGTATTTTGTGTAATTATACGAATAAAGATATAGAATCTACTAAGCATAAATGGAAATACCATTTAGCTGACTTTTTTAGAGCTCATTGTGGTGCTTATTTGAAAAAACAACATTTCCAATCTGGTTAGAACTATGTTATTATGAAGATGCAAGCTTTATTATCTTTATACTAAAATACCAAGAAAAGACAGTTTAAGATTCAATAGTATTGAACATAATAACTTTATAAGAGAAGATATATCGAAAATCAAAAAGTCAAATTAGAGCATATGGGATAATTGTGGCTAATGGTGAATAAAAAGCTAATTAATATTAAATATAATGTTTTATGTTGCTGTTTTTGTTATTATATTTGGAACATAAGATACAATTATGATTTATGGAATTATTTTTCGATAGATTAATCAAATAAATTGAAAATCCTATTATATAAATTAAACTTAGACTCATTGAATGCTGCACTGACATCAAACTATGGCTAAACTCCATTAGTAGCAGTGGTTAGGTGTTTTTTTTTAATGCTACTTTTTATGAGTTTGGGCTTGGTATTGGGTGCTATTTGAAACCGACCGTTCAATGAATAAAAGTAGAAATAAATAAAATGCTTGAAAACACAAAACTTACACCGATAGTAACAAGTTGCACTTTGGCTGATTTGCTTGATAGTTCTGCTCGAGAACTACCTGAAACAAATATTAAGGGGCAGCTTACCATACCCGAATATCAGCGACCTTATGTTTGGGGTGAAAAGCAGATTAACTCTCTTTTAGATGATTGGCTAGAGTATGATGCTCTTGAAGCCGAAAAGCCATTGTATTATTTAGGTAGTATTATTCTGCATCACGATATACAAAGTGGACAGCTCAATATTATTGATGGTCAACAACGAATTACTACAGCTCTTTTGCTCCAAAAATTTAAGCAAGATAAAATAGTAACAAACATTACTCATCATAATTCAATAAGCATTGATAACATCAAAAAGAAT
The DNA here is from genome assembly GCA_025210485.1 of Marinifilaceae bacterium. Taxonomy (GTDB): domain Bacteria; phylum Bacteroidota; class Bacteroidia; order Bacteroidales; family Marinifilaceae; genus JAOARN01. The sequence goes on along the minus strand of JAOARN010000047.1, from coordinate 79,613 downwards.
CTTAGCTACTTAAAGGCTGTAAGCACTAGGTTGATTTTCGATTACTCCGAAGAAGATGTGATTCAATCAATTAGTTTCAACAGAATAAATGTAACATTGGTTATTACTACAAGTGAAGACTTAGCTTATACATTTTTTGAAACCCAAAATACTGGTGGTGTAAGATTAAGCGGTAGCGATATTCTTAAAGCTCATCATCTAAGAGCTATTCCATCGCCTAAAATTGTAAATTATCAAGCTCGAAAATGGGAATCCTCTGATAACACTAAAGTTGAATATATTATTCAGCAACTAACCAAAATTCGTTTTTGGGACAATAGGCATTGGCAACGCTTTCCTTTTTACCGCAATCTTAAAGGAATAAAGCAGTCTATTACCGATGAGTTTACCTTAAAAACCAAAGCCGATGGCAAAGATATTTCGTATCACTATAGTGCAGTTGTAAACGATAATGGCAGATTGGCTCAAATGCACGAGAGTACATACAAAATGCTAAAGCAACCCCTATCTGATGGTAACAATACGCTTGATTACATTAACGATTACATTGAGCTTTACAACATTCTTTTTCAATCAGAATCGCATCATTTGGTTGATGATAGGTTCTACAGTTTCAGAGAAAACTTAATAAATGGTGCTAATGGAACTATCTTCTTAAAAGAACTTTTTGAAGTCAGTGTAATGAGTTACGTAAGTCGTTTTGGCTTTCATTTGTTGTATGAAGCTTCGTTGTGGCTGTTTAGAGCTATTTATTCATTACGTGTTTCCAATGCCCGTAATGTAAGAGAAGACAGCGTATTTAAGTTTGTGTATGACAATCAATTTATAGACAATATACTTGAAGTGTTTACAACAGAGGAGTTGTTCCTATATCTTAAAAAGATGAGATACAAATTTGATACAGCATATATTGTAAAAAATGATGTTGAAATGAATACAGCTAAAACTAGATTTATACGAGATGTGAAAAAGTATTTTGGCAATATTGAAAATCCAAAACATTATCATGCCAGTAACAAAGAATACGATATACATTTAAAAAGTGTAATAAGTAATAAAATTAATAGCAATGAATAGTAACAGAACAGATATATTCAAGTCAGAATTGCTATGTTTAAAAGATGTAGCTGATTATAACTTTAGTATTCCAACCTATCAACGCCCTTACGTTTGGGGCGATGAGCAGCTAAAAAAGCTGATTGATGATTTCTATAAGGCATTTGAAACCGACAAGAATGCTCCTTACTACATTAGCTCTTTAATTACAAAAGATAACGGAGAGTTTGGGCGTAATTCAGAATTGATTGATGGACAACAGAGATTTACTACCTTATGGCTCATTGCTTTGGTAGTATCTCGGTTAACACCTAATCATAAATCAGAAATTGAGCAGTTTCTTAAAAAAGATAAGAAGCTGCGACTTTCATTTGAGATTAGAAGCGAAGTGTATGATTACCTAACTTATTTACTTGAAGACAATCAACAAGCAAAGAGTAAAATAGTAAAAGATGTTGAAGCGTATCCTTATTTAAAGAATATAACAAAGGCAATAAAGTCTATTGATGGTTTTATTAAAGATACCTTGGATTACACTACCAATCAAGATTTTGAGCGAACTGTAAAGCGTTTTGGGAACTACATCTACACAAAGGTATTCTTCATAAAAAACACCACGCCTCAAAATACCGATTTGAACAAACTCTTTTCAACCATAAATAACTCAGGTGTACAGCTAGAACAAACCGATATTGTAAAAGCAAACCTATTAAATGTTATTGGAGATGAAAAGGTATTGTACTCAAAGATTTGGGAATCATGCGAGAATATGAACAACTTTTTCGAACGTAATGCTCGTTTTTCGTTTCCACAATCAAACTGGGCAAACATTGACCTAAACAAGCAGTTTGAGTTTAAGGAAGATACATTCAAATATAAAGCAGAAAATACGGAATTTAACAACGATAATACTGGATTTAAAATAAATAATTTAAGCATAGAAGACATAAGCGAATACCCATTTGGTAAGCAAGAACACGAGAGTGAATTAAATAGAGATGATATAGATGATTCTAATATTTATTGCCGTTCCATTATCAGTTTTGGTCAATTACTATTGCATACATACAGTCTACACCTTAAAGTAGAGAAGTTAGATGATTTTGCAGGAACTTTTCATGTAAACAGATTGATAGAGGTATTCAAAGAGCTAGAACAACGGAATAATAAAGAAGAAGTTAAGCGCTTTTTTAAACTGTTGTGGCAAGTCCGTTACCTATTTGATAAGTACATTATTAAATGGATTTCTGATACCAACACTAAAAATGAGACATTAGAAATTGCAAATTTCTCTCTTAATGGAAAAAGTTATTACACACGCACTCCATATGAAAAATCAGGAAGTATGATGCTACAAAGTGTACTGTATTTTACTGGCGATTATTTAAGGCAGTATTGGCTGAGTTCCTATTTAGATTATCTGCTTTACAACCATAATTTAGAAAGCCCTACAAGTGATAACCACCTATCATACTTAGAAAAAATGGATAATATTTTTTCTGTGGTAAAAAATGTTAGCGATAAAGTCTTGTCGTGGAAATTAATGCATCAAACACAAGGTTTTGAACCAGACTTCAATTTTGAAAAGTATTTAAGCCAGGCAAATGGAACTGGATTTAAACACTATTGGTTTTATAAATTAGAGTACGTAATTTGGAAAAATTGGGGAGATAAAAATGATGATAAATATAAGAACTACCGTATTACATCAAAAAACTCTGTTGAACACATTTATCCACAAAACCCAGAGAATGAAAAGGAACATCCAAAGCTTGAAAACGAAAATTTAGATTCATTTGGTAATTTGGTATTGTTGAGTGTTTCTCAAAATTCAGAATACAGCAATAAATCTGTTGGCGTAAAAAAATCAATGTTTAAAGAGAAAAGTGACAATTACGATACACTCAAATCTTTTTATATATTTAATTCTGAGAGTTGGGATAAAGTTGAAATTGCCGAGCATCGAGAAAAAATGATAAAGATGATTAGGAAACACTATAATGAAGGAAATTTGGAAAGGTCTAAAATCGGACATCACGTTCTACTAGTAAATAACTGATGGGATGAGCCTTTCACACTTCTTTATACTTTGGTAAATTCGGTATAAACCAAAGGATTCTCGTATGCGGCGGTTCGTTAATGATGACTGATTCAGTAATAGCATGATTATCTGTAAAATCAGATTTCCTGTGTAATTTGTATAGTAGGGACGCACGGTCGTGCGTCCCTACTATACAAAATTTATTTTTATAACTTCTACCACATTTCCAATATATTTAAAATATTAAACAATCAACTTGCTAATAGCTTGGGAAACGACTCCAAAACCAAGAGATATAAAGCCTCTGGGAAAATAACTATGATTTGCTTTTGTTTTATGTTAAAAAGTTTATATTTTCAATCTTTTTGTAGAACTTACAAATACTGTGTTCTAAAGACACATGCAGAGCACACAGATTAGCTAATAAGGAACTTGGGTTTTGTACTAGTTTTAAAATTTAGAATAATAAATATACAGCGCCAAAATTATAATTGAGCTTTTGGAGGAAAAATTAAATAAAAAAAATACAGTTTTGGCTAATTGGGTTAATCAAAGTTTTGTGCTTTTGAGTCTCAATTTCAGCATAGCCTTGCCCTTTAGCTTTTAGTTGAAACCATAGCTCTATATTAATAATTGAAATTAATTATGAATGAACTTAAAAAAATATTAGGGAAAGCTAGCATAGATCTTAAGACAGATGAAAAATTTGCTTATAGCTTGATTTTTCCATTTTATTCAAAAGTTCGAGAGAAAGAGTTATCACATAGTGAAGTATTGAGTACATTTCTCAACCCGTATGAAAATCACGAACATAAAAATCAATTCTTACGAATTTTTTTTGAAGAAATAGGACTAAAAAAAGACTTTGATAGTCTAACAGAAGTTGAAATATATACTGAGTATGGAACTAAAGTAAAGGATAATAGTAATTCAAGACCAATTGATATTTTTATTTCATATAAAATTGGAAGCAAGAAACATGGGATAATAATTGAAAACAAATTGAATAATGCTGTAGATCAGTTGAATCAAATCAATGACTATTATGACGGTATAATAAAAGCAGGCTATATCTGTAGTAAGATTGTGTATATGCATATTAATCCATCGAAAAAAGTTAATTCTACTGATACCAGGGAAGATGTTTTGAATTTTTGTTATAATTATGACATAACGAAATTAATTTCATCTTTAGCATCCCTCGAACACTATAGTTACGTCAAAGAGTATATAAAATTGCTAGAAAAAATAAGTTATAGCTTTATGAATACGATAAATTCAACAGAAATCCAAAATAAACTAAGCCAAGAAGAAATATTAAAATTAATTAAAGTATCTAATTTAATTAATAGTGATAGTTGGCATGAAGCAAAGCATAATCGTATTTTAGAAAAATTATCGTTAAATGACCTTAAACATTCTTTTAAAAGAAACTATTCCCAATTTTATCTTAAAGATTATAAATTTTGGATTGAAGTTTGGTATTCTTCAATGGGATACAAAATCTGGTTATGCTCATACAATGATAAACTTGAAGAAGTTCAATGTAAAAAGTGGGGAAAAGAAAAAGGATATTTCTATTTTGAATTAGAAAATAACATTTTTGAATTCCCTAGTGATGAGAATAAAATGATAACAGAAATAAAGAAGTTAATAAAAATATCAGGCAATTAAAACCGAAAAGCCAATATGCACTTATAATGAATGGGCAAGTGAGTGCTAAACTAGAAACTAAGGAATCAGAAATAAACACTGCCAAAGTCATAATTGAGGTTTTGTTGAAAATATAAAACAAAAACTACGGCTTTGGTTTAGTGGGTAAAAGAAAGTCTAGTTCTTTGGAATTCCAAACTCCGCATAGCCTTAGCCGTTTTACCATCGGAAATTAAAATTTTCAATTTAAATAAATATTAGATAAATGTACTATAAGAACCGTATGGGGAGACTTTCACTTATGGTTCTGTGAGAGGATTGGGGCGAGATTTCCCTTTTTTACTTGGTGTTATTGTGGATTGATAGTACCGTTTGAGTTAAAATAGTAAAGGGATAACTAATAGCCTTAACTATAATTATCCCTTTGTTTTTATTTAGTATGTACCTAGATTGTCTTGTTGTATCTTGACAATATTTAAATGCAGAGATAGTATACTTTTGCTATCCGATAGATTGGGTTAGAAGTTCAGTTCTTATATCGTTTTTGATGAATCAGCAACTCTTCTATTGATTTCCGCCATTTCTTCTTTTGTTAAATATCTCCATTTACCTATAGGAATATCAAGATTTACATTCATTATTCGGTATCTTTCCAATTTAGTAACCTTATTATCTAGATATTGGCACATTCTTCGGATTTGTCTATTCAGACCCTGTTTAAGTATGATTTTGAATCTGTATTTATCAACCTGCTCGACATAACATTTTTTTGTTATGGTATCTAGAATTGGAATACCATTTCCCATTCTCTCGATAAATTTTTTATCTATTGGTTTTTTTACAGTAACCATATATTCTTTATCGTGGTTGTTGCCAACTCTTAAAATTTTATTTACTATATCTCCATCATTAGTTAGAAAAATAAGTCCTTGACTATCTTTGTCTAATCTGCCAATATGGAAAATTCGTTCTGGAAACTTGATATAATCTATTATATTATTCTTTTCATTTTTTGTATCAGTCGTACATACAATTCCACGCGGTTTATTAAAAGCAATATATACTTTTTTATGATTTTTACCCTTTGAAATAACTTTCCTGTTTAAGCGAATTTCATCATCTTCTGATACTTTGGTTCCATGCTCAGCTATTTGCCCGTTTACCTGTACTTTTTTTTGTTCAATGTATTTGTCTGCTTCTCTTCTGGAACAATGACCTATTGCACTGAAAAATTTATTTAAACGTAATTTCTCTTTTTCCATAGGCAGCGAAGTTAATATTTTTGTTTTAAATTTCCGTAATAATTTCCAAAATGGATTTATTCACATTTTCACCTTATTGTAAGAGCTCATAGAAAAGCAGCTTGAAAAATTGAGCTTAAAACATATTTATAGATGTATATTATTAATATCGCCTTCAGCTAATTAATCAGCACATATTAATGGTTGTTTTCTATGTCCGATTCTGAGCTTATCATTTTCCAAGAATCAGGCTGATTGTTTTCCGGTGTTGGATTATTATAATCGAACGAAGAAGAATCATCATTTGAATTATTAAATCTTTGATTGTTATTTTGAGTCATTTTATTATTTTCTGATTCTTTTTTTAGTTGTTTTTCAATTCTTTTGTCTAGCTTTTTTAATTTTTTTTCGTGGTTGTTATATTCTTCTATCTCGTATAACTCTAAAAGGTAGTCAATATGTTTTTTGTCATATTCGGATTTATTATATAATTCGGATTTCCTTATTTCATTCTTTATTTCTGAAATCCCTTTATTAGGATTGTTTCTTTTTATTTCATTTATTTTCTCAAGTAGTTTATTCTTGGTTCTAAGTAAAATAATTTCGTTTTTACAACGTTTTTGATTTAAATTATTATCGTTGTTAAATTGATTGTTTATTATATGGTTTTCCATCTTTATTGATTTTAAGTTTATATTCTTGTACGAACCATTAATGTTTTTTGTTCTAGATAAACACATAAAAAATGTTAATTGATTGTTTTTTCTATTTTATATCTTTGATTAGTTGCTTGTTGGCAAAGGAAATTCTATTGTAGCTATTATTTGTTTTGTAAGGTAAGTTTTTTGAGCTAACTCATTGTTTTAAACTAGTTTAGATTTATTTAAATCGAATATGACTATAAAAAAATAACTCTCCACCTTAACTTATAATAGGCGGAGAGTTAAATTATTTCTATGTCGAACTTTACATAGAAATTGTCTATAGAATCATTACAGTTTTATGAATTTCATTTTCTCCATTATCTATAGAAAGAACATATATACCTTTTTTTAAATCGAGGTTTAAGTTGATCTCTCTAGAATTGTGAGTTCCTTGATATGCAATCGAGCCAGAGCTTGACATTAACTTAATATATAATTTTCCATTCATTTTTCCAGCATATCTTATATTGATTTGCCCATGTGATGGATTAGGGTATAATTCAAATGATGTATCTTGAGAGTCATTAATTATTGGAATTTCAAGTTTGTAGTTTTTACTTCTTAATCTACCATCACTAACACTTAATTCTACTGTGATTATTTCTTCTGGAATATAGGCATTTTCTTTTGAGAGGCTTATTTCGCCAGTGTTTTGATCTATAATTAATAGTTCTTTATATTTCTCATCTATTTTTTCAATTTGCCAGTTTTGTAGGGAATGGTTTTCGGGTTCAATATCTCTGTCAATGCCAATCAATTTAACAATGATATCATTGTTAAGTATGTTTTTTGAAATGGCTCTCAAATCTTTTATTCCAATTATTTCAGGATAGTTATCGTTAATATCATTTATATGTAGGCTTATTGGATAATCTTTTTTCGAGAATATTTTTAGTTTTTTTGTGAGTTTATCACTAGCTGTTACACTGATGTCTATAAAAATATTGTGATCTTGCATATCTTCGCAATCAAATCCTTTTATTAGGATTAGATTTCCATCTTCATACTTAATATGTTTTGAATATTCGCATATGTTTTCCTGGTCTTTTATTGTTAGTCTTATTTCCTCTATATTGTAGTTGGGAATTTCTAGAATTTCAAATTCGCCAATAATAGTTTCAGGATTTTCTTTATTGCATTCATCTATTGAGTATTCTTGATTTTTAACCATGTTTAGCCCTGATTCAGCGGATATAGGTACTATAAATTCATAGCTCTCACTTCTGAAACTACCATCGCTTACACTTACATTTAGCTTTATATTCTCTGATCCCAGATCATGATTTATATTCCTAATGCTTATATTCCCTGTAGTACTATTTATGTTAAGCAAATCTAGTATGTAGCTTTCTGAATTTTCAATTCTCCAATCCTTTAGACTATTGTTTTCGCTACTGATATCATCATCTGTTGCATTTAATTTAGCGATTATTTCTCCAGTTATACTTTCTGGTGATATCGCATGAAGCTCCTTAATGCCTGTGATTTTCGGTTTATTATCGTTTATATCATTAATGATGAGTCGAAAACTGAAATCTTGTTTTAAATAATTATGTATTTCATTTGTTGTATTATGTCTTAATTTAATCTGTAAGGCTGAGTTAATAATATGAGTCTGATTTTCTTCACAATCAAAACCTTTTGTTAAAATAATATTTGAGCCATCCCAGTTTAAATAATCCGAATATTTATACGAATGTATATTGTCTTTTATTATCATATTTATACTTTCTATTGTGAAATTAGTAGGAGCGTCTAGGCTGAGAGTGCCAACTACTATACTCAAATTATCAGCTTGCATTTCGTCAATATTATATTCAAGATTCTCGGGTAAATCAATTTCTAATTCTTCTTGTGTTAGTATACTGATGGATAGTGTATAGTTTTCACTTCGATAGGTGCCATCACTGGCTGTGATTACAAGGTTTAATATTGGTCTATTTACATTAGTATTTATGTCATTAATTTTTATTTCGCCAGTGTTTTGGTCTATTGCCAATAAAGAAGGAACTTCAGGGTCTGATAGAATACTTTCGATTCGCCAATTTGAGATACTGCTATTTTCTGTATTTGTATCATTATCGATGGCTTGCATTATCGCCACAATATCTCCATTAATATTAGTTTTACTTATTGGACTTAGGTTTTTTACTCCTATGATTTCTGGCTTATTGTCATTTATATCATTTAGTTTGAGGGTAAATGAATAATCATTTTCAGTAAAAGTTTTTAATTCATTGTTTTCTGTGTTTTTTGCATCTACTTGAATGTTGAGTTTTATGAAATGGCTGTTCTTCTCCTCGCAGTCAAAACCTTTTTTAAGGTATAATTTCCCATTTTTGTATTCGAAATATTCTGAATAATTGAAAGAAACCTCTTCCGTTAAAAAATCTAAATTAACATTTTCAATTGTGTACTTATCAGGTAGACTTATATTAAAATCGCCTAATTCTATATCTAAGAACTCTTGAGAACTTTCGTCTGTATTGTACAATAAGTTTTTTGTAAAACTTATTGATTCTTGGTTTGAAATTCCAGTCATTGAATGGATTGCAAGATTGTAATTATCGCTTTTGTGAGTTCCATCACTTACAGAAATCAGAATATTATATATTTCGTTTTTATGAGTAAGCTGCTTTAATTTTATTTCACCTGTACTATTATTTATCTCAAACAAAGAGTGTATTTCAGTTTCCGAAAGTGGATTTTCAATTGTCCAATCAGTTAAGTTTGAAAAGGAACTAGATCTGTCGTCATCTATTGCTTGAGGATTTGCAAGAATATCTCCAATAGCAGAAGATGAATTTATAGTTTTGATATTACTTGCACCTAATATTTGCGGTTTATTATCATTAATATCTATGATTTTAAGCACAAAACTATAATCGTTTATTGTTGTTGTGATTTTTTCAAGGCTATTCTTATTTTGTAACTCAAGCTCAATATCTGCTTTGATTATGTGAGTCTGTGATTTTTCACAATCGAAACCTTTTGTTTGAATGAGTTTATTGTTTTCAAATTTGATATAATCTGAGTAGCTGTAAAAACCCGCAATATCATGTATTGTAAATATGGTATTAATAATAGTAAAATCATCAGAATGCTCTATTGAAAAATCGCAAAGTTCTTGATTGGTTACAAGTTCGTCAGATTCTGTAATTTCGATAAGCAAATTATTAGTTAACTCAATACCTAGATTTGTTTTTTTTACTTCTATGCTTACTGTTTCGTTGTATTCAAGGCTTGGGTTTCTTTTATCTGTTATCTTTATTGTGATATTATATGTTTTATCCTTGGAGAAATCTATATCAGCAGTTTCTTTTATTCTTAGTTGTAGATTGTCTTTTAGTTCGAATATATTATCTGAATCATCTGTGATTGTATATGAGTCAATAAATTCGTAGCTTGCTCCATCTATCAATCTGATATTGCCTAGGATTTTACTTGTATTTTCTTCTCTGTAAATAAATGATTGATTCGGAGCTATTCCTAATGGCGAATCGGATTTAGCTTGATTCACTAATATAGGGTAGTCTGTATTGTTTATTCCATCGCTTACACTTACTACAATATTGTAGTTTTCTTTCTCAGGATTTATATTTTTGGGAATTGTGTATAGTTCACCTATATTGTTTATGCTAAATGCATCATTGTTTATACTCCAATGTAAATCTTTAATCTCAGTGTCTGCATCAGTTGCATTAAAAGTGTAAATTTTAGTTGAACTATTTGCTGAATATATAAAGCTGAGTTTCGAAACTAAATTTGAAATACTTGGATTAGAATCATCTTCTATTATGTTTGTGGTGAATGAGTCTTGTCCTTCTATATTACTTACAAATGGACAAATGATGTTGAAATTAATAGATTTGTCACCTGTGTTTTGATTGTCATGATTTGCTTGAATTGATAAAATGTATTCAGATTGAGTTTCATCCAAGATTATTTCAGAATAATCTGCAAAATTATCACCTATTTTTTCTTTGAATATAATCCAATTTGCATTATTCTTATTTTCAATATTTATTTTTATTGGGATTTTTATTCCTAATAGTGATTCATCAATTTTGAACCTAATACCAGTGATAAAACTATTATTATCCGTATCAGCTTCATTTATAGTAAGGATGTTTGTTTCTATAGGATTTAAATCTTTGTCAAGATATTCAATCTTTAATCTTTTGTTAGTTTGTTCAATTATTTCAAGATTGCAATTGTATATCTCTGAAATATAACCCGAAAAATCTACTATACGATATTTGAACTGAAGTTCATTTGTTGGCATTTCAGAAATCGAATACATGAAATTATCACCCTCATCTGAATGCATATATATTTTGTCTCCTTCTTTTAATCTTTCTCCGTATTCGCAATTTTTATTATAGTTCATGTCCAAGTATAGATGTCCATCTGATGGAATGCTCTCTATTATGATAAAATTGTAGGCGTGAGTATAGTTTGAGCTAAACGGAAAGTCGTCGTAATAAAATTTATTGTCGGAGGCAAGTTTTATGTATTTTTTAAAGTCACTGCCAAATTCATTTGAACTACATCTTCCTTTATCAGAAATTGTCCATTTTCTCTGTATTTGGAGATTAACTAGTTTTTGTTCGTCCTCAAGTTTTGAGTAGCACGAAGAGATTGCCCCCAAGTCTAAATACTTTATGAAAAGTTTATCGTACCAATTAGAAATTAAGTTTACGTAAAAGTCAGTAGGATAGGTGGTACTCACATTTAAGTTTAATATATCGCGCATTGGGTTTGTGTAGTTTATATTATCTATGGAGCTAAAATCCCAACTACTTATATCACCTTTGAAATCAGAAGCTTTAAATAAATCAGACATTGATTTTACCTTTGATACATTCCAGTTAGAAAGGTCAATGTTTACATTAGAAGATCCAGCAAACAATGTATTCATTACTTCAAGATTCGATAGATCCCATGTTGAAATAGATGGGTCTATAGCTGTCAGCTGACTAAACATTCCAGTAATATTCTTTACATTGCTCATATCCCAGCTACCTAAATGTTGACAGAATTGTGAACCCGAGAACATATATGACATATCACTGACATTGCTCACATCCCACGAATTAATATTTTTATTGAACAAAGTATTAGAAAAGCAGGATACCATATTTTTAACTTTGCTAGTGTTCCAATTATATAATTCGGAGTTGAATATCTTAGCCGATTGGAACATTGCATTCATGTTCTCTAGATTTTTAGTATTCCATAGATTAATATCAGAATTAAATTTATAAGCCTGATAAAACATACTAGACATATCGGTAACGCTGCTTACATCCCAAAATGAAATATCCTGATTGAATTCACTTGCTGATTGAAACATATTTGACATATTTCTTACATTACTCATATCCCATTTTTCTAAGCTGGGATGAGAAGTAAAACTAGAGTTTGCGAACATAGATTTTGTTGAAATTAAATTATCGAAATTTGGTGTTTCGCTTTCAGGAAAAAGAATTTTTCCGTTTTCATCTCCTTTCGAACCTGCAAAAGCTGATTCAAGACTCTTCAGTTTTATATCTCCCCATGATACAATTTCAACCGGGTATATTATGCCATAACCATCATTTATAAAAGTTGCAGGAAAATCTCCTCCTGTTATTTTTAATGTGAAATATCCGTTTGTACTTCCCAGACTATATTCGCTTTGTGAGCTAGTGATATTATTTCCAGACGATAAGAGTTTATTGCTCTCGTCATATAGTTCGTAATTGTAATTGTAAGAAAAGTACGGATTTAATTTAAAACTGATTTTACGATAGTTGCTATTGGTGTAGTATTTGATTATCAAAGGTCGAAATTCATTAATATTTCCATAGTCATAAATTATCCAGCCATTCGATAATAATGAATTTCTTTTTGGTATATCCGAATCTTTGTATTTAGAACTGATATGTATGGTTTTGTTGGAAACAGTTGTTTTATCTAGTTCTTCTAATAATATGCTATAATTCTCTGATGTGAAAGAATTTGCTCCTAGTAGGAAGTTTGTTAAATCATTTGCATTGTTAAAACTAAATCTTAACTCTTGATTGAAACTTAATGCTGATTCAAACATTGCTGAAAAATCACTAACATTTGAACAATTCCATTTAGTTGTTGCACTGTTAAATGAGCTTGCATTTTTAAACATTGCTTTAGTTGAATTTGCATTAATAATCCATTCTGATATATCTGAATTAAACATTCTAGCCGTTTCAAAACAGGAATCAAAATTAAGTATATTTTGAACATCCCAGTTTGAAAGATTGTCATTGAAATTGATAGCATTTTTAAACATTGAAGTCATGTTCACAATATTCGACACATCCCAATTAGATAGTCCTGTGCTAAGTTGTGTAGCTTTTTCAAAACAGGATTCTGCATTTATATTGTTTCCTAAAATTGGATAATCTGATGCTTTGATACTTAGGTTTGAGCAGTTTTGAAAGGCTTGAAACATTGTTTCCCATATAATTTCATCTCCCCAATTTAAAATTGTTACTAATTTTTTCGAATTGTTTAATTTTTCCTGTTTCTTATCTTCTTCAAGGCTATTATCAAAACCGTGACGTAATCCAGGGAAACTACCATCTGTTAACTTAATGCTTGTTGATGGATTAGTGTAGCTTATTTTAATTGCATGAAATCCAGGTTTTTGAAAGTTCAAATTAATGCCTTCTTCATCTGATATTTTTTCAATAAGTTGTAGGGGGGTATCAGCATCATCAGCAGATAAATAAAACTTGTAATTTTTATTGCTAATTAATGGAATGTTAATGTTCTCGTTTTCTATTATGGTTTTGTAAATTAAAATAAACTGATTTTCTAAGTCTGAGAGATATCCATAATCTATTATTTCCCATGAGTGATCATTAATTAGCCTGGTTCTGGCATTTAGTGCTAGCTCCGAAGTAAACTTAGAATTACATGTAAACTTAATTCCTTGGTTTAAGTTATCTATTTTAGCCCACTCAATCAATAATTTATTATAATTATCTGATGAAAATGATGATGTATTATTTAGAAACCCATTCATTTGGGAAGCGCTAGAAATATCCCAAGTCGATAGATCTTGATTGAACTTAGTTGCATTTCTAAACATAAATGAAAAATCACTAATGCTTGATGTGTCCCATTTATCAAGAGCTTGATTAAAGCTATTTGCATTTGCAAACATTGATTTTGCATTTCTTAAGTTACTTACATCCCAAAATCCACCATTAGTATTTATATTTTGATTAAAACTACTAGCTGACAAAAACATGGCTCTAGCGTTTTCAAGTTTATCGGTTTTCCATTGAGAGATGTCGCAGTTAAAACTACTACATCCACTAAACATATATGACATATCTGTTGCATTCGAAACATCCCACAAGGATATATCTTGATTGAAGTTTTTTGCATTTTCAAATAGATATGAAAAATCTTTAAATCTTGATACATCCCAAGAGCTAATATTGAGGTTTTCTATTTTGTTAAAATCACAGTTTCGAAACATTCCTGAGATGGAAGATATTTTAGAGATATTCATTGGTTCGACTGGCATTTTTATACCTCCAGGTGAAAATTTAAATAAGTCCGAAAAATCATACCATTTCGAAGAGCCCCATTGAATAATTTCTATATGTTCATTCCCTGTATCATAGCCCATTGATTTTAATTTCAGACCATAAAAATCTCCTGTTATTTTGACAGTAAAGGTCTTTTCTTTATTGAGCCAGATATTATACTCTCCATTATTATCCGACTTTTCTACATCATCAAGAAATACTTTAAAATTAGGTTCAGGATCTGAAGCTTGATGCTTTTTCTTTAAAATACAGATGTGAGCGAAATTCCTCAATTTCATTATAAAATAATCCTCAGGATTTTCTGCTGACAATTTATTACAGTGAATTACTAAACTGAATAATACTAAAAAAATACGAGAGAACAATTTGTGAGTTTTCATGTTAAGTATTTTATTTTACAAATAAGATTGATGATAATATTTGTTAAACTGTTAATAAAGTGTAATTATAAATTATTAACTCTCAGGTTTCATTTGTTCTCAATAATATGAGCCGTTTTAGTGTGTGTGTATTTGGTTGGTTTATTCTCTAATATAAGGAAACTTAGTGGATATTTAGACATATAATTAAACTCATTTTATAATTTTGATTATTTTTTTATCTGATTATAATCTCCTAATAGTAAATGTTTTGAATTAAAGAATCTAATAAAAAAACTAGAAAACTTTCAAGCTTTTAGAATTTGATTTATTAGATACATCTTTTCGGTTTTAAATCACTATAATTCGTTTTGTGTAAACACTGTGTTTGAATAACTATTTGCGGATTATTATTCTGTATTCTGTTTGGTAGGAGTAATGGTCAAGATATGAGTGTGTTGTATTTTTTTTTAAAAAAAACACATTTTTTTTGTCACCCTCTTTTTTAATTATTCAGTAATAGATACAAACAAACACAGATAATGAAAGAGAATATTAATAAATATATACTTGATAGAATACTAAAAGTATTTGGAGATGAAACAATCAAATCGTCTTCTGAAATACTCAATGAAGATAGAGATATTCATAATTGGGCAGATGGGATTTCAGAGCATAAATATTTGCATAATAAGATAAATGCATATAGAGATTTTGATATAAATAAAGACTGGGAAATTTTATCAGAAAAAACCGTATTGAAAAGAAAGAGATTAGTTTGGGTCAAATATGCTGCCTCTGTAATAGTAGTATTATCCTTGTCTTGTTTTGCCTATTTGATTTCAAGTAGGTTGATACCGTCTAATGAAAATTTAGTCTCAAAATATAAAAATGAATCAATTAAACTAGAAATTGAAGGACAGGGAGTTTACAATATAGAAGATACCACTAATGCAAATAAAATAGACAATGATAAAATTAATATTTCAAAACGAAGTATTAGTTACATTGGACATAGAACAGATACTATTGTGAAATGGAATAAGTTGATTACTCCTAGGGCAAAGAAGTATAAAGTGGAATTAGCTGATGGATCGATTGTTTGGTTGAATTCTAGAACAAAATTAAGGTTTCCTGATAAATTTACAGGTAATAAAAGAATCGTGTATCTTTTGGAAGGTGAGGCGTATTTCGAAATTCAAAAAGATATTAATCGTGAATTTATAGTTTGGACAGACTCCATACAGGTGAAGGTTTTAGGAACAAAGTTTAATATTAGAGCATATTCAAATTTCAAAGAAAAGAAAATCACTCTTAAAGAGGGGAGTGTAGAGCTGAGCAAATCAGATAAAAAACAAATTCTGGTTCCCAATATGCAAGCTGTGGTTAGTGAGAATAATATTACAAGTATAAAAGTGAATGCCAATGATATTTGTTCTTGGGTAAATTCGATGCTTATATACAAAACTGTTAGACTTGATGATATCTTTCAGGATCTGACTAAATATTATGACTTTGACCTAGAATATGAAAATAATGAATTAAAAAATAAATATTTCTCTATAGCAGTAAAGAATCGAGATTCGATTTCTGATATTCTAAAAGCAATTGAATTAACAGGAAAGGTTCAATTTACGATACAGAAAAATAAAATAATAGTGAAAACAAAAAAATAATTATCTAAATATAAAATTAAAAAACGGAGCTCCATATAAAGGTAATTATTCATCATAATCAAACCCATAAAATAAACCTAAGCGATTTTTTGTGAAAATGAAAAATAGTATATAAGATTAATTATAAATAAAATATGAATTGGCGAATTAAACCGAAGGTCTTTCAGTTATTACTAGCTTTTATACTCATTCTACAATGTGGATTAAATGATAGTTTTGCGGAATACCAATCGAAAAAATCAAAAATAAAAATCAAGGAAAGGGATATAGCTCTTACTGATTTAATCTGGAAAATTCAAAAAATGACTGGTTATGAATTTGTATTTTGTCCTGAGGACATTATGGAATTCGATAGCCTGAATGTTGAAGCTGAAGGAGAGTTGGATATCGTTTTAGCTTCAATATTGGATGACAAGGATCTGAAATTTACTTTCGATAATGATATTTATATCATAGCTCCAAAACCTACGATTAATATTTATCAACAAAAGAAAAAAAGACTGATTAAAGGTATTGTTACAGATATGAAAAAACTGCCTTTGCCTGGAGTTTCTGTGGTTGTTAAAGGTACAGTAAAGGGCGTGTCTACTGGTATTGATGGTAATTATAGTATTCAGGTTGAGGATAAGCCAGGGCTAAAATTAGTATTCTCTTTTATTGGTATGAAATCAAAAGAAGTTGCAATAACTAAGTCTAATAGCATAAATGTAAAACTTGAGGATCAAACATTCTCAATGAATGAAGTTCAGATTCGTGGTGCTTACGGTTCTGTGCAGAAAAGAGAAGATCTTGTTAGTAGCTCATTCCAAGTTGATAGTAAAAAGCTTAAGGGTTTGCCTGTTTCTCGAATCGATATGTTGTTGGATGGACTTGTTCCAGGAATGACTGTGAGCCCTAATTCAGCCGACCCATCTAGTGCTCGACCTCGAATGAAGGTCAGACTTAGAGGAGAGGCCTCTATGGCTGGAACTAATGAGCCACTTTGGATTATTGATGGCGTGCCTATTTATACTGGCGATAGAACCAATCAAATTTCAGGCGGATTTAGTACATCAGTTAGTCCTTTAAGTTTTATTGATCCCATGGATATCGAAACAATGACTGTGCTAAAAGATGCAGATGCTACTTCTATCTATGGAGCGCAAGGTGCTAATGGTGTTATTCTGATAACTACAAAACAAGCAAAAAAAGGCAAGGTTTCTTTAAATGCAAATGCTAGATATGGTGTTTCTAAAATAAATGAACAAACAAAATTTAAAGTTTTGAATTCTAAGCAATACCTTGAATTGGCAAAGGAGGCTTTTGTTAATTCGGGTAAGAGTATTGAATTGTTTCCTTATCAAGATAATGATCTAAATCAGTATTCTAAAACAGATACTGATTGGTATGATGAATTTTATGGAATTGGTTCGAATTTAGCTTTAAATATTTCAGCTTCAGGCGGAAATGATCGGGGTAATTTTATAGTTTCAGGTGGTTATTTTAAGGAAGAAGGAACCATAAAGGGAAATACGACTGAACGGTTTAATCTGAGGACTTCCAATAAAATTAATCTTTCTGAAAAATTTTCGATAGGTGCTAATATTTATGCATCATACAACAAGAATGATATATTTAATCCTGGAGATGATTATTATACTAATCTCCCTATTATATCTCCTTATTCAGAGGATGGTAGTTTTCGATTGATTAATAAGAAGGTAAGTGGAAAAGATTTATCAGGTTTAAATTATTCTTTGTCTAAGTTTTATAATAATATGGCTGTAAGAGAACAAAATGAAAATAAGCAATCAGCTCTTTCATTAAAATCTTCTTTTGATATTGATTATAAGATAACAGATTACTTAAGCTTTAATTCTATGATTGCCTTGGATTATAATTCAATTATGGAACGCAGATATAGCTCTGGTAAAAACTGGTCTGGTGGATATAAGTTAGATGGTTCTAAACCTGTGCCTTATTCATATAAAAATGGCTCGTTTTTCTTAGGATGGATTTCTATCAATAAATTGAATTTCAAAAAAACAATTGGTGATCATAAGATGTCTGCTTTAGCGGTATTTGAAGCTAAGTCTCATGAGCGTGAGAGCTTAGGTGCAACAGGTTATGGATTCTTAAATGATAATATACGTGAAATTACCTATGCCGACGAAAATAAGGGAACTGGAAGTTATTCTGAAAAAAAATCTCTTTCATATGTCTTAAATATGAAATATTCATATGGTAGAAGGTATTACTTAAGCGTAAATTTAAGAAAGGATGGGGATTCTCGTTTCGGTAAAAAGGTAAAATGGGCAAACTTTGCTTCTATCGGTGGTTCTTGGAATATTCACAATGAAGGTTTTTATAATTCGGAATTAGTTGATGTCCTAAAGCTGAAGCTTACATTAGGAACAAGTGGTAATTCTTCTATGGATAATCATCACCCTAAAGGAAGATACTCATATCACGAAAGTGATAATTATAATAATTCGTTTGGTGCCTCTATGAGTGATTTGCCAAATGAAAAATTGAGCTGGGAGACTACTCGTATGTTAAATACTGGTATTAGAGTTCGATTAATGAAAAGATTTGATTTTGAACTAGAAGCATATTCTTACAAAACATCGGACCTGTTAACAAAAATGGATATTTCGAGAACTACAGGACAAACTAGAGTGTATAGAAATATTGGCGTGGTTACAAATAAGGGTATTGAACTTTCTGTGAATTCTTTAAATATCAATAAAAAATTGAGATGGACTACAGATTTTAATATCTCTCATAATAGAAATAGATTGGAGGAGCTGTATAATGATACTGAAAAAGTTATGGGTTCAACTATTTTAAAGCCTGGTAAAGATATGTCTACATATTATTTGGTGCGATGGGCTGGTGTTGATCCTGCTGACGGTATGCCTATGTGGTATGACAAAGATGGAAATATTACCAAAATATACTCCTATGATGATAGAATAGCTGATAAATCTGCAAATCCGATTTTTCAAGGTGGTATGACAAATACTTTTGAATATAAAAACTTCTCACTTCGTATTATGTCAACATTTGTTTATGGAGGATATGGTTTTAGCTCATTTGAAAGAGCTGTTTCTTCTGATGGATATGGAATTGAATCCGAAAATCAAAGTGTAAATCAGCTTGATAGATGGCAAAAGCCTGGAGATATAGCTTCTAATCCTAAACCAATATGGGGGGTGTCTACAAAATCGGTTATGAATTCAACACGATTTTTGAGAAAGAAAACTCATTTTAAACTTAAAAATATAAGTCTAAATTATGAACTAGACAGCAAGTGGTTGAAAAAACTAGCCATTAAGTCTTGTAATCTTTCTCTTACTGTTGACAATGTTGCAGTTTGGACTCCTTATGATGACAAAGATACCAATTCATATAAAACAGGAATGAATGGATATCCAATGCAAACTAGTTTTGTGTTTGGTAGTAGTATAAGATTTTAAATTTTATAAATAAATTGCTATGAAATTTTTTAGAAAATATATAATAATACTTGCAGCATCAATTAGCATTTTCTGTTCTTGTGAGGATTTTTTAGAGGTAGGAAATCAAGGAAAGGTTGATATTCCTACAATATTTGCCGATGTTCCAAGTATGAAAGCTACTGTAAATGGAATGTATAGTGCTCTTTTTAGTTTTTATGATAGTCAATTTTCGAAATATGGAGATTTGACAGCTGATATGGTCGATATTACAAAAACCAATGATTCGAATTATGCACTATTTAATTTTGATCTGACTAGATATGATGCTTCGGGCCCAGTTGGGTTTATTTGGAGAAAAGGATATGAATCAATAGCTAATGCAAATAATATTATTGATAATGTTACTAGTTTATTGAATAAATTCCCTGAGGAAAAGAATGAGATAAATAGATGTTATGCTGAAGCATTGTATACCCGTGCTTTTTGTCATTTTGCTTTAAACCTTGTTTATGCGCAAAATTACTCTTATACTGATGATGCATCGCACATGGGAATACCTGTAATTACAAAACCTGCTACAGTAAATGATAATCCAAAAAGAAACACAGCGAAGGAGGTTTATGTTCAGGTTATTGCAGATCTTAAGAAAGCTATCCAGTTATTCGATCTTATAGATGATGTGAGCAGTTTCTATATTAGTTCAGATGCTGTAAAGGCTTTGTTGTCAAGAGTATATTTGTATAAAGGCGAGTGGCAGAATTGTATTGATATTTCATCAGAATTAATCGCTGATAGGGATATAAGTTATGGTGATGAATACTTGAATATATTCTCTTTGGCTAATAACACTAATGAGGTGATTTTCAAATTTAGCGGTGAAGATAAGGGTTCTACACTTTATGGAACCTTCCATGAAGGAAATGTTGTCTGTTCTGATAAATTTATCAATCTTATTTCAAAAACGATTTCTGTAAATGAAACTAACTTAGCTGGTGATCCTGTTACAAATGAGTATCCTGATATTAGAAATAATTTTATTAAGGCAATAGAATCATTGAAATATTCAAATAAGTATGAGTATTCTGATGGAGAACAAGAGATAATAAATCCAATTGTTTCTCGTATGTCAGAAATATACTTCAATAGAGCAGAGGCTTATTTAAGTCTTGAAACTCCTAATATAACACTTGCAAAAAAGGATATAGCGAAATTAATTTCTCGAAATTATGATTTAGATCCTGCAAAGATTAATATCTCGGATGATAAAACAGCTTTGTTAAGTTTAATTGATGAACAAAAATCTATTGAATTTTTTGCTGAAGGGCATAGATTTTTTGACATTTCTCGCCATCACCAAAATTTAGTCAGAGATAATAAGTCTAATTCTTCGACTAAGGAACTTACTTATCCTGATTATAGGTATGTTTTACAAATTTCTGAAAAAGAAACTAATGCAAATAGGAATATTGAACAAAATCCTAGTTCAAATAAATAAACGAATTATGAAAAATATAAGCTTCGCATTCTGTTTGGTCTTTATTTCAATCCTATCTTCATGTAATAAGCAGGAGAAGGAACCATACAATAATGCTTTTGTCACCATTATGGATAATAATTTAAGTAAGACTGAGGTTGTTTGGAATCGAAAAGATATTGCTGAATATAATTTTTCACTTGGAGGTTCTTCTTTTAAGCAAGATGTTACGGTTAACTACTCAATTATTGTTGGTGATGGGCTGACAGAAGGTATAGATTTTCAGAAAGTAACTAACGGGTCGCAAATTGTTATTCCTAAAGGAATCTATGAAATGCCAATACGAATCAAATGGTTGGAAAATGAACTAAATAATGATTTGGATAACACTATCAGAATTAAAATTGAATCGGTTGATCCTGCTTATATAAACATTGGAAGGCCTGGACCTGATAAAAATTATAGTGAACTTATAATTGAAAAAGTATCTGAATAAGTCTATTTAGATTTCATAACGAAAATAAAATGAATTAAAAACAGCTTTTAATGATGTAGAATATGAAAATTGTATTTTCTAAATAATAATTATTTACAATTTCAAATTCTAAGCAATAAATACTTGGTGGAGAATCATATTTTTAGTGTGAGTTGTTCTGCCAAATAGGGTAATTATATATTTATTTTTCTTGATAATTGATATGTAATTTAGGTTAAAATGCAGAAAAACAATTGCTTGGCTTTGAGTTTGTGGTGTTGTATATTGTTAATGCTGTATTTGATTCATTAATAAAAACTATCATTTATAAATTCAATTTTGATAGATTGAAATGATGGTTAAAATACTGAGGGAGATGATTTTAAAACTAATAAAATATAGTTTTTTATTCTTGGTTTTGCATAGTTCATTGTATGCGCAAAATTTAAAACAAGATAAAAATTTAGTAAAGGACAGTTTGTCTAATGGTATGAGATATTATATATATCCAACCAAAAATACAGAAAATAAAGTAGTACTTCGATTGTTTCTTAAAGTTGGATCTGTGTATGAAAATGAAGAACAGAGAGGGCTTGCTCATTTTCTTGAACATATGGCTTTTAATGGTACTGAGCATTTTCCAGCTAATGGTTTAATTAAATATTTGGAATCAAATGGAGCAAAATTTGGAAAAGACATTAATGCTCACACTTCTTATAATGAGACTATTTATAAGTTAAGTCTTTCTTCTAATAATAATCAGCTTCTCGATTCGGCAATTTGTATCTTATCCGATTGGGCGGGAAGATTGAAGTTAGAGGCTAAAGAAATTGATAGTGAGAGAGGTGTGATTTTTTCGGAATGGAGATCTAAGCAAGGGCCTAAGAATGAAGCCTCGCAAGCATTTTTGAATATATTACTCAACGATTCTCGATATTCAAAAAGAAAGGTAATTGGAGATACATCAGTAATTCTAAGATGTAGTTATGATAGATTACGTAATTTCTATAAAGATTATTATAGTCCTAATCTAATGGCGGTGGCTGTAAGTGGAGATATAGATGTGGATGATGTGAGAAATAAAATAAAAAAATGGTTTGGTTCTCTGAATGCTTCAAATAAAAACAAACCAAAAAATTATCATATCAATAACTTCTCTAATACAGATTATCAGCTTTTGGCTAATGATGCCTTCAAAGAGATTGAATTTAGCACAATACAATTAGCTGAAATGTCTGCAAATATCAGAACCAGAGAGGCATTTATAACAGACTTTAAAAGAAAAATGATTCCTTCTCTGTTCAATGCTCGCATGAGAACTTTAATGAAAGAGAATACTAAGTATTCTTCAGCTAAAACAAATATCGGTAATTTTATGAATACCAAAGCTGTAGTTATGTCTGCCTGCGAGTTAAATAATAATGAAGCTAAACAAGCATTGATTGATTATCTGACAGAGTATGAAAGGATTCTTCGATTTGGCTTTACTAATGCAGAGATAAATAAACTTAAGATTGAGTATCTGAAATCCTGGGAACGTAGTTTAAAGCAAAATAAGGAAAAAGATCCTGTAGCTGCAATCAATGCTATGAAAACAGATTTCTATTATAATAATACATTAATCGATAAATATGAAAAGTTTAAATTGATTAAAAAAAGTATTAAGAAACAAGATTCATTGAGTGTTCTCAATTATATAAAATCGACTTTTATCCCTAAGCAAACACGTTATCTGATTACCTGTCCTGATAGTCTTAAAAAATCACTTCCTGATTCGAATGAGTTTTATTCAATTGTAGATGAAATTCGTAAATCGAAAATTGATAGATTTAATAAAAAAGAGAAAATCCCTAAGAGATTGATCAACTATAAGATAAAGGCTGGTGAAATTGTCTCAGAAAAACTAATTCCTGAGATAAATGTGACAAAATTAGTCCTGTCAAATGGTGCAAATATATATTATAGAAAATCGGAAAAAGAAAATAATTCAACAAGCATAAATGGATTTAGAGCAGGTGGTCTGTATAGTTTGGATTCGAGTTTGTATCTGACAGGATTGTATACTCAGGCAACTGTTGCTATGAGCGGTGCAGGTAACTACACCCGAGATGAAATTAGTAACTACTTGATTGGTAAATCTGCAAAAGTTAGATTCCTTATTGACAAGTCTAGAACTGGAGTAGCTGGTCAAGCTGATAATTCTGAACTTAAAACATTATTTGAACTTTTGAATTTGAAGTGGACTCATGCCAAATTTAATGATAAAGAATTTGAGAAAATAAAGGAAAAATCGATTACTAAGATAAAAAATAAGATTGAAACAGAGAAAGATAAATTCTCTCGTGAACTTGCCTATATGGTTAATGGAATGGATTATACTAATAGGCGTATGGATGAGCAACTCATCGAAAAAGAACTTCATAAATCTGAAATTTTAAATATCTTCAATAAATCCTTTGGAACTGCTCAAGATTATAATTTTGTAATAATCTCAGATCTAAGATTATCTGAACTGAAATCATATATTAAAAAATATATAGGCTCTCTTCCTTCGGGGGATTATAGCTCTAATTATAAGTATCACAAAAAAATGAACTTCGATTTGGATACTGTCTTCGCAGGAAATGTCTCTGATTCTCCAAAAGCTTTAGTTTCTATTATTACTCAATCTGCTAAGGAAAATTCGGATCTGAGAAAAGATAGAATATTATGTGAGATGTCTAAGAATGTAGTCCGAAGTATTCTACTGAAAAAGATAAGAGAGGAAATGGGAGCTGTTTATAGTGTTGGCGCTAGTTCTGGGCTTGCAAAATACCCAGATGCTTATCAAAGAAACACTATTCAGTTTTACTGTGATGACCAAAGGGCTGAGGAATTAGTCGAAGTCTGTGAGTCCGAATTGCAAAAGTATACCAAAAATCCTGAATCATTAAGCCAGTATCTCGAAAATATAAAGTTGAATATGACAAATTCTTATCTAACCAAAAAGAAAAAAAATATCTTTTGGAGTGCTGCTTTAAGAAATACAATATTTAATCAAAATTCTGATTGGGAATATGTTGTAAATTATCAAAAACACATAGAGGAAGTAACAGCCCAGGAATTGGCTGCATTTATAAAAAACAATTTCTTAAAGAATGAAAAATTAATTTCAATTCTATACCCAAAAAAGTAACTCAAATAAAATTTATTAAAAAAATTAGTTATGAAAAAAATTCTAAAAAACCTTGGTCTTATTTTATGTCTAGTAAGCATTCTGTGCTCATGTTCTGATGATGATGAAGTCGAAAAAATTGAGCTTAAAGCCGAAATTCTTAGTTTTGGATTTTATGCGGAAGATAATGCTGATGTTCTTCACAAAGACTATATAGTAGAGAATATTACTGATAATATTATTATTAATATGTCAGATGAAATATCGAAGGCAGCTCTAAAGGCCAGATTTACAATAACAGATGGCGCTACTGTAGAGCTTAATGGCACAGTTCAGGTTTCAAAAGAAACTGCGAACAATTACGAAGCTCCTGTTGATTTTATTGTGAAAAATGGAGATACAAATAAGAAATATACTGTTAAGATTGTGAAATCGGTATTGGGTGAATGGTCTAATTTACCTGATTTTACATATCCTGTATATTCTGTAAATATAACAACTGACCCAAAAACGGGAACTCCTTATTTGGGTTACGAAAAATCAAGCGATGATGGATATTTAGCCGCTATGGTGAAATTAAACGGAACTTCTTGGGATCAGGTTGGTAAAGATGGTTTTTCGGCTGCACGTGCTAGATATTCTAATTTTAATATTTCTGATGAAGGGATTCCATATGTGGCTTATCTTGATTACGAAGAGGATCCAAATACTGGTAGTTCTGCCTACAAAACAACAGCTATGAAATATGAGTCAGGTTCTTGGTCTGTTGTTGGTCAAAAGGCTTTTTCTGGTGTTAAAACCTCTAATATTAATATGGTGTTTTCTGGAAATACTCCTGTTGTGGCTAGTATAAATGCTGCTACTGATGGTGCTTATATTAAAAGAGCACTGAATATTAAATCATTTAATTCAGTTTGGACTAATTCACCTATTACTGGTAGAGCTGATGATTTAACTTCTTTTGCTATTGATACAAAAACTATTAATGGTATTACATATCTTTCTTCTATGGACGTTAGCGACCCTATGGATATTTCGGTAAGTAAACTTGAAAATAATGTTTGGACTGTTTTAGGCGACAAACTTAAAGATGGCGAAAGTAGCGTTGTTTATACTCGAGGTGCTCCAAAAATTGGTGCTGACCAAAATGGTAATGTGGTTGTAGTTATTGCTCAAGATACTGATGGAAATAAAGAATATATTCTTAAGGTTAAAAAGTATAACGCTGCTAAGCAACAATGGTCCAAAATTGGTGCTGATATCGTTGACGCTAGTTCAAGATATTATGATTTATCTGTAAGTCCTAATGGTGAGATTATGTTAGTTTACTTGAATGATATTAAGACTCCTATGTATATGTATTTTGATACTGAACTTAATGTTTGGTCTGAGGCTGTTGAGTTAGAAAGTGTTGAGGCTAGTAATATTAAGATTGTTTCGAATAAGAATAATGAATTTTTTGTTATCTATGAGGCGAATGATATTACTAAGGTAAAAAAATTCACCCCTGCTGTATAGTCCCTGTATACTGTAAGATAGATTTGAATTATATTAAAACAATGCCGGTTGATTTTATTATCTTCCGGTTTTGTTTTTTTGAGTGTTTTGGAGCTTTGTTTATAGACTTATTTTGTTCTAATAAAAAGTTTCTATTTTGATTGTTTTTAATAGCTTACTTATGAATAAAAAAATATTATTAATTGTTCTTGTTTTTATAAGTTCGATAAGCCTCTTGTATGCCAAAAAAATATCAGGCTATACCTATGAGGACGTTAATCGCAATGGTAAATTTGATAAGAAGGATAAACTCCTGAAAAATGTATTGGTGTTTGGAAAATCTAATTTTACTATAAGTAACAAGAAGGCCTTTTTTGTATTGGAAGATGAATCGGATAGATTTATTTCTGCTGTTGCACCTCCTAAATTTCAGGCATTTAATCCTAAATCTAAATTGATCAATTCCAAAGTTGAACTATCAAAGGATTCTGACAGTGTTTATATAGGTTTTGTGCGTTCTGATTATGATATTGATAAAGAAATGAGGCTAAATTTTATTGGTGATGTACAAGTAAATGACTCTATTGAAACAAAATATGCAATATCTTCCATTTATAGTGAATTAGCTAATTCGAATTCAGATTTGGATATTTATATGGGTGATTTGGTAAATGAAAATCCTAATTTAATTCAAGGTCAAAAGGATATAATTGAACAAATCGGTCGTAAATATTCCTGTATATTTGGAAATCATGATCGTAATCTTAATTCTGATAATCAAGTGAACAAGTTTGAAGATTGTTTCGGGAGTCAGAATTTCGCCTATAATGTTTCAAATAATTTGATTGTAGGGATTAATAATATTTTTCCTGAATCAAAGAAAGGATATAAAGCCCAAATTTCAGAATTTCAAATAAGGCTTATTGAACAATTAGCAAAATTATATCCTAATCAAAATTTAATTTTATGTATGCATGCACCTCTGAAGTATTCAAAAAATAAGGATTTATTGTTAACTGTATTGCAGAATTGTAAAAATATTTTAGTCATAAGTGCTCATATGCATACTTTTAGTAGGAATTTTCATGCTTGCCCAAATGGTAAAATTATTCATGAGATTAATTGTGGTGCTACTTGTGGAAATTTTTGGAGAGGTGAGAAAAATATTTTCGGTGTACCTGCTTCAATTATGCAGTGCGGGAGTCCTAGAGGATATCTTGTTTTAAATATAAAAGCAAATGGAGTTTACGATTTTAAATATAAAATGGTAAATGGAGACAAAATAAGGCAGATGAGCATTTGGTATAAAAATCAAGATAGTTTGAATTTAAAGATTGAAGATTTTGATGTTTATGATAATAAGACCCTACTAGTGAATCTATATGCAGCAAGCGATAGTACTCAGCTATATGCGTATATTGGAAATAAAAAAATAAAATGTCAAAAAATTAAAGTAACCGATCCCTTTGTTAGAAGAATTGTGTATTTGAATAAAAATAAATTATATCCTTCTGGGAATAGCAATAAGGCTGTTTTACGTAAATCAAAATCGAATCATATATGGAAATTAAATTTGGATGAGAATTTATTAAGTAAAACATCTCGTATAAATTTTATAGCTTATGATAAGTATGGTTTGAATATAAAACAATCTTTTATTATTAAACCATAATTAGTTGTTGAACTATATTATGAGCATAAATAGTATCGGTTGTTAGCTCACAAATCACTGAAACAACTGCTTATAGTCTGTATTAAAGAAACTGTATGATTGGGTTTTTATATAATAATCATGTGCTAAATATTATACAGTTTCTTTTTTAAGATTTTTCTATATCAAAATATATTGGTATTGCTATTCTCCAAACAAAAGCATAAGAATATAATTTGCTTTATTTGTATCAATATTTTTTGTTCTTATTTCTTCTCTCAAGTTTTTATAGGCTCTTTTCTTTATCGTCTTCACCGTGTTAATAGAAATTTCGAGTTCTTCAGCAATTTCAGGATTAGTCATTCCCCCCAGTGTTAATATAATTATCTCTTGAGATTTAATGGAGAGTTTTTTAATTGCTAAATGAATTTGAAAATGTATTTCTTCTTCAATCATAGCTTTATCGAAAGATAGATCATTGGTCAACTCTGCAATATATTTTAGACTATCTTTCTCTTTGATCTTGAATTTTATATAGTCGACACATTCATTTTTGACTATAGTGTATAAAAATGATTTTACAGATTTAGTTTTATTTATGTTTATTTTACCTTCCCATATTTTTACAAATATGTCCTGAACTATATCCTTACTTACGGACATATCGTTAATAAACTTATTAGCAAAAAAACATAGAGGTGGGTACTGTTCATTAAATAGATTTTGATATTCTTTTTGGCTTAGAGATGTTTTATTTATACTTATTTGTGCGTTCAACTTGTGTACTATTTTGGTGTTTGTTGCACAATATACATATTTTATGTTGCGATTCTTTATTTTTTGCCTAAATTTTAAATTCTATATAATTAAATGTTTGGAATTTATGTTAACAGCATACGGAAACTGCAAAAACAAAATATTTCTAAGTATATGTATTAACAATATTGAAATAGATACAAATAGAAAATAAGAATTCGTAAGTGTAACCAATCTGTAAATAAATCCGTAAGAATAGAATAGATTAAAATAAATACAAATCAAGCCCCTCGGGCTATCCTGTATATGGCAGGAAAAAACAGGGTAGAAATGCTAATCAAGCCCATCGTGCTTCCCTGTATATAATGCAAGTATACAAATCAAGCCCATCGGGCTTCCCTGTATATAATAAGAAAAAATAAGAATACAAATCAAGCCCATCGGGCTTTCCTGTATATAAGAAGAAAAAATAAGAACACAGATCAAGCCCATGGGGCTTTCCTGTATATAAAAAGAAAAAATAAGAACACAGATCAAGCCCATGGGGCTTTCCTGTATATAAAAAGAAAAAATAAGAACACAAATCAAGCCCCTCGGGCTTTCCTGTACATAAACAAAAAAAATAATATTATGGCAAATACATATTCTCAAATACATATTCAAATTGTATTTACAGTAAAATATAGAGAAAGTTTAATCCCTAGAGAACATAGAGAAGAATTACATAAATTTATAACAGGTATTGTAAGCAATAGAGGACAAAAATTACTAGCCATATTTGCAATGCCAGACCATATTCATTTATTTGTAGGAATGAAACCCAATATTTCAATATCAGATTTAGTACATGATATAAAAATAGCTTCCTCCAAATATATAAATGATAAAAAATGGATTAAAAGCTTATTTCGATGGCAAGGAGGATTTGGAGCATTTTCGTATTCACAGAGCCACATCAAGAATGTAGTTAATTATATATTAAATCAAGAAGAACATCATAGAAAACGCACATTTAAAGATGAATATCTTTTAATATTACACAAATTTCAGGTAGAATACGAAGAAAGATATTTATTTGACTGGATCGAATAAACAAAAATTCGCATAGCAATAATATAAAGCCCATCGGGCTTTCCGTCTATGGCACAAAAGATAAGCTAAGAATACAAATGAACCCCATCGGGGTTTCCTGTATATAAAAAAAAGCTAAGAATACATATCAAGCCCATCGGGCTTCCCTGTCTCTAGCACCGTAGGTGCGAAACGATTATGAATAAGTAAAATAGATTAATGTTTATATTTTAAGAAACAATAATAATATAAACCCCATCGGGGTTTCCTGTATATGGATCGAAAATACAAGCTAAAAATACAAATGAACCCCATCGGGGTTCACTGTGTGTGGCTAAGAATACAAATCAAACCCATCGAGCTTTCTTGTTTTTCCATAAAAATACATTTATTTGCATTGGTAAAAGTAGCTATCTCAACTATGTGACAATGCTCACTAGGAATGAAGCTCATTCTATTAATTTTATAAAATTAAAAAATGAAAGAAAAATGCCCATGTGGTTCCAATTTAGAAGCATCATCATGTTGTATATCAATAATAAAAGGAGAAAGACCAGCAGCAACAGCCGAACAACTAATGCGATCACGATATACCGCATTTACATTATCCAATGCTGATTATCTAATAAAAACCCATCACCATTCAAGTCGCAATATAATGGATGTTCTAGAATCCGTTAATTATCTTAAGAAAGCAGATTGGCAAGGATTAGAGATAAAAAAAACAAAAAAAGGAGATAAGTATTCTACAAGTGGGAAAGTAGAATTTATAGCAAGCTATATTTTAGATGGTCAATTAGAAAGAATTCATGAATTGTCAGATTTTATAAATGAGGATGGTCAGTGGTATTACACAAAAGGAGTTCATTTTTAATTTTTTGTCGAAAAAAGTATTTTACATATTTTTCATCTAAGTATATTTATGTAAAATACAAGCTATGTTAAAGGCATGTTTAGAACTAAAAGTTTGTGAATTAGCTTTATGAAAAATCCTCAAATGAAAATATTGATCATTTGAGGATTTTTTTCTACCAATATTAGATTATTTCTTTTTGTATGGATTCCGCCCATTTTTCAATTCTGTTATTGGTCATACTATTTTGATTTTCAATATCAATGACCAAACCTTGAAACATTTTATTTTTTTCTGCAAGTGATTTATTGTAAATATATGTATCGGTACTAGTATGACCAATTATAGTCGCTGATTTTTCTTCAAATATTTTAGCAATCAGTCCAATCCCATCCGCAAAATTATCAGGATATCCTTTTTGATCCGCAAGTCCAAAAATCGCGATTTTTTTACCAGTAAAATCAGTATCATCTATCGAAGGGAGGAATTCGTCCCAGGCAATTGGGAGCTCGCCATCAAACCATGTTGGGACTCCTAATATATAATTGTCAAACCCAAGAATATCATCCTTTGAAGCAAAGTCAATATCAATATGTTTAATATTGATATTTGAACTTCGTTCAAGTTCATGAGAGATTACTTGTGCTATTTTTTTTGTTTTATTTGTGTTAAAACTATATAATATTGCAATGTTTTTCATATTTAAATTTTTAGTAAAGAGTTTTTTTAGAACGCCATAATTTCTTTAATCTTTTTCTCAATCTTTTCAGTATTCGGAAGTATAGCTTTCTCCAAAATTGGATTAAATCCTACTGGAGTAAATTCAGCACCAAGTCTCATTATAGGAGCATCTAAATATTCAAATGCCTTTTCTGAGATTTGAGCTGAAATTTCAGCTCCAAAACCATTCAATACTCTATCCTCATGAACGATTAATAGCTTAGATGTTTTCTTTAAAGATTTGATTATAGTGTCAGTATCCATAGGGAGAAGGGAGCGAAGATCAATCAATTCAATCTGTTCTTTCATGTTAAGATTATTGATTGCCATTTCACACATATGTGTTGTATTTCCATATGTTACTATGCTTAATTTATCTCCTTTGTTTCTTATTCGTGCTTTACCGAATTCTACAATATGATTATCAGGAACGACTGCCTCGGCTGCCTGATGGTTGTATAAATATTTTGGCTCTAAAAAAACAGTGATACCTCTTGATCTAATTGACATTCGCAGTAGTCCAGCGGCATCATCAGCATAGCTAGGATAAACAACTCTTACCCCTGGGAAGCTTGCTAAAACAGTTTCTATAGTCTGACTATGATACAAACCTCCACCTATATATCCCCCTGATGCAAGGCGAATTGTTATATTAGGACTAAACTTACCATTGGATCTCCAATAATCATGAGAACTATCAACAAATTGTTCCATTGCTGGCCAAAAATAATCTGCAAATTCAGCTCCTTCTACAACAATTCTTATCTTTTCATCAAACCTGCTCATGCCATTGGCTGTGCCCAGTATAAAATCTTCAGCAATAGGGGCATTGAAAACCCTTTCTTTGCCAAACTTTTCTTGCATACCTTTGGTAACATTGAATATACCACCTTTATCTTTATTAGCTATATCTTGACCCCAAATAAATGTATGTTCATTGTGTTCAAATTCCTCCTTGAGAGTAGTATTAAGAGCTTGAATAAATTTAATTTTCTCAGGTTTGCTAATTACTAATTTACTAGTTTCTATTTTATATGGTTCGGGAATTACAAAATCATGTATCGATTTCGGATCAGGGTCATCTTGAGATATTGCAAACTTGTGTGCTTGGCTAATTTCTTGATCTACCTTTTTGGATATTTCCTCAATTTCATCGCTGCTAAGCCTCTTGTATCTTAACAACATGCGCTTAAACTTTTCGTAAGGGTCATTAGTTTTTACATAGTTTAGCTCATTTTGGTCTCTATATAGTTCGTGCTTGTCCGAATTAGAGTGCGATTCTATCCTTACACAATTAGAATAAACGATTACAGGACAAGATGTTTTCTTTATATATTCGTATGCTTCATAAACAGCATTCATTGAATCAATAACATCTTTACCATTGCAGTATATTATCTTTAAATCTTTGAATCCTCTGAAATTATCAGCAACTTTTCTATTTCCAGTTTGATCCGATTTAGGAACCGATATACCATAGCCATTATCCTGTATGACAAACATCACTGGTAATCCTTCTTTAGATGCACCATTTATAGCTTCGTATACATATCCTTCGGATACGGAAGATTCGCCCTGAGAGGAAAAAACAACTGCTTTGCGCTTATAGGTTTTCATTGCTCTAGCCACACCGACTGCATGTAATGTGTGGTTTCCAGTACATGATGACACATTATGTATATTCCATTCAGGTTTTGCAAAATGATTAGACATATGTCTTCCTCCGCTGGCTATATCATCTTTTTTGGAAATACCATTCAGAATTATTTCTTTGGCATTGAGTCCTGCAGCCAAGCAGCTTAGCATGTCTCTGTAATATGGGAAAAAATGATCTTGTTGTTTCTTGAAATGATAACCTATGGCTAACTGTATTCCATCATGACCAGCATATGGTGCGTGATAGGACCATCCTATTGCTTGTTTGAGGTAATTAGGTGCTTTTTGGTCTAGTTTCCTTCCTAAATCTAATAAGTAAAACCAATTCTTTAGGCTTTCTTTAGCTGTTTTTGTTATTGAATATTTTTTAGTCATATCAAGCAGGTGTTTGGTTTGTATTGAAATTTTCTAAATACTCTTTTATTTTGGAAAGGAATTTACCTCCTAAAGCTCCATCTATTACCCTATGGTCATAAGAAAGAGATAAGTACATTTTATGTCTAATTGCAATAGCATCGCCATGTTCTGTCTCAATCACAGCAGGTTTTTTCTCAATTGTACCTATAGCTAGAATTGCAACTTGAGGTTTGTTGATTATTGGAGTTCCAATAAGATTTCCGAATGATCCAAAATTGGATATTGTAAAGCTACCATTCTCTAAATCGGCAATATCGAGCTTTGAGTTTCTAGCCTTATCAGCAAGTTCATTTATCTCAACTGCCAATCCTGAGATGCTTTTATGATTAGTGTTTTTTACAACTGGAACAATTAAATTATTATCCTCCAAGGCTACTGCAATTCCAATATTTATATCTGGTTTGCGTATTATTTTATAATTATCAACCCATGAGTTTAGTTCAGGATAATCATGTAAAGCTTTCGTGCAAGCCTGAACTACCATTGGCATATATGTTAATTTTGTTCTGTTCTTTGCTAAGAAAGAGTTTTTATGTTTATTTCTCCAATTAACAAGATTTGTAAGATCGGCTTCTACAACAGCCGTTACATGAGCCATTGTGCTTTTCGAATCTAACATTCTGTCAGCGATTATTTTGCGAACCCTATCCATCTCCAAAATTTGGTCCCCTGTATTTGTTTTTATAGGTGGGCTATCTATTGTTGTTTTTTTTATCTTCTCTGACACTGTTTTTTTATCTGTTACAATGATTTCTTTTTGGCTGCCTCTTGTTCTGATATAATTAAGAATATCATCTTTTTGTATTCTGTTGTTTTTCCCTGTGGGTATTATATTTTCAAGTTCGGATTCACTAATGTTTTCCTCTTTTATTATTTTCTTAACCAAGGGTGATAAAAATCCAGAGTAATTAGATTCTAAATTTTGTGGTTTTGGATTCGTATATTGAATATTATTCTTTATCTGATCATTCTCTTCTTGGAGATTGTCAGATATAGAACTGTTTGATTTTGAAATATCACTGTCTTTTTCGGAATTAATTATAGCTATTGTTTCTCCTACGTTTACAATATCTCCTTCTTCAAATAAAATTTTTTCGACTATACCTTCATAAGCTGATGGGATTTCGGAATCAACCTTGTCTGTAGCGATTTCGAAAAGTATATCGTCTTCTATAATTTCCTGACCTATATTTACGAATATTTTTGTGATTTTCGCGTCTTGCACACTTTCGCCCATTTTAGGCATTTTGATTTCATATTTTGACATAATATCTAGCTTTAAATTTTTTTGGTGAAAAGAAATTAGGATTGCTCTCATTCGGCTTAATGGTATGTTTGAGATGGTTTAATTTCTATTCGAATTTTTATACGGAAAAGATAGATATTTAGTTGGAGTTTTTGAGCTAATTTATAATAATTCTAGATTGTATTTATTTAATTGAGTATAGATTAAATATATTTTGTTAATCAATTTCCTTTTTATAAGCCTTTTGGATATTTGTTCAATTCTATAGTGAGAACATTGTTCTAATAGTATTTCAATCTTATGGTATAAAATATATTTTGCTTGATTATGTTTTTTTATATTTTATCAGGCTAATAAGTTTAAAGTTTTCAATTGAATTATCCTAAATTATAAAATATTAAACTTCACGCTTGTAAATGAGGTCGATTTTGAATAGATCTGTTATGTGCTTGTATTCTTAAAGCTTGTAAAAAAGGCATAGATTTAATTTCTAGCCTAGGGTGTAAAAGAAAGCTACATAGAATCTTGTAGCTATTGTAGTATACTTTAATAGAGATTGGTATTATTGTGTAAATTTTTAATTAGATTCTTACATTGTCGATTTTCAGCAATATAATTGGATTATTTTTCTACTATTGGGCTGTAAGGAGTAGTCTTTATAAAATCATTACACCATAGTTTATTCGATTTAACAATAATCTATAGTGTAATGAGAAGTAGATTTTTAAATTTCGCTATTCAACTATTAGTTTATAGTCGCTATTCTGTTTGTTGGATAAGATTCTAATGATATACATTCCAGGTTTATAGATGCTTAATTCGGTTTCGCTTTTTGTCAATTCACCTTCTCTTATATAATTCCCTTTAATATTATAAATCTTGTATCTTAATTTTTGTGGCGATTTCGAGCGAATATAAAATTTAGATTTACATGGATTAGGATATATTGAAACCTCATTTATTTCTATGTTTTCTATGCCCAAAGTTTTGGGATTTACAAAACTAGACTCCGATGGCTCTGAAATGCCAATAGGTTCAGGGTAGACAGCTTTTATAAAATAGTTATAAATCTCTTCCTTGTCTATTGATTTGTCAATAAATTTTGTATCTCTATAATTATCTTGATATAATACATTGTTTCTATATATTTGGTAATAATCTAAGTTAATATTAGACTCTTCTGATTCTTTCCAATTTACATGTATTTGATTATTGTAAATATCGTATTCACAGCTAATTAGTTCAGGTGCGCCAGCTTTTAATTCAGAATGTTGAATATTGATTGTATTAGAATTTACCGAATATTGTATATTATCTTTATAATCAAAATATGCTGCTTGTACCGA
Source organism: Marinifilaceae bacterium (assembly GCA_025210485.1). Lineage (GTDB taxonomy): Bacteria > Bacteroidota > Bacteroidia > Bacteroidales > Marinifilaceae > JAOARN01. Next base: position 43,541 of record JAOARN010000047.1, on the reverse strand, counting down.
ATAAGTGTAATTATCTGTTTTGTTTTCTATAACATCCTTGTATTCAGGAGAATTTATCATATCAAGAAATTCGTCATTCCTAAATATAGCATAATGTGAAAAATCACCATCAGAACCATATTTATTGTGTTCCCATGAAAGAAATACATCTAGGTTTTTGGCATGCTTTTTATATTTAAGTTTTTTAGGTGCGTAGTATATTGGAACTCTTACATCGATGTAATTTTGCTTATATTCGCTTGCTTCTCCAAGTTCATTCTCTAGTTTGAGTCCTATTGAGTAATTACCCTTACTAAGAAATCTTACTTTCAAGCTTTTTGATTTTGAATCGCAGCCATCTACAAATTCATAACTATTAGGGCTTATTGTCCATTCTCTATAATTAGCTTCAGGTTTTGTTTTGGTAATATCAACTATACTAACAGTTTTCCCTATATATATATTCTCAATGTCTAATGCTTGGAAATTTGGTTGAGGGACTGTGTTTTTATTCGATTCGAAATTATGTAAAAATTCATCCCATTTCGTTTCTGAGATTTTCAAGTATCTCTCTTTGTTTTCGTAATAATAACGATTATAGTTTTTTGAAATTGCTTTTGGAATCCATATTTTCAAGCCAGTTGTTCCTTTCATATATAATTCTCTAAACTTAACAATGCTGTTATTATAAGCTTTTTGAAGATTAGTGATATCTTGTAGTAATTCTGCTGAAATACTTGTTTTCTCTTTTAGTAAAGAAAGAAAATCTCCAATATCTTTATGCTCAATGTATCTGTAACCATCAGTTGTGGTGCTATTGTCAACGGTATTAGTAAGGTCGAATTTTATAGAAGGCATTTCATTAATCATTCTATCCGAAAGAGCATTTAGCTTTGGTATAAATTCGGACTTAAAAACATCTGTTCGAATAGCAGCTTGAGTTATGGCTGCATGACCTTGGCTTCCTCTATTATAAGAATTAGCAAATTCATCTACTATATGTTCGGCAAAATCATACTTGTTGATATTGGGATTATTATTTAAAGCTGAAAACTGTGTATTATAATCCCATCCATCTCCAGGTTCTGTTCTTTCAGAAGCAATTACGATATCGGTTAAATCTTTTAATTCATATACCGTTTCTACTTGTCCTAATAAGCAAACGTCAAAACCGATAATATCAAATCCTTTGCCATCAATATCCTTGAAGCTTTTGGCAGCTTTTGATAAATCCCAAAGAGTCATAGATCCGCAGGCTGCACGAACTAATTCAGTACCTGTTTTTCGAAATATACCACTTCCATGATCCCAAAGATTTATACCGTAATGTTCGGCAGGAAAATTTTCTTTACACCAAATGCTGAATTCTTTGAAAGTGTTGGCATCATTCATGTCTAAGCCATAGTTTAGGTGGGTGCTTATTCGTTTAGAGATGATCTTGCTATCCTGACCATTTTCATCTTTTGATATATAATATATACCATCTTTGTGGTTGTAGTCCGAATCATAAAGAACAATGTAATTTAATACTCCATCAATAGATCCTTGAAATTCCCATTCGTTAATGTCTTTATTCCCATCAAGATCGGTTCCGTCCTCGTATAGGTATACCATATAGGTCCATTTAGCTAAAGCCGATTCAGCCTCGATTAGCAGTTTGAACGAATTGTCTATAGTTTTGAATTTAATGTCTAGATTGCTTATATCTGGACTTTCTGTTGATAGTTTGGGATTATAACTTAATATAATATCTGATTTCGAGTCAGCATTAATTTTTATTGTGTTAATGTCTGTTACGATTTGAAATAAAGGATTGTCTAGTTCTAATTTTTCTATTTCAATATTCGAATCAGAATTATTTTTTATTGTAATTTGAAATTCCCTACTGATATTAGGAGCTGTCTTCGCTAGTGTTATTTTATCTCCTGAATTTAGTTCATGTTCCTTATAAATTATCGAAATTTCCGATAATCGACCAGTCTCGATGTTTCCAGTTTTTTTAGCATAGATATTAGTTGGTGACAAATAAAAGCTAATTAGTAAAAACAGAACTTGCATTGTGTTTTTGTTCATGATTTTAAGTAGTGTTTACAGTATTTTATAATTATTAGATATTAATGAACTTAAAATATTGGGAAGAGGATTGTAAAATTGTTTATAATGAAATATTAAATATCACTGGAGTCAAATATAGTTAAAAAAAATTAGCATACAAGTGTTAAATTTTAAACTTTAGTTAGAAAAGTGTGGAATGAAAAACACATATTTTTTTTAGGGTAAATCCCTGTGTTTTGCGGATACCAAGGAGAACACCAAATTTACACAAACAATGATGCTGTTGGAATTATCTCAAACGATATAAATATGACCTTATTAACTTCCGTAAACTTTTAATTTTTATTATATTTAATACTGAAGAAAATAGTTCAAAAAATATAGTGAAAATTAAAACCTATTTTAAATTTTTTGCGTACAAGCATGTGAGAGGATAATAATTCAATGTTTAAATTTTATCAGTACTTCTATTGAATCTAATTTTTAATATATATGACATTGGTGTAAAATTGATGTTTTATATAATAAATAATATACACATATGGAACACACTCAGATACAAGAAGAATTAGTCGAGCAAATTGAAATTGACAAAAGTCAGATCAGAAAAGATGTTTTAGCTAAAGAGTATAGTCGGCTAAAGGATAGTTTCGAGAGAATAAAAGCTAGTGCAAAAAAGTTAAAGATATTCCTTATTAGTTTATCAATACTTTTTCTTCTATTAATAATAAATAACTTCTTTGGATTGTCCAATCAGCTGTTTGAAAAGTATAATTTGTTTGGCGCGGGAGCTACTGTAACGGAAAATAAATTTTATACTGTTTTTCTGAAAACAGAAAAATTGCCTTTGGCTCAATTTTCAAACATTGAATCAGCAAAACAGTTTTCGAACCGATTAAAGAAATATGCGAACATAGATTGTAGAATAAAACGAAGCAAATATTTGTTCGAACCAAAATCATTAAAAGGCAAAACATATATTAATATTGGTCATTTTGATATAGATTTCTTGAAAGACTATCGAGATAATTTTATATATATTAAGTACGATTTTAAGAATTCAAAACATCATTATAAGATTATAAAGGGAAAGTAAATCATTTTAAGATAATCTGCTATGATAAATCTAAGTGAAGAGCATAAGCTTGTTATGTATACTAGTAGGCAGTTTGCAAAATCTGAAATTTTGCCTGAAGCTATTCAGCGTGATAAAACTCAAACATTCCCAAAAGAGATTGTGAAAAAACTTGGACAATTAGGGTATATGGGAATGATGGTTTCTACTGATTATGGGGGAGGTGGTATGGATAGTCTTTCATATGTATTGGCTATTTCCGAAATTGCTAAAATTGATGCGTCCGTTGCAGTTACTATGTCTATAAATAATTCATTGGTTTGTGGGAGTATTGAAAATTCAAAATCCGAATTTTTGAAAAACAAATATTTGACAAGTTTGTGTAATGGAAATAAAATAGGTTCATTTCTCTTGTCTGAACCTCAAGCAGGATCTGATGCTAGGGCTATAAGTTGTAATGCTAAGGATAAAGGAGATTATTATGAAATTAGTGGAACAAAAAATTGGATTAGTAATGCAAAGAATTCTCAGGTATTTATTCTTGTAGCTCAAACAGATGTTGCCAAGCGTGATAAAGGCGTAGTGGTTTTGTTGGTTGATTCTGACTCGCCAGGAATTGAGCTTGGCAAAAAAGAACAAAAAATGGGCTTAAAATCATCGGATACTAGATCAGTAAGTTTCAATAAATTAAAAGTTTCGAAAGAGAATCTGATATCTCCACCTGGAGAGGGCTTTAGTTTTGTAATGAAGGTTTTGGAAGCAGGTAGAATTGGAATTGCAGCTCAGGCCTATGGTATTGCGTCGGGTGCGTTTCAAATAGCATTGGATTATGCTCATCACAGAAAAACATTTGGGAAAAAATTAATTGATCACCAAGCTATTGCTTTTATGCTTTCCGAAATGAGGACAGAAATAGAAGCTGTTAAATTATTGTGTTACCAAGTAGCATGTCTTAAGGATTCTGGAAAATCATATGGAATGCAATCATCAATGGCAAAATTATTCGCATCTCAAGTTGCAATGAAAACCACAACCAATGCCGTGCAGATATTAGGAGGTTATGGTTATGTTGCCGATTATCATGTCGAACGAATGATGAGAGATGCAAAAATCACTCAAATTTATGAAGGAAGTTCAGAAATTCAGAAATTAATTATAGCAAAACATTTAAAGCAGAATTAATGCTGACTATACATAATCAAAATTTAATAAATATGAAAATACTTGTTTGTGTGAGTATAGTGCCTGATACTAGTTCAAATATAAAGCTAGACGGAAATAAAGTTGATTACTCAAACTTAACAATGGTAATGAATCCTTGGGACGAATTGGCTTTAACAAGAGCCATAGAACTGAAAGAGGATGAATCAAATCAGATAGATCAGCTTGAGCTTGTTTCTGTAGGTTTGGATAATATTGAATCTACTTTAAAGAAAGCATATGCATTAGGTGTTGATAAAGTATATAGGATAAATACAGAACCCATAAGTTCAGATATAGTAGCTAAACAAATTGCCGAATTTTTGAGAACTGTTGAATATGATATTTTATTTTTTGGTTCTGAATCATGGGATTATAATGGATCTGTTGTAGGAGCAATGGTTTCTGAAATACTTAAAATTAGATACTTTAATTCGGTTACAAAACTAAATGTAAAGGATTCGGAATCGATAATATTATCGAATTATGAAAAATATCAAAAAACAGCTATTGTAAATGAACGTTTTGCAGTGTCAGTAGCAAAAGGAATTGCCTCCGAGCCTCGCTTACCTAATATGAGAAGTATTATGATGTCGGCAAGTAAGAAGATCGAGCAGATTCCTGCTTTTAATTTTGATACTAGTGTCGAATTAGTCGATTATAAAATGGTCGATAGAAATAAAACATGTGAATTTATAGATAAAAATGATTTGGATAAGATTATTGATTTAATTGAACAAAATAAATAATTCTGTTAGAATTATTGTTAAACATGAACTAATATAACACTCATATGTCTGTACTTGTATATATAAATAATTCCTATTCTGAATTAGGGAAAGTTCAGTTTAGTTTAATATCTTATGCTAAACAAATTGCTGAGTATAATAAATTACAGTTAATATTATGCTTACACCAATCGGAAGATGTAAAGTCTTTTGATTTTGGATTATATGGATGTAATAAAACAATAGCTTTAACTCATTCGGATATGTGTGAGTTGAATACGATAAAACTCGCTTTGTCGGACATTATTATTAGGGAGAATTCAAAGTTTATATTATTTGAGAATATTAGTACTTCCCAAAATCTTGCAGCTCGATTATCTGTAATTCATAAAGCAGCTGTATTAACAGGGATAACAAGTTTACCTCTTTCTTATTCGCCATTAATAATACAGAAATCAATTTTCTCATCCAAGCTATTGGCTAGCTATAAATTATCAAATAGTATAAATTTCTTTTGTGTAAAAACGGATTTTAAAATAAATGATACTTATAATATAAATTCGGAAAATATTGAATACAATTTGGTGTCTGAGCAGAACGTTGATATGAAAATTGAAGCTAAAGATACCAGAATAAATCTTTCCGATGCCAATTTTGTGTTATCAGGGGGGCGAGGTATGCAAAGCAAAGATAATTGGTATATGATTGATGATTTGGCTGAATTAATTGGTGCAGCTAAGGCTTGTTCTCGTCCAATATCCGACCTTGGGTGGAGACCTGAGGAGGAGCATGTGGGACAAACAGGTAAGTTTATTTCCCCTGATTGTTATGTAGCTATTGGTATTTCTGGTGCAACTCAGCATATTGCTGGAGTTTCTTCTAGTAAAACAATTATTTCTATAAATATTGATGAGAAAGCTCCAATATTTGAATATTCAGATTATGGTATAGTTGCCGATGCTCTTGAACTACTTCCTGAAATTATTAATAAGCTTAATTCTAAATAGTTTTATGTTAGAACAAATCGTATTTATTTCTATTTCTATTATATGGATATTAGCTTTATGTTTAATATTATTGTCTTATAAAAAGAAATACAACTTAACAATGGCTAATCAACAAAGCTCAACTGGTTTTTTTCAGCGGCTTAGGAATTTATTAGTTGTGGGTATTTTTCAGTCTAGAATTTTGAATAAGCCTTTGAGCGGATTTTCACATGCATTGGTGTTTTGGGGTTTTCTTGTTATTAGTATTGCTAGTATCGAGATTATTATAGATGGAGTATTTGGAAGTGAACTTTCTTTCTCGGAGCTTGGAGGTTTCTATTATGCCATAAGTTATTCTGTCGATATTATGTCATATATCGTAATCATTGCTTGTTCTGTCTTTTTGGTTCGTAGATTAATAAATTCTCCTAAAAGATTTCAGGCTTATTATATAGGCATAAAAGAGAAGTTCGATGCAATATTTTGTTTGTTGATGATAGTTTTTTTATGTTCTAGTTTGATTTATGTAAATATCTATCATTCTCAATTATATGATTATTATCCAGTTAGTGGTTTGTTCTCTTTTGATATTCAATATTATCATTATAAAATAATTTGGTGGGCACATATTTTAGGATTGTTTCTTTTTGCTTTGTATCTACCTTTTTCCAAACATTTTCATGTGTATCTTTCTTTATTTAATGTTTTTTCTGATTCTACTAATTCATATGCTTATTATCCTAGTTTGAAATCCATAAGAGCTTATGTTAGGCAAAGTTTAGGCTTTGAAACTGAGATTCAATCGGAGGATGTTATGCCTGAACGTTTTGGCGTTTTTGATGTTTCAGATATTAGTAAGAAAAATTATCTTGATTCTTTAAGCTGTACTCAATGTGGTAGATGCTCTCAGGTTTGTCCAGCTGTGAGAACAGGTAAGAAGTTATCTCCAAGAAAAATATTTATAGATGTAAGGTATCGTATGAATGAATATTATAAGAATAAAGATTCGGAAAATACTCTGGTCGATAATTATATTACTTCAGAGGAAATTTGGGCCTGTACTACATGTAATGCATGTTCTGAAGTTTGCCCTGTAAATATAAGGCATGCCAATTTAATTATGAATATGAGAAGAAATTATGTTATGGATAGAGCAGAGATAGGTTCTGATATAAATTTATTTATGAGAAATATGGAGACTAAGCAATGTCCTTGGGATATGTCTCCTGAACAACGATTAAGTTGGTTTAAATAATGTTTTAGAATAAATATTTGCCTCGTATTATGTAATAATTAAATAAATAATACATCAGATTATTAAACTTAATTAAATGATAATCTTATGGTTTTTAAGATTGATTTTGATTGAAAATTTCAATAATTATTGATGTGATTTTAAACAATAAAATAAAAACTTTATGAAAAATTTTTTTTATTATCTATTTTTTATTTCAGTTGTTCTTTATTCGTGTTCTGATGAGGATGATGATGTAAATTTGCTTGCTGACTTCTCTGTTGAAGTGAAAGGTGAAGCTCCTGATGCTGAAATCTTAATTTCTAATATGTCTTCTGGGGCAGCAAGTTATAGTTGGACTTTTGGTGAGGGGGCTAATATTAAAGAAACAACTGAGCAAACACCCACAGCGATAAAAGTTGACAAGGCTGGTGAAATAACTATTAAACTTACTGTTCAAAGTGGTCTTGATAGTAAGGAAATAGAGAAAACTGTCAAAGTGGAAGGTGTTAGCGCTATTCAAACTTACAAGGATGTGGAGTTTGGTCTTGAAGCAAATTCATCCTATGGTAGAATTTTCTCTTTTGATGATGGAATTATATATAAAGATAGTGAAATAAGCGAGGATAATGGTTCTAAAATGCATCTTGCTTTTGGACATATGGGAGGCACTATGTACTTTTTTGAATCAGCTTCGGCGCAAGATTATAATGTCCCAAATGCAACTGTTACTAAAGTGATTAATTATGAGGACACTCCGACTTTTACAGTTTCAGCATTTGAAGCTTTGAATAATGAAAGTTCTCTGATAGACCTTAAGATCGAAAATGCTGATGATAGTTTTGGGAATTCTAATATTCCAGGAATAGTATTATTTGAATTAGCTTCAGGCAAAAAAGGTCTAATTCACACAAAAGAAGTAAATAGTGAAAGAATTTTAGTGGATATTAAAATCCAAAAATATTAAAATTCATTTCGAATAAAAAAAGTCCGTGTAATAATAATTTTTATGATTACACGGACTTTTATATATATAGGGGTGAGTATATTGTTAATTATAACAAAGTAGTATTTGGAATCTTGCGGTTTTAGATTTAGTAGCTTATTTTAACTATTGTTTTCCGTTATTTGTTCAATGAGTTAAATAATCTTTGAATGCTATAATTCGTGATTATAAAAATTATATTAAGGCTATTTTGGGTACTTTTCCTTTTTGTTGTATTTATGAGCTTTTCGGATTTAGTGAAAGTTATTGTACGCAATATCTGTTGTATCGATTTTAAAATCCTTTTATGTTATTTATGATAAGTTAATTAAATAATGGAAAAATTATTGTATAGTATTATGTTGTGAAATTTGGCTTTGTCGTAATATATTAAACTATAGTGTGTTGGGAGGATAAGTTGTATTTATTCGTTTATTTATTATTGTTTGTAAATAGTAATTTTTATATTGACATAAAAACATAATAAAATTATTAAATAAATGAAGGTTGTAGCAATTAATGGTAGTCCCAAAAAAGAAGGCAATACATATCATGCTCTTAGACTAGTATGTCAGGAGTTGGAAAAACAATCCATAGAAACTGAAATTATATGTATTGGAAATAAGACCTTACGAGGATGTTTAGCATGTGGTAAATGTGCTGAGAACAAAGATGAAAAATGTATTATAAAAGGTGATGATTTAAATGTTTGGGTGCAAAAGATGAAAGAAGCTGATGGTATTATATTAGCTTCCCCTGTTTACTATGCTTCTATTTCGGGAAGTATGAAGTCTTTTCTTGATAGAGCGTTCTATGTTGCTGGTTCGAATGGTTCTCTGTTTAGACATAAGGTTGGAACTAGTATTGCAGCCGTTAGAAGGTCGGGAGGTTTACCAGCTATTCACGATATGAATAACTATATTACCTATTCCGAAATGATGATGCCTACTTCTAACTACTGGAATGTAATTCATGGTTTAAGCCCAGGAGAAGTGAAATTTGACAAGGAAGGAGTGCAGATAATGAGGATTTTAGGTAAAAATATGGCATATCTGTTAAGGCTTATTGAAAATGGAAAGAATATGGTTGAGGCTCCTGAGATGGAGGAAAAAGAATTTATGCATTTCGTAAGATGAAATCTAATAAATTATATTCAGGGGAATATTTGATTATTCCCCTTTTTTCAATTGAATATTAGCTAGTCATTAAAGTGTTTATCTTTTTCAGAGAGAGAATATCCATTTGCCTATATTCCTTTCAGCCGTTCCCAAAATTGAGTAATACTAATTGGATTATCATTTGTATTACCTCTATCAGATTGTTTGATTTTAATTTTTCCATCTGATTCAATTAGTTTGAAATGAAATACGGATGCCGAATTTTCATCAAATCCCATTTTTCCAAATCTTAAATCTACAAGATATAGCCCGTTTTTATCTCGATTGATATGATAATATCCTTTTGTGAATTTTATAAGTTTTGTTAATTCTTTATCTTGTTTATATAAATCTATTTTATCATCGTTCCTTTTTATGTAATTGAATGTGTTGGGATAGTTTTTGTCAAATACAGAATAATAGCCTATGTAATATGCAGAATCTGTTTTTGCAATTCCCATCCATAAAAAATTTGTCAGAGGTAGGGGGCTTGTTCTAAAATCAATATAATCAATATTTTCGGATTTAAAGCTTTTTTTAAATACACTGTTTATATAAAATTTATTGGCAATTGTAAATACTAAGTAGCTAGTACTTATAATTAAAATACTGATTGAGAGTATTCGTCTTGTATTTGCTCTTTTATTGTAAAATAGAATAATAATTAATCCTATCAGTAAAGGAATACTATAGAATATATCAATAATTCCGATGGTGCTAAATTCAATTCTGTATTCTGAAAAAGGCAAAAAAGCTCCAGTTCCATATGTGGTCAGATAATCTATAAATGGATGTGTGAAAGCAGCCCAGAAAACTAGATTAGCCCAATTTTTGTGACTTACAGATTTATTTTTTTTATGAATAAAGAATATAAGCCAACTAAGGGGAGGTGAAAGCAAGATGGCGAATATTAAGCTGTGTGAAAAACCTCGATGTATGAATAAGCCATCCACATCCGAGAAAAAACCAGTGAATACTGTGTCTAAATCTGGTATAATTCCTGCAATAGCACCCCACAATATAGCTTTATTACCAGCTTTCCGCCCAAGTGTATATTCGCCTACGGCAGCTCCTAATAATGTTTGTGTAACTATGTCCATAAATGTAAATTTAAGATTATTTTAAAGAATAGTCTAATTTATATCTTGGTTATAGGGTGAGTTTTATTAATGAAAATTTTTTTTGCCTATTTCAATTACTTGCATATTTGTGTTTGATAGATGCTGTAAGGATAAGTTTTTTATATGTTCAATAAGCTTATGATAGATATTTTATTTGTGAAGAAATGATATTTATGGAAGAGCTGTGTTGTTTATACCTGTTTGGTATTTAGGTTATATAAAAACAGCTCAGTTTAAATTATAGGTCGCCTGCATAAGATTATGCATATCGTATATTTAAGCTGTATAGGAAAAGATATAAGTCATATTACGTGAGGAATATTTATGATAAAAGTAAAAAAGGATAAGATATTATTGTTGAAAAATTCCACAAATAATAATACTGCAAGTGTAAAATTCTTGTCTGAAAGGTATACACAGCAAAGCCCAATGCAAGGCATTGGGTTGAATACGAATAAATAAAAAAGGTTGAAATAATAAATTATGTCCAAAAGAAGTCATGACGATGTATCATTTTCTGCGAATATCATTTTTTCAATCTGAAAATAATAATTCATTAGCTTGCCTAAAAGCCATATGCGCCAAAGTTCGAAGTATTGTTTTGTAATATATTAATTGTCAGCCCTACAGGCTTGTTTTAAATATGGTGTTATACAACATCAGGCTATGCCTGATGTTATGCAATAAGAGCCTTTCAGGAAAATTTGCATTAAAAAAAGGAACAAGCATAATAAATACCTAGCCTAAAAGGAAAAAAGAAATAGAATCCAATAGATTGTTTAATTTGAAATTAAATTGTCTTTCCTGAAAAGCATAAGCAACCCAGTTCAATACATTGTTTAATTGAAATAGATTCACCTTGACTAAAAAGACATAAGAACAAAGTTGGATACAATGTTCTATTAGAAATTAATTTACCTTGCCTGAAAGGCATCTATAGCATAGCCCAATGCAAGGCATTGGGTTAAAAAGATTTAGAAATAAGAAGGCTGTAAGCCTGAAATAAGTTTAAAATAAATCAGTCTGTAGTTATACCGATTCATAAAAACAGCCACATAATCTGAAAATAATTATGTGGCTGTTTATTATATTTCAAAATTAAATCCATTATAGCTCAATTCCTTGTATTTGATTTTGTCAAACATATACAAGCGAGGTGCTCTATAAGGCGTTCCTTGTTTTTTTTCTTCTAAAGGAAGAAGCAATCCTGTTTTCATTATCTTATTACTGAAATTTCTTCTGTCGAATTTTATTCCCAGAATAGATTCATATAATAATTGTAATTCAGGCATAGTGAATTTTTCATTCAAAAGTTCAAAACCTATAGGTTGATATCTGATTTTTGATTTTAATCTGCTATGAGCAACTCTCAAAATCATATCATGATCAAAAGCCAAGCTAGGAACTTCATCTAATTTAAACCATTTTGCTTTTGCTGCGTCATCACCAGCTATTAAATTATAATCCGAACTTTTTACAAGTGCATAATAAGCAACCGATATAACCCTTCCTCTAGGATCTCTGTTTACATCGCTAAAGGTGTATAATTGCTCAATAAAAACATTATCTATTCCTGTTTCCTCAAAAAGCTCTCGCTTTGCACCCTCTTCTGTAGATTCATTCATATCTACAAAACCACCAGGGAAAGCCCATTTCCCTTTGAATGGTTCTCCTCCTCTTTGAATAAGTAAAATATTAATATTGAGACCATCAAATCCAAAAATTACGCAATCCGTAGTTAGCGATGGTCTTGGATATTCGTAACAATATTTACCCATCTTCTTATTTGATTAAATCTTTACGTTTTAAATTGTAAGGATTAGTTCTTTTATAAGCTGATGCCTTGTATCTTTTAACAACAGGATTGTCAGCATATTCAGTTTTATCTTTATGCTGCTGTAGGATTTCATCTACCTCGTCATAAGTTTTAACACCTAATTGTTCTAGGTCGGAGCTTGAAATTCCTAATCCATCTGTAGGAACAGCATCAATACAAGCTTGTAGTGCTTGCTTCTGATCTGGATTTGTAAGCTCGTTCTCTACCAGCCACTTCGACATATTGTATACTTCAGTTTTCCATAATTCAGCTATTGGTCCATAGTCTCCAACATCGCCATGAAGAGTCCAAAACCCTTGCAAGAATTCAGTGTAGTTATCTGTTGAAATTACTATGCCTCCAGCGTATTGAGCTAAATTGTAAAGATATATCATGCGCATTCTTGCCTTTATATTTCCTCGTCGTAGTTTTACTTTAAACTCATCAGACTCGATGTCTTCTTCAACCGATTTGCGCATAATTAGGTATTCCTCAGTTAAATCCACATCTTTGAAATTCGAACAGAATGCTTTTCCAATTTGACCAGCTCTGTCAGTCTCGTCCTGTTTGTTAGTTTCAATAAATATATACCTTCCTATTAGTTCTACATTTAATTCATCACATACTGGTTTTGCAAGAGCAGTGCATACTGCACTATCAATCCCTCCTGATTCCCCAATAATCAGCGCCTTTAGATTATACTTTTTTAAATATGATCTTAGTTCATTTCTAATGTTTTCGACCAAAAGTTTGTAATCTATGTGTTCCATTTTATTTTATATTTAGTACTTTTTTACAAATTTCAATTTCTGATTCAGTTCCAGTGTTCTTGCCTTCTACATCAGAAAGTTTTACGGTTGGAAAATATTTTTCTGATTTTCCTGCTGTGGCATGAGTCAGTTTTATTACCATATTTAATGGTTTAACCCCTACATCATTCGTTAGATAGGTTCCAACACCGTAGGCATCCATAATTCTGCCTTGAGCAAATGATTTTATTTTTTTTATAGTAGCTATATTTAAAGAATCGCTGTAAACTATAGTTTTAGATCTAGCATCTATGTGTTTCTGATTATAAAAATCAAGTGCTTTTTTCGTAAATTCAATAGGGTCGCCACTATCCCAACGTAATCCATCGAATAATTTTGCATATTGTAAATCAAAATTATCGAAAAAGTTCTCTGTTGTAAATGTGTCAGTAAGGGCAATTCCTAAAGCTCCATTGTATACTTCAGTCCACGCTTTTAGAGCTTCTCTATTTGCTTTTCTGTATCCGTAGTTTACTGCGTGATACATAAACCATTCGTGAGGATGAGTTCCAATAGGAGTGGTGTCGTATTTCATGGCTAAATACACATTACTTGTTCCGGTAAAATATTCTCCTGATTTTTTAATTAACACATCTATAACCTTGTCGTGTACATCGAATGAAAATCTGCGTCTAGTTCCAAAATCAGCAAATTTGGCTTCCAAATCAACAAGTTGTTCAGCTTTGTATTTTGCATTTGATTCTATATTGTTTGGACTTTGCTCCGTCATTTTGAAATAAAGCTCGCTAATCAGTGCCATTAGTGGAACCTCCCATAGTACAGTTCGGTACCAATATCCTTCTATTTCAATGCTTAAATCTCCATCTTTTTGACTTAGTTTTATTTCATTGGGGTTGTATCTATAACCTCTCAGAAAATCAATAAATACAGGGTCGAAGAAATAACATTTTTCTTCAATAAATTTTTGTTCTTCTTGACTGAGACTTAGAGCTGCCATCGAATTTATTTCAGATCTAAGTGCAGTAGCAAAACCTTCTGGAAATTTGGTTTTTGCTCTGTTTATAAATTTATATTTCACCTTAGTAAATGGATACAGTTTCTGAACCGCATACATTGTTGTAAACTTATATAAGTCGTTGTCGGTAAAATGTTTGATAATCATAATTTAAAATTTAAATTCTGTGCTCTTGCAAATCCTCATACCTTGCTCCACTGCTTTGTCGTATATTTTTTTTGCCATATCCTTACAGCCTGGTGCATCAGACATTGTATCTTCAAGTAATATTGTTTTTGATATTATTGAATCTTGCTCGCATATTTGTTTAACAGTATTGGCTACGCAATGACTTTTTGCTTGTCCACTTATAAATATTCTGTCTGCTGATTTTAGTTTTTTTATTAAATCCATATTTAATTTTGTGGATTCATCAGCTGGATTTGGAATATTGGCGCGCAATATACCAAAATGTTCGGTTAGTGGATTTAATCCTTTCTGAATTATTTCATAATTTTTTCCTAATCTTGCCCAGTTTTTTATTTCATGCATAAGTTTTTCTGGAATTGCTGCTCCGTACGATCCATTAATGCAGTGTTCGGGCCAAATTATATGACTGTATTCAGCTTTGTTTTCAAGTTTCTGAATGTATTCAATCGCTTCAGATTTGAAATATCGGGGTAGGTATTTTCCATCTATTATATCTTTGTATTTTATATTAGTAAATTCTTCTATTTGTTCTCCTTCTTGTTTTTCCCAAAAGCAAGGGTGTGCTATGTCGACTACATTATGTGTGTCCATGCTTAGTATTATTTCCGAAAACTTAGAGCTGTTTCGATTCACGAAATCGCATAATCTGTCTAAGTCCTTTTCTGCTCCATCTATAAAAAGAGCTCCATCTGATGTGCAAAAATCATTTTGAACATCAATTATTAAAAGTAGGTTGTGGTTTTTCATAGTTAATGTGTTATTTTTACACAAAGCAAGTTTAAGTTTTTTTATTTTGCAAATTTTTTATGTGTTAATTTCACACAAAGCCTTATTTAGATTTGTAAAATACAGATTAGTAGGTGTATAGACCTTATGTTGAAATATAAGATTAAAAATATCGTATTGTAACTAATGTTACATTTTATAAGCTAATCTTATTATAGTTTTGTCATAAATAAATTTTAAAAAGATGGAAAATAAATATTTTAAGCTAAGCGAATCATTATATGATATTTGTACTAAGTATCCTTTTTTAATTATATTTTTATCTAAAAATGGCTTCCCTAATTTATCTGATAAGTCAAAACTTGAAAGTGTAGGGAAAAGCTTAAGTTTAGAAAATGCGATTAAAATAAAAAAATATGATACGATTCAGTTTTGTAAGCAGTTGGAATCATATATAGAGAATGAGTTGGAGAATAATCAACTAGTTCAAAGTTCATCCGATATAAGTATAAAAGGACTTTTGCCATGTCCTGTTCGAATTCCATTACAGGAGAAGCTGTCTGAATTTATCTCCGATTATGAAAGTGAAAATAATCATAAAATACTTGCTGAATTAAAGGCTGCATCAATGGGAGTTGATTGGTTGGTTGAGAATAAACAGATTTGGGAATCTATTGATAATATGCCTGATGTTTTTGTCTCAGCAGGTTTTGATTTGTTTTTTGACGAAAAAATGATTCGTAAATTCAGTAATGGATTTTCTTCTTCTTTAGCTTATGAGTCATATAATACAGATTTCAATAACGACTATATTCAGTTGAAAGATCCTAATAATCAATATTCTTTATTGGCAGTTGTTCCAGCAGTGTTTTTGGTTAATACAGATGAACTGAATGGTAGAGAGATACCAAATTCATGGGCAGATATTCTTAAGCCCGAATATGAAAATAGTATTAGTCTTCCTGTAGGTGACTTTGATTTGTTTAATTCTATTTTATTACACATTAATAAAGAGTATGGCGAGAAAGCTGTTAAGAAATTAGCATCTTGTATGCAAGAGGATTTACATCCTTCACAGATGATAAAAACGGAAAGCAGAAAGCAAAATAGACCTTTGGTGAGTATTATGCCATACTTTTTTACAAAAATGATTAAGCCTGGTGGTAAAATGAAAGTCGTATGGCCAGAGGATGGTGCAATTATTAGTCCGATATTTATGTTGACTAAAAAATCTAGTCTTGAGAAGACTCAAAAACTAATAGATTTTATGTCTTCAACCGAAATAGGAGAAATTCTTTCGCATCAAGGCTTATTTCCTAGTGTAAATCCAAATGTTGACAATAATATTCCTAAACAGAATAAATTTATGTGGATGGGTTGGGAGTACATTAACAATAATAATATAGGAGACTTAATTTTAAAATGTGATGAGATATTTAAAACGGAGATTGAGGATAGAAAGTCTAATTTTCTCAAAAATCTAAAGTTTGGGTTTAAATAAGATCAAGTTGTTTTTTATAAGTTTTATTTTGTAATATGTTATTCGTATGAAATTATATACATTTTCAGGACCTCCTTCATCAGGGAAAACATCCGTGATATTAAAGTTGATTAAGTCTTTTAAAAGTGAAAAGATAGGTGTGGTGAAATTTGATTGTCTTTACACCGACGATGATAAATTATATGAAAAAGCAGGTGTGCTTGTAAAGAAAGGATTGTCTGGTTCTCTTTGTCCCGATCATTATTTTGTTAGTAATATTGAAGAGGTTGTGACTTGGGGTAAGAAGAATAATTTAGATATCTTAATTACAGAGAGTGCTGGCTTATGTAATCGTTGTTCTCCTTATATTAAAGAAGTTAAGGCTATATGTGTCATCGATAATTTAAGTGGTATCAATACTCCCAAAAAAATAGGACCAATGCTTAAAACAGCTGATGCTGTAGTTATTACTAAGGGGGATATAGTTTCTCAAGCCGAGAGAGAGGTGTTTTCTTCAAGGGTAAGTGCTGTAAATCCTAATGCATTTGTTATGCATATTAATGGTCTAACAGGTCAGGGTGCTGCCGAATTAGCTAATTTGTTGGAGCAGGAATCAGTCCATACTGAGACACTTATTGGTTCTAAACTCCGTTTTTCAATGCCTTCAGCTATGTGTTCATATTGTTTGGGCGAAACTAGAATAGGGAAATCCTTTCAAATGGGCAATGTTAGAAAAATAGATTTAGATTAGTCCTTAATTTAATAAATCAAACAAAATGAATAAGAATAATATACTCTCTCAACTTAATAACGATACGCTTGGGGATTTAATTGACAGATATAGTTTTATTGAAGATTTTTTATCTAGATTTCCAGTTGACCTAACTAAAAATAGGGATAAGAAGTTTTCTGATTTATTTTCGTTTCTTGATGATGATATAGAGCAGGAGAATTATGGTATTTCTAAGGCGGATCTTTTATCTGATCTTGCTCTTCATATTTCTCAAGTTCTTGAGTTTATGGGCGAGGATGGTCGGGATGATATTCAGTCAATAAGCATTATAGCAGGAAATAATAAATTGGGAGAAGCTGAAAAGTTTGATAAAATAGAGATAAAAAAAAGTGAAATCATCTGTATAGTTGGACCAACAGGTTCGGGTAAGAGTAGACTATTAGCGGATATAGAATGGATAGCTAATTGTGATACACCTACTAACAGAAAAATATTGATTAATGATGATGATTCAAATTCTCAAAGACAGAAATATGCAGGTAATAAGTTAGTTGCTCAATTATCTCAGAATATGAATTTTATAATGGATTTGTCTGTATATGAGTTTTTGGAATTGCATGCTCAGAGCCGAATGGTGGAGAATCCAGAGAATATTATTGATAGAATAATTGAACAGGCAAATATATTGTCAGGCGAGAAGTTTGATAAAAATAGCCAAATAACAGGTTTGAGTGGAGGTCAATCTCGGGCTTTAATGATAGCCGATACAGCTATATTGAGTAAATCTCCAATAATATTAATCGATGAAATAGAAAATGCTGGTATCGATAGAAAAAAAGCCTTGGATCTTTTAATAAATGAAGAAAAAATTGTACTTATGGCAACTCATGATCCTATTTTGGCATTGATGGGTGATAGAAGAATAGTTATTAAAAATGGAGGGATTGATAAGATTATTAATACCAAGGAGTCAGAACGAAATTTATTGAAGGATCTTCATAGGATAGATGATATGATTCAAGGTTTAAGACATAGAATCAGAAATGGTTCAGAAATTCAAAAATCTGATTTGGATTTCTGAATTGCGATAAACCACTTCTTAAATTTCAGAAATAATTCATAAACAATAAAATATTATTGGTTGTTTAAAACAGATTACAAAAATAAATAAAACATATAGGAGATATTGATATGCATGATGGATGTACAGGTGGGTTTACCAACGGAAAACAAATTGTTGACAAAATTAGAATGATGGGCTTCTCGGATCAGTTAATTCCAGTACCATTAGAGATTAATTGTCACTCTTGTGAAAAAGAGTTTGTGATGGAAGAGTTCGAGGCAAGTTGTCCCAGTTGCGGAATGGTTCATGGAGTGACCCCTTGCCATGCCTTTGATCCCAATAATGTAATGTCAGCAGGTATTGATTATTAATCTGCTGTCATATTATAATTATACTATCTTCTGTTTATGAATGTCTATTCTAAGCGGAAGATTTTTTTTTAATAAAAAGTCCCTGTTGTATACTTAGCTAAAGTTTAT
Source organism: Marinifilaceae bacterium (assembly GCA_025210485.1). Taxonomy (GTDB): domain Bacteria; phylum Bacteroidota; class Bacteroidia; order Bacteroidales; family Marinifilaceae; genus JAOARN01. The sequence continues at coordinate 24,750 of JAOARN010000047.1, read as the reverse complement.
CTGCGAGCAATGTTGTTGTGTGATTAGTGTGTTTAAAATACTAGAACTTTTGATTATCCCAAGGGAAAACAAGAGTTGAAATTTGGCAGAGCTAGATTTATGCGAATCATATTGAATTTCTTCTATAAGTAGATGTATAGATTAGCAAAAAAATAGCGCTATGCATAATGTAATTTATTATACCTGTGATATAGTTTTAAACGATGTGGTATTTTATAATATCCAAAATGCTGTTTTGTTAAAAATACATAAACATAAATATATAAAATTACGCTAGCTTGTTTAATCTTGGTAATAAGTATCTATTGTTATGTTGTTGTAAGTTAATTATTAAGCTGATTTTCGTAATTTGTCTGTGAAATATTTTTTTTTCATAATTAATTATTATTCGCTAAATTTAATTAATAATAACTTTTAAAAAATTAGAAAATGCCAACTGGAAAAATTAAGTTTTACAACAAAGAAAAAGGATTCGGATTTATTATCGAGAATGAAACAGCATCGGATATTTTCTTTCATTGTACTGGATTGAATAATCGTGAGAATGTACCTTCGGAGAATGATTTAGTTTCTTATGAAACAGTTCAAGGTAAAAAAGAAGGACAATTGAAAGCAATTAAAATTGAAATAACAGGTGAAGCAGAATCAAATCATGATAATGCTAGATCAGTATACACAAATTCAGAAGTTTCAGTTTAATTATTATTGTTTTAAAAAGAAAAGGGAGGGAGATATTACCAAGTCATCTTTTACAACTTATAACCTCCCTTTTTTATTATCTTATTTTACAAGCCCACTCCTTTTTAGCAAAGCATCAATTTTTGCATCTCGCCCTCTAAATTTTCTATAAAGTATTTCAGGTGATTCAGTGCTGCCAGTTTCAAGTATGTTTTCTCTGAATAAATCAGCAGTTTTCTTATCAAAAATTCCATTTTCTTTAAAAGCTTCAAATGCGTCGGCATCCAACACTTCTGCCCATTTGTAGCCATAGTATCCAGCTGCATATCCACCTCCAAAAATATGTGAAAAAGCTGTGCTCATGCAAGTGTTTTCTACGCTTTCGAATAAGTCGGTTTTAGCCATGGCATCATTTTCAAATTTGATAATATCAAAATCCTGTTCTGCTTCTATACTATGCCATGCCATGTCATTTAATCCAAAGCTAATTTGTCGGGTAAATTGATATCCGCTCTGGAAATTTGCACTTTTAATGATATTATCTATCATGTCTGAAGGCATAGCTTTTTCTGTCTGATAATGTTTTGCAATATTTACAATCCATTGTTTTTCGAAGGCAAAATTCTCCATAAACTGCGAAGGTAACTCAACAAAATCTCTAAATACATTTGTCCCCGATAGACTGCGGTAGGTGCAGCGAGTAAGCATACCATGTAGAGCATGACCGAATTCGTGAAGCAGGGTCGTAAATTCAGAGAATGATAATAGTGAAGGTCTATTGTCACTAGCTTCGATAAAATTACATACTATAGATACATGAGGTCTATGGTCGGTGCCATTGTTAATGTATTGCTCTGTGAATGATGTCATCCATGCACCTCCTTGTTTTTCTGGTCGGGGATGAAAATCTGCATAGAAATATGATAAGAAATTATTTTCCTTGTCGTATACTCTATAAGTTAAAACATCCCTGTGGTATTTAGGAAGGCTCGTGTCAATTTCAAATCTAATATCATATAGCTTATTCGCTAAATCAAAAACACCAGCAATTACATTTTCTAGTTTGAAGTATGGTCGAGTAAGCTCATCATCGATTGAATATTTTTCTTTTAGTAGTTTTTCTGAAAAATAAGCCCAATCCCATTTTTGTATTTCGTCTTTAAATCCTATGCTTTTTGCAAATTCTTGAACTTCTTTTAAGTCTTGTTTTGCAAATTCAATAGATGAGTTTAGTAATTCTTCCAAAAACTCGTTAACATTTTTTGAGCTTTTTGCCATTCGCATTTCTAACACGTAGTCAGCATAGTTTTTGTACCCGAGTAACTGTGCTTTTCGAAGTCTTAAATTGACTATTTCTTTTATATTGTTCTTGTTGCAGTATTTATCATCGAAGCATCGAGAGCTGTATGCAATATGCATTACCTTTCTTAATTCTCGATTGTCTGCATATTTTATAAAAGGCATATAACTAGGAAAATGAAGGGTGAAAATCCAACCTTCTTTGTTGTTTTCCTTAGCTAATTTGGAAGCTTGATCTAAAGCTGTTGATGGGATTCCTGATATATCAGCTTCATTTGTTAAGTGTAATTGAAAATCATTAGTTGTTGCTAGTACGTTTTCTTGAAACTGTAGACTTAGTTTTGATAGTTTCTTGGATATTTCTTTATATTCTGCTTTGTCTTTATCTGAAAGTCCTATGCCTGTTCTGATAAAAGCCTGATAGCAATTCTCTAAAAGACTGTTTTGTTCTGTATTTAAGTCAAGTGATTCTTTTTCTGCATAAACTTTCTTGACTTTTTCGAATAGTTCAGAGTTTAGATATATACTATTTGAAAAATCTGATAATGCTGGTGATATCTCTTGACTTGCTTTTTGTAATTCTGTACTTGTGTTGGCATAATTTAGATTAAAAAAATAAGCGGTTACTTTATCTAGATTTAATCCTATGTTTTCGATTCCCTCAATAGTGTTTGAGAAATTTGGCTCTTCCTTATTTGAGCAAATCATCTCTATTTCCTTTTCTGCATTGCTTATATAGTGGGTTATCGCTTCTTGATAGTCTGAAATTTGAAGTTTATTGAAATCAAGTATTTCTTGTTTAATTACTTCTGTATTTAATAGTATATTTTTCATTTTAAAATAAATTTCGATTTTATTATTAGCTTGTAAAGCTATTATTTTTTCGATTAATATAATAATTTATCTTTTGGATTTGATTTCAGTTCTGTTCCTGTTTTTTCCGTAGTTTAAAATAGCTTATTCTTTTTAAACTGATATGTTTATTTTTAAATGTAGATGTGATTGTATTTTTTAGTAGCTGTTGTTTATTTTTAGATACTTTAACTAATTGTGTTTTAGTTTCTTGTTTATTGTTTGTATGTGTGGTTGTTATAATATTTAATAAATTCTATTCATTAGCTCTATTGTTCATGTTTTTAATCTGTTGTGAATAGTGTTTTATATGAAAGGCAATATTTCTTATGTGTTCGGATTTTTTTTTGTCTTAATTTTATTATGTGAGATAAAAATCAGTATGAATAAAAAATAAAAAAATATGAATCAACAGGAAAAACAAAAGCAAATTAAAGGCTCAGTTAATAATAGAATTCAAGAAAAAGGTGGTGATCTGGTTAGTGTGTCAGGTGTGAGTGGAGGAAAATCGAGTTTATTGCAAAATAAAAAGCCTGAATCTTTAGTTTCAAATAAAATTGAAGGAGGTGATGTTAAAGATGACCTAAAGGATGGTAAGGGTATAAGCGCACAAAAAAAAATAGAACCTCAAATTGTCATTGGTTATAGGGATTATACGGAGTTTTTAGAAGGTGCTATAAGCAGCTTTGTGGATAATGTAATGGACGGAGATTGTTTTGTGTATGTTTCATTGCTTATTCGAAGAATTATTTCCAAAGCTGACCATTTTGTCTTTTATAGCTTGTTAAGTGGAATTATTGATGAGTTTATCAAGAACGAATATAAGCTCAAGGATGATAAAGGGAAAGTATCTCCTGGTGTTGTTCTTTTGACATGGATCGATATTTCGTTGAATGATTCTAATGGAAAAAAGGATCAATATAATTGGAGTAACGAGTTATTTGTTAAGACTAATAAATTGTGTTGTCAAAAGATGTTTGATTTATTCAGATGTTATTATCCTATTTCTTATGTAGGTAGGGTTTTAGGTTGGGTGAAACAAAAGCTAGGTAAAACTTACGAAGAGAATAAAGAACAAAAACAAGGAGAAGGTCCTGGTGGAAAAATTGATACAGAGGTTCAAATGCTCCAAAGTCCAGCTGCTGCTTCCTCTAGAAGAAATATAAATGGAGAAGGGAAGGTGGGAGTAGCTAAGTCGGGTGTAGGAATCAATAAAAACCTCATGATAGATCCCGGTATGCCAAAAGAACAAGGCTTACAACAAATTCCGTTGGGGCAAAATCAAGTTAATGATATAGGTAAAGGCGAGTATTATTATGTATTTTTTCATAATAAAGAAACTAGTTTTAATTTAAGAGTTTTGCCTGATAGTTGTGAGGTTTTGTATACTATAAATGTGAGTGGTGGAATTATGACTTTAGTTAAGTCTTCTGAGGTTTTGGAATTTCTGAATAAACCAACTATGTGCTGTGATTTCATGGAAACTTCAGTAGAACAGGGTTTTGCTAAAACAATAGCAGAAAAAAATGCTGGCGTATTAAGACCTGATAAGGCGATATATGGGAGTTTGTTATACTTATTTCCTTTAATTGAAAATAGAATAACTGATTATTTTGGTAATCTAAAACTGGAACACAAAAAAGAACCACAAAAAGAAAAGGATGAATTTGAAAATTTAAAATTAAAATTTCATAATGAGATTGGAGCGGAAAAGGGTTTTAGGTGGATTGAGTCGATAATACGATTAAGTAAGCAATGTGATCAATTTAAAGAGTACGAAATCAACAAAGTAATAAATTTTGAGGTTCTGAAAAGTGTGAGAGCTTTTATAGGGGATTTGAACATAGTGAGTAGGAGCTCTCAATATGGGATCGCAGAGGTTGTGTTTTTTGTATTATATGATTTATTCATGAATATGAATAAAAGTCTTAAAAAAGAATTTGAAGAATATAGTGGAATAGTACCAGATAGTATTAATTTCATGTCGGAAGAAGAGAGAGGTAAGTTTTCAGAAGTAATGTTGCTTATTCTTAATATTAGAAAGTTTTATACCCGTTTTCGCAAATGGGATCAAAATACTCTTCTTTCGATGAAATTGATTAATGAAGATTTTTTTCAAATAACTAATGAAATTAGTTATTTAGATTATTTCTTATTTGGCTGTAGTGTTCAGGGAGGATATAGGTTGAGTAATATAGCACTGTTGTTTATAGAAAATTTAGTTGATGGGCTCGCAGCTAATCAAGATGATGAAGTAAAATTCAAGTTCGGTGAAAAGCAATATGGATTTAAACATATGGATGCCTGTATGGGTTTAATGATTTCATTAATAGGGTTTTATGAAAGTGAAGATCAAATTAAATATAGGGAGGTTGTAAAATATTTAATAAGGAAGTTGATTTTAGCTATAGAATCTTCTAAATCTACAGAAATTAAATACAAAACTCAGGATGTAAAATGGATATTGTCCAAGATTAAGGAACATAATTTCCAGTTTGGTGAAGGCGTTAATGTTGTTGCTGAATTAAATATAATAGGTTTGAAGCCTGTTGATGTGTATAAAAAATTCATAAAATACTGTCGTTTAGGCTATACTATTAGAGATGAAGATAAAATCAAAGGTGACGGATATGATTCTTTGAGGGCTTTTCTAGTGTCTCAGCGCACATATGAAGTGGTTGAGCAAGAAGAAGGTAATAAGCTCCAGCAGCTACCTGATAATGATTCTCAACTTAAACAACAAAAGAATCTAATGGAACAACAGGATGACAGTATAGATTTAAGTCGTAGTTTTTCAGATTTGGTTAATTATGGATATGAACCTTATAAATATATTTGGAACACAGATTCGGAGGGAGGTCCAGTTAAGTTGTAGGGCGTTTTTTGACCAGAGGTTGATGATATTATTGATAGTGATTTTGGATATTTTTAAATGCATAGCTTATGATTGTTGATTCTCTGATTATTCATCTTGATTTTTATTCTCATAAAAAAGACACTAATTCAGAAATGATTAGTGTCTTTTTTCTTATTGTATTTTTGGCTATTGGAATTCAGTCATTGTTTTCTTGATTATTTCAGCAGCTTCCAGTATTTGTTCTTTGTTGATAACCAATGGAGGAGCAAAGCGAATAATATGACTATGGGTAGGTTTAGCTAATAGACCATTGTCGCGCAAAGCCATACATACATCCCAAGCTGTTTTTCCATTTTTAGGTTTTATTACCACAGCATTCAGTAGGCCTTTACCTCTAACCAACTCAATCATGTCGGAGTCAATAGCTTTTAGTTCGTTTCTGAAAATTTCACCCATTTCTTCTGCGTTTTCAGCAAGTTTTTCATCTCTAACAACCTCTAGCGCAGCTTGAGCAACTTTGCAAGCTAATGGATTGCCACCAAATGTAGACCCATGTTCTCCTGGTTTGATACATAGCATTATATCATCATCAGCCAAAACAGCCGAAATAGGCATTGCTCCACCCGAAATAGCTTTACCTAGAATTAGTATGTCAGGTCTAACATCTTCGTGGTCTACAGCTAATAATTTACCTGTTCTAGCAATACCTGTTTGCACCTCGTCAGCTATAAATAATACATTGTGTTTTTTACAAAGTTCCGATGCTTTTTTTAGATAACCATGTTCAGGTACATATACACCAGCTTCTCCTTGTATTGGTTCAACAAGAAATGCAGCTACATTAGGATCTTGAAGTTCTTTTTCAAGGGCTTGGGTGTCGTTATATGGTATTACTGTAAATCCAGGAGTAAAAGGACCAAAACCAGCATAAGATTCAGGATCAGTTGACATTGAAACAATGGTAATTGTACGACCATGGAAATTTCCATCACAAACAATTATTTTTGCTTGGTTTTCAGGGATTCCCTTTTTGGTATATCCCCATTTTCTAGCAAGTTTTAGGGCTGTTTCATCAGCTTCGGCACCAGTGTTCATTGGAAGTACTTTGTCATAGCCAAAATATTTTGCAACAAACTCTTCATAATCGCCAAGTGAGCTATTGTAGAAGGCTCTAGAGGTAAGGGTTAGTTTTTTAGCCTGTTCTACCATAGCGTTAATTATTTTTGGGTGGCAGTGTCCTTGGTTGACAGCTGAATATGCTGATAAGAAATCATAATATTTTTTACCATCGGTATCCCATACGTGCACACCTTCGCCTCTGTCTAAAACAACAGGAAGTGGGTGGTAGTTGTGAGCTCCATATTTAGCTTCCTTGTTCATGTAATCTTGGGCTGAGATAGTTGTTGTATTTGTCATAATTATAAAATTAAAGAAGTTTATATGCTTAAAATTTCTTTAGCAATATGGGATTTATTTTTGAATAATCAATAGAATTAGCCAGTTTTTTTTCAAAAAAGATATTTGTAATATTGAACATAAGTATGTAGTTTAGTAAAAAGACAAATCTATTTATTTAGTATCCAGTGCATAAATAAATAAATGTATAGGCTGTAAGTGTAGGAGTTTATATTGTTGATATATAGTTCGGTATGACAAAAGTCATGTTTTGCAAATAAATTAAAATTGAATTTTATTTTTTAAATATCGAGAATGTTTATCTTATTTTAGGAGTGTTTGTAATGATAATATGTTAATTAAAAAATATTTAAGTAGTTGTTTGTGAATTTATTGATTTTTATTTTAAGTTTAGATTATGTTTGAAGTATGATTTTTCTATAATTAAAAGAACAAGAGAAGTTAATAGCAGAATCTGCCACAATTCTATAGAATTCTTATCCTGTTTTTGTTTGTTGTCGATAAGTAAATCAGGGTTTAAATATTTTATCATTTTGTTTTCTCTAGCAAATTCTGATAGCTCATTAGATTTGTAGAAATCCATGATTGATTCGTTGCTAGGATGGTTGAATGATAGCTGTAGTATTTTGGCATTATTTGAAAATAAACTATAGTTACCGAAATTTTTAATATTTGATGCAGATATATTTATCTCTTGGTTTTCATTAATTTGATTCTTATCTGCCTTAAATTGGCTGTTATCTTTATCAAAACTAAAATATAAGTTATTATAGTTTTTGAGTCTTTTGTCTAGTTTGATTTTTATTTTGTCTTCGACTAAATAATATAATTTTGTTTGATTCTGGCTTTCTTTATTCAAATTTTTAATGCTTGGAATAAAAAGCGGATGGAACATTAGTTTAGTCCAGGAGCTATCTATTCTGGTTGTAAATATATTTATGTAGCTGTTTTTGTATTTTTCCCTTGCTATAACAGTTCTGTCAGTGTTGGTTTTAAGTATGTTCTCGCTATTTACTTTATTTTGTGTCTTTAGTTTGAAAATACGATTTATTATGGGCCATTGAATGTTCCTATTCTTTATCTTATATGCATTCTTGTATAAAATTGAATTTTTCTCAGCTTTTGATATATATTCGTTTATATCCAGTTTTTCTGAATATTGGGAAAGATTCATTTCTGAGAGAAGTCTATTGATGTCTGTGTTGTTATTTTCCGATGGAATAATACTTATATGTTTTTGTTTTGTGCAGTATTTTTTAATCCTACCGATATCATTATCGCTCATTTTCTCTAATGAGTTGAGAATAATCATATCATAGTTTGAGATTTCTATTCCAGACAATTGATTTATATTTACCTCTGTGATATTTGTCTGTTTGTCTAAGTTTAACAATTTATGTATAAATTTATTTTCAGATGACTGATTTACACATAATATTTCGGTTGGTTTGCTGTTGTTAATCGAAAAATATAATTTATTGTCGAAACTGCAATTGCTGTCATTAAAACTAATATTGGCTTTTGATGAATTTTTTGTGTTTAACTTATATCTTATCTGTTTTTTTTCATTTGCTTTCAAATTTATATTTTTAATTTCTTTGGTTTGTTTGTTCACTTCAAGCTTAATACTGAGATTAGTTCTTTCTTTTTCGGAATGGTTTGTTATAATAGCTTCAATTATATTTTCTGTTTTTATATAGCAGCTGTCAATGCTTATATTTTCAAGATTTTTTATCTCTGTGTTTGATAAAACGATTGGTGAATTTAAGTTTAGAAGATTCTTGATATCAATGCTTGTTTTTTGGTAATCTGAAAATATATAAACAATCGAATTTTCATTTAGCCTGTCTTTGATTGAATTTATTCTATTGATTAATCCCTTAGATTTTGTGCTATGTTTAATTTTGTTGATATAACTAATTGCATGATTAGCTTTTTGTATATTGAAGTATTTGTTGTTAATATCAATTATAGATATATTGGTGTGAGAGTCAAGCTTTTTAACTACCGATATAGCAGTTTTTTTTAGTTTGTCGAGACTCGTTTCTCCTTTTGTATTAAGACTCGAGCTTATAGTATTATCAAAAATTAGAAATACATTATTGTAAGATATTTGCTTTGTGTTGTATTGGTTTTTATGATTAGAGATGCTTACTTGAGAAAATGCCAGTACAATTAAGCTTATGATTAATATTCTTATAATTAGTAAAATCCATTTTTTTAGATTGCTGAAATTCTTGGATTTTTCATAAAGCTTATTTATCATTTTTACATTGCTAAAGTATATAGTTGTGTGGGTTCTGTAGTTTAACAAATGAAGAATTACAGGGATGATATTGGCAAGTAAAAACCATAGTATATTTGGATGTTTGAAAATAATCATGTTTGTTTTGAAGTTTTATTGATATAATATATTGATGAATCTTTTAGTTTTAATCTCTTTTATGTGAATTAGAAGTAGGGGTTTTATAAGCAATTCCCATACAATAAATTCACCTAATAAATATACTGAATCTATTCATTTTTGCAATTGATATAGGTCTTTTTATATTGTTTTAGTTTTTAAAAAATCCCTAATTAATTAATATTTAGTTTAATTATCTTTTAGTATATTTATATTTAAAATAATATTTTATGTAATTAAACTATGATAAATATTGAAAATAAAGTTGAAATCTCCATTTTTTCTGAATTAAAAAGCAAATCATTGTCTGTTGACTACCTTTTGTGGGTTGGCTGTGTAGGGGCTTATGATAAGCGCTATCAGCAGGTGGTTCGTTCCTTTGTGCGTATACTTAATTTGTCACAGTTGTCTTTTGCAATTTTAGGTGAGGAGGAGTCTTGTACGGGTGATGCTGCCAAAAGATTAGGAAATGATTTTATTTTTCAAACACAGGCTTTAGCTAATATTAGTGTGTTTGAGAAATATGAAATCAAAAAAATAATTTGTATTTGTCCTCATTGTTATAATTCATTCAAGAATGATTATCCTGAAATGGGATTAAAGGCACAGGTTGTTAGTTATATTCAAATTTTGTCCGAAATAGTAAAGAGTCATCAACATATTTTTGATACAAATTATTTTAAAAACGATTCGGTTTGTTACCATGATCCCTGTTATTTAGGTCGGGCAAATGGGATTTATGATTCTCCAAGAAATTTATTAAAATTTATTTTTCAAGATTTTAGAGAAGCAAGTGATAATAAGTCAAAAGCATTATGTTGTGGAGCTGGCGGGGGACAGTTTTTTAAAGAATCGGAGCCTGGTGAGATAGAGATAAGTAAACTTCGTTATAAACAATTAAGCAAAACTAAATCCAAGTATATTGCTACAGCATGTCCCTTTTGTATGCTTATGTTGTCAGATGCTATAAAAAAATCAGATAGTAAAGAGCAGAATATTTATGATATAGCAGAGCTATTAGAAATGACTCTTGTAAATCAGTCTAATTAAATAAATTAAAGAAAAATATTAAATTTTTATAGCATGCCAACATCTCCTTTCTATTTTAACAAAAATTACAAGCTGTTATTTTCAGATATCAAAATCATGAGCAAGCCATTAATATCTTTATCTACTAGTGCTACTGGTGTGTTGGGATATGTTGTGTATACAAAAAGCTTGTCTTCGTTTCCTTTAATTTTATTCTTGGGTGTTCTTTTTTTGGTTATGAGTGGGTCCGTGATAAATCAAATTATTGAACGATCAAATGATTCTTTGATGTTTAGAACTTGTGAAAGGCCTTTGGTGTCCAGACGAATAGGGTATAGGGTAGCTTTATTGTATGCAAGTATGTTAATTCTAATATCCACGTTTTTGATATATTATCAATCAGGCATTATCAGTTTGTGTTTCTCATATTTGGGTTTGATATGGTATATATCTATTTATACTTGGTTAAAAAAAATTACTGCCTTTGCTGTTGTGCCAGGTGCAGTCTGTGGAATAATGCCAATATATATATTTTGGCAATATGCTTCAGGACAGTATTTTTCTTATGATATTTTTATAATATGTATGTTGTTTTTGTTTTTGCAAATACCGCATTTTTGGCTGATTCAACAAAAGTATAGTTCTGATTATAAGAATGCTGGATTTCAAATTCTGAATAATATTTTTTCCAATATTCAAATAAAAACTATTATTGCAGTTTGGATAATTTCTAGTCTGATTTTAAGTCTTTTATTAGTTGTTTTTGGTCTTGTTGGAAGTTTAGTTTTTATAGCTTCTATATTTTTAGTTGTATTTGTTTTCTTTATTTCTTCGATATATTGTTTGGTTTATTCAAATTATTCTAAACTGTTTAATATGTTGAATGTTTTTTCCTTATTGATAATGTTGATTGTTTTGTTTGATAATATCTTGGTTTTATAATGCCATTAAAAAAAATAATTTACCGAAGTTTTGACCTATTTTATTATTGAATTTTAAATAATAGAAAACTAAAACCATATAAAAGTGAAGTGTTACAGATTTGAATGTTTGTAACTATCCTGCTTGTAATATATTATACATTGAAAAGATATTTGGTATTTATATTATGTCCATAATTTTATCTTGTAGTATTATTAATTTTTAGTAGGTTTGTTATGAAAAATAAATAATTAATATGCAATCAAAAGAAATAGAAGAGCGCCAAAGAAAACTAGCTAGGTTTGCTAAAGCTCTTTCACATCCAGTAAGAGTTTATGTTTTAGAATTATTACTTAAACAATCATGCTGTTATAGTGGTGATTTAACAGAGGATTTAAAAATTGCTAAATCGACATTATCACAACACTTAAAGGAGCTGAAAACAGCAGGTTTGATTCAAGGAACTATCGAAGCACCCAAGATTAAATACTGCATAAATAAAGAAAATTGGGAGTTGGCACGACATTATTTTTCTGGTTTTTTTAATTCTGAAATTCTAAAAAAATAAGAAGTATGCAGAATAACAAATTACTGATATCTTTATCTATTGTTTTATTCTTGTTTTCTTGTTCTTCAAAGGACAAGAAAACTATTGTCTCTGTAGAATCCTACGTTTTCCCTTACAATATAACTGCTCCTAATCAACAGTTTGTAATGCATCATGATTTAAATGAAATATCAGCTTTAACATATTATAAAAATGGTAAGTTGTTATGTTTAAATGACGAAAAGGGAATTATATATCAATATAATATTAATACAGCCGAGTTGGAGCATAAATTTAAATTTGCCAAAGCTGGAGATTACGAGGGGGTAGAGTTGGTAGGGGACACTATCTATGCAGTCAGATCTGACGGAAAATTATATAGAACTTTGTATAAAGAATCAATTGATAAAGTAAAGGCTAAAAAAATAAGAACTGTATTTGGAGCTTCCAATAATATTGAAGGATTGGGCTATAATCCTATTTCTAAGTCATTGATTTTTGCATGTAAGGAAAATCCTAATATCGATGGCACAGTTCACAATAAGGCTGTGCGAACAGCATATGAGTATTCATTGAATGATGGTCTAATTAATGAGTCTCCAAAACTTATCATTTCTTTGGATGAAATCAAAAAATTGAAAAATTACAATTCCTATACACGATTTTCTATAGATTTATTGAAAACACTAAGTCCTTGGGGAGGTGATATCAGTTTTCAGCCTTCAGCTATTGCGGTTCATCCTATTACCAATAATATCTATGTTCTTGGTTCTGTTGGTAAGACTTTACTGGTTTTAGATCAAGATTCAAGAATTTTATCTGTTGTAAAGCTAAGTCGAAAAATATTTGGTCAACCAGAGGGAATCTGTTTTTCTCCTAATGGTATTATGTATATTTCTAACGAGGCAAAATCTAGAAAGGCAAATATATTAGAGTTTAAACCTAATTTATAATTATGAAAAGAATTGTTTGTTGTTTTGCATTGTTTCTATTGTGTTCGAATGTATTGTTTTCGCAATATAAGCATGCATACTCAAACAAAGTGAAATTCCGAATTATGTTTTATAATCTAGAAAACCTTTTTGATTATAATGATGATTTAGAAAATGATGATTCTGAATTTTTACCTAGTTCGGAAAGGAATTGGAATGCAAAACGCTATTTTGATAAATTAAATAAACTAAGGCAATGTATTAAAGCAGCAGGTTCTTGGTCTGCAAATGATATTATTGGCCTTTGCGAGATTGAAAATAAAACAGTTGTGCAACAATTATTCGCAAAGGAACTCTTTAAACCTCATTCTTATAAAATAATTCATCAGGAATCTCCAGATCATAGAGGAATTGATCTGGCTTTAGTTTATAATTCAGAAACTGTGAGATTGATAGATGCTGAGTTTCTAGGTTTAATTTACCCAGGGCGAAAAACATCTTCTACACGAGAAATAATATATGCTAAATTATCTAATAGATACAATGACACATTGCATGTTTTTGTTAATCACTGGCCATCTAGATGGGGTGGTACAAAAAGTTCAGAGTTTAAACGTATTGCAGCGGCCAAGCTGTTAAAATCTAAAATAGATAGTATTCAGAATTATAATAAAGAAGCTCAGATAGTTGTAATGGGCGATTTTAATGATTATCCTGAAGATATATCATTAAGGAAAGTGTTGGGTGCAAAGCTGAACTTTAATAATATTGAAGCTTCAAGTTTATATAATATTTCTTACCATATGTTTAGTAAGACTAATATTGGATCATATAAATACAAGGGCAAGTGGGGAATGCTTGATCAATTCATTGTAAGTGGAAGTATGCTATTGAAGAATACAAGGCTTGTCTTGGATCTTAATTCTTCAGCAATTGTTTATAATAAGAGTTTTTTACTTGAAGATGACCCAAATTACTCGGGAGTTAAACCATTTCGGACTTATAAGGGTATGAAATATAATGGGGGTTTTAGTGATCATCTGCCAATTCTTCTGTTATTTAAGAAAATAAAAAGAAAAAAGAATTAAGTATTGCATCTGTTTTATTACTAATGAATTATTAGATGTTTGAAATTTATATTTCAGTAATTTTATTCAGAATCCTATAAGCTTTAATATTGCTTTTATCAATCGATAATATTGTTTTGTCCAAAACAATATTTATATACTCTAAAAATGTTATAAATTAAATATACGAATCAAATATTTAGGATAAAACTTTTCTAAATACTTGGGAACTTGTGTTTTGTTGTATTTAATTTATTGGAATGAAAATAAAAATTTGCTTAAGTCTGTATTTGCTTTTTATTGTTTTTATTATGTGTTCATGCTCTAGGCATAATGAAAAAACGAGTATTGGTATAAAACTGTATATGGATAAACAATATATAATAGCCAATGGTGAGGATATTCTTAGATTTACAGTTAAAACCTATATGGGAGAGGATGTTACAGAGAAATCGCAGATTGTCGTAGAAGGTAAAGATGTTGTGGGTGCTGCTTTTGTGACTGTTTTACCTAAGAAGTATATTGTAGAGGTAAAATATAATGATCAAAAGCTAATATCAGAATTTATTGCTAAAGAAGATGATAGATATATATTGATAAAATCTGATTCAAATACAGGACAAATTGGAGATATCATAAATTTATATGCCATCACTCAAGATGGAGAAAATATAACAAGTACAAGTCATTTTTATTCTAATGATCAACGAATGTCAAGTAATAAATACTTGCTTGATTCGCATGAATGGGTTGAAATTCGAGCCGAAAAGGACGGAGTGCAGAGCAATCTGTTCTATCTGTCAGCAGAAAAGGCAAGGCAACAACAATTAATCGAAATTTTTACAGGTGCATGGTGTGGCTATTGTCCTGATAAGATATATAAGATGAGGATATTACAAAGAAATAATGCTCATAGTCTAGTATTATCTTATCATTATGAAGATGCAATTGAGTTTAGTAATATTGATTATATGATAGATAAGTATAATATTATAACTTACCCCACGGCGATATTGAATTTCGAATCAGAAGATATAAGCGCTCAGGTCTTGGATGATAATATTCAGAAAACTATAGATTTGAAAATCTCTATTTTAAAGAAGATTGTTGATAATCAGCTTGTGTTTAAGCTTGATTTGTATTCTTATGAAGATATGGATAATATAAAGTATATTGCCTTATTGATTAAGAATAAACTAAAATTGGATCAAAAAAATTTCTCCTCAAAAGACGAATCTTCTTTTTATTATCAAAAACCAGGATTGTTAGTCGATCATATTCACTATAATGTAGTTGTTGATAATTTTACAGATTTGAAATCCGAGGATTTAGGAAATCTGAAAAAAGGAAAAGCTTTGAGTTTCGAATTTAAACCCAAGGATGTCGATTCGGATAATGCGAGCTTGGTTGTAATATTTACCAAGTCTGATGTTTATTATACTTCTATGGTTTCATTATAGTTATTTTAACAGATAGAACTCTCAAATCCTTAGTCTTTAATCTAGGAGCTTCTATTGTAACCAAATTTTTTAATTTGAATATACCTGAGTTTGATTTAGTACCATCTGTAAAGTGACTTAATCAAGCTTTGGTTAACATAGTAGACAGAGTTTAGGTTAGACTATCGGTTAGATGTTTTATTTTTTGAGCTTTTGCTTTTTCAGACTAATAAAGAATTTAGAGCCTTTACCCTCTGTGCTTTCACACCATACTTTACCATTCATTGCCTCGACAAACTTTTTTACGATTGATAAACCTAGTCCCGTAGATGATTCCCCACCAGTTGGTTTTGCGGAAAGAATTTGGAATTTTCCAAATAATCGGTTCATGTCTTCATCCTTTATTCCAGGTCCTTGGTCTTCTATAATTGAAATTATTTCCGTTTCACTTTCAAAAATATTAATATTTATTTTTTTCCCATAAGCTGAAAATTTGATAGCGTTTGAAATTAAGTTTTCATATATCTGGGTAAGAAAATTTATGTCAGCATAAATATAGCTATCAATAATATCTTTATAAATTCTAATTTTTTTAATTTGAAGCCTTTCTTCAAATTCTTTTGTAATATCATTTATCAGGCTTGATAGATGTATCTTTTCAAGTTTTAGGTCTATTTTTTTTGATTCTATTTTACTTACATCAAGAATTTTCAGTATCATAGCATTCATTCTCATTAGTGAGTTAATCATAAATGATACACTTTCGTATTCCTCTTCAAGCTTGTTTTCTTTTAGTATATTCTTAATATAATTTGCTATACTTATGGATGAAGATAGTGGGTTTTTTAAGTCGTGTGCAATAATTCCTATTAGATGATTTTTTTCGTTATTTAAATCTGTTAGTTCTAGATTTTTTGTTTCTATTTCTTCTTTTTGTCTAACAATATTAAAATTAGCTCTTTCTAATCTGATACTCTGAGATTTTAATCTTCTGTAGCTTTGGGCATTTTCAAGAGCAATACCTGCATATACTGCAATATTTTGAAGTATTACGATATGATAATCTTTATAGGAATCTTGTTTTTTATTCCCAATAATTAATATTGCATTAGTCGTATCTTGAGTCTTGAGTGGAATGTAGGCCAGTGATTTTATCCCTTTTAGAAAAATATTATCGCTTTCGTTTCCATTTAATTTATTCTTTATTATTTGCTTGTTGTTTTCAAGTACTTTTTTCAAATAATTATTGTCAGTTTCTGTATTGTACTTGTAGGCGTCGATGTTTTCCCCATTTTGTTTGATACGGGGGAAAAATAGTTTATTTGAATCATCAATTATACCTATTCCAAAAATATCTGCACCTAGTAATTCATTCAATGAATCATAAACAATGTCGATTATTTTTTCAGCTGACAGGTTTGCTGTAATGGCTTTCCCGATGTCATTTAGATGAATTAGGTTAATATATGATTTCTGAATTTTTTTTGCTTGTTTAAGTATTTCATTTTTTTGAGCCTCTAGTTCTTTATTTTTATTTTCGATTATATTGTTTTGTAGTCGTATTTCCTTAGTTTTTTTTCTCACTATTGTTTCAAGTCTCTTTTTCTTTACCTTGATTTGTCTGTATCTGAAACTTGAAATCAGATAGATGATTCCTGAAATAATTAATAAGAATATGGCAGTAGCCCAAGTTGTTTTCCACCAAGGAGGGAGGATTGTGAAATTGTACGAGTAAGGTTCTTTTGTCCATATTCCATCGCTATTACAAGCCTTTATTTGTAATTTGTATTTTCCAGGAGGTATGTTTTGGTATACAGCTTTATTATTATTGGTTTCAGGGGACCAGTTTTTATCAAATCCATCTAGCATCCATTTGTATCTTATTTTTTCTGGAGATCTATAACTTAGTGCCTCAAATTTTATGCTAATGTGATTGTTGTAATAAGGAAGCTCAAGATGATTAGGAACGCAAAACCATCCGTATGATTCTTCTGTGCACTCGTTGAATTCTTCGCTTGTCCAGTCTATGTCTTCGTAAAACAAATCAATATCAACTATTTGTATTACGGGAGCTTCGGTGTTTAATTCGTCCTCCTGGAAATGATGTTTGTATGCTCCGTTAATCGTTCCGAACCATAAGTCCGATTTGGCATCAATAAAGTTACAGGAACTATTATTCTCAATGCCGAGAAAACCATCATTTTTATCATAATTGTAAATCTTATATATTTCACCTTCTTTATTGAAAGATATTATATCCACTCCATTTTGCATCCCTACCCATAGTCTTCCTATCGAATCTGATAGGATTGAGTATGCTATTTCGGAGCTAAGCCCATCTTTATAATTAATATTATTCCAATTGAATCCATCAAAAACAAATAAGCCTTGATTAAAACTGACAGCCCATATTCTTCCTTTTTTGTCTTCTGTAATTTGCATTATTGACGAAATAGGGTAGCCATAATTGTAATTATAATGACTTATAGATTCATTATCATAAACAGAAATCCCTTGTTCATAAACCATCCATAAATTGTTTTTTGAATCAAGAAATATATCGTTTATCTCACCTTTATAAATGCTGTAGGTAGGAGCTGCCTTCGTTTCTTTATGTGTTTTGTCAAAAATAATAACTCCTTTTCTTGCTGTTGCAAAATATATCTTTTTTTCTGATTGACAGATATCGTTTATCCTTGTGTTTGCTGGTATTCCGTATTTATCAGATTTATTTTTGAAAATCCCGTTGTTATATTCTAGGACTCCTTGGTGACCGCCGATTAATAATTTATTGTTTTCTATCTCCGTTATTGCCTTAATATTGAATAAGCCAGCTGTGTTTTTTGCACTGTAAAATTTTCTTTTCCCCTTTGAATTTATTTTTAAAAGTCCTTTTCCAGAAATACCAAAATATTTATTAGATTTTGAATCAACGAAAATTTCCCATATCATATTACCACCAGCAATATCTGTGAAATTGTATGATAGAAATTTACTGTTCGAATATCTTAGGATTCCATTACCACTAGTAGCAAGCCAAATATTATGTTCGGAATCTTCGAAAATGTCATTTATGAATACTGTAGGCAAGCCATTGTGTTGATCCATAAACTCTTCTTCTCCTTTTTCATTAATCATTAATAAGCCCTTGGATCTAAGTATTACCCATATTCTATTCTTGCTGTCAATGAATACTTTATTTATATTTTCACAAATATTACCCTTCCCTAATTTGATATTTGTTAGCTTATCATCTTTTATTTTATATAATTTAGCTTTATTGTATCCCGAGTATGCTAAAATATGTGTTTCATCATTTTGTGAATTGTAATTTATTGGGAATAATACTTTGTTTTTTAAGTTTTTATGTTTTTGATAGTCAGATAATACTAATCTATCTTTAGTGTATTGATATAATCCTTTAAGGCTAACAAAGAATATTTTATTATTAATCTTGCAGATATCGAAAATCGTATTATTATTAAGTTTTTCCTCTTGTTTTGAAAAATTTATGAATTTCCCATTTTCGTATTTTAAAATAAATGTTTTATTATTTTTTGTGCCAGCTATCCATACTATTTGATTATTTGATTCTATTTTGAAATAATTTGCCTTTGGTACATTTTCTTCGGGATGGAAATTTCTAAAAATTTTACCGTTAAATTTTGATAGACCTTCACCACAACCAATCCAAATATTAGAATTTTCGTCCTGATGTAATGACTTTACTCGCTGGTCAATCAGGCCTTGATTAATCCCATATCTCGAAAAACTAACTCCATTGAAGCGACAAAGACCGCCACCATTAGTTCCTATCCAAATGTTTTTTAAACTATCTTGAATAATTGTAAATGCTTCGGATTGAGGAAGGCCTTCTTCTAATGAATATTGCTTGAAGTGTATCGTTTGAGCTTCAATTATATGATTGAAACAAATGAAACTTAGTAATGTGAAAATTAAAATCCTCATTTCTATTTTCTATTAGTTGATTGATATATATAAGTTAAAATATTGATAGGCTGAATACCTATGGTTTAAATAACTGTTTTGTATTTAAATAAAACTTCAACTAATTTAAGATATATTTCATCAAATAAGAAATATATTATGTTTTATTGGATAATGATTCTAGCTTTAAGTAAAATAAGATAATTTATAATTATGTGATTAATAACAATATAAAACACTTATAGTATAATGGGTCTAATAATATGTAGAATATTATATTATTTAGAAAATAGAAATAATTAAAATTCTATGGAAATGAAAAAACTATTCCAAAATGAAATTTAAATAACTATGTTTGCGCCGAATAAATTTAGATAGAATATAAAATGAATAAAAAGCTTTTAGTGTATTTCTGCATGATACTATCAATGGTATTTTGGAGTTTTTCTTACGTTTGGGTTAAGATTGTTTATGAAGTTTTTAATCCAATTGCAACTGTATTTTTGCGACTATTAATTTCTGTGCCATTAATTTTTATTATTGGTAAATTGTTAAATAAAATTGAAAAGATAAGGAAAGAGGATCGTTTATGGTTTCTTCTATTAGCTCTTTTCGAACCGTTTCTATATTTTATAGGTGAAAGTATTGGTTTGAAATACCTTTCATCCACTCTTGGAGCCGTGATTGCATCTACCATTCCACTTTTTGTTCCTTTGGGAGTTTTGATAATATTTAAAGAGCGTTTAAATCGTTTATGTGTTGTGGGAATAATAGTTTCATTTATTGGTGTTGCCACGATCATATTGAATAAGAACCTTGAACTTGCTGCTTCTACAACTGGTTTGATGTTAATGGCTCTCGCTGTGTTCTCGGCTGTTGGTTATTCATTATTGATTAAAAGATTATCTTCAAAATATAATGCTGTAACTATTATTGGCTATCAAAATCTTATTGGATTGATAATGTTCTCACCTTTGTTTTTTATCTTCGAATGGGATGCTGTGTTAAATTCAAATCCTAATTTAATTCATATTTTAACCTTGGTTGGTTTAGCTGTTTTTGCATCTACTTTTGCTTTTATGTTATTTACATATGGAATGAGATTTTTGACTGTTTCACAGGCTAGTGCTTTTACGAATGCTATCCCTGTTTTTACAGCTATTGAAGCCTATTATGTATTAAATGAAATTCTTTCAAGTCAAAAAGTATTAGGGATTGCTTTAGTTGTGATAGGATTATTTATATCTCAGATAAAGGATGAATATCTTAAACGGTTTTTTGTGAAAAAATAAATAGACTTTTATATATAGGGCTTAATAGTTGAAATTTTTTTAAAAGTGGATTTTGTGTATTTTATACGCAAAATTCACTTTTTTTTTGTTAATAAAATTCTATTTACATATTAGTAAGCTGGTACCTTGCTGGAGTTAAAGTAAAATTAGATTACTAGAAGATTACACTAAATTATTTAAGAATTAAAAAAAGCCGAAAAAAACAGGCTTATACAGGAAACTAAAATGAAACATTTTTAGAAGTGCAGCGTATACTTAAGTAAAAGAAGTTTTCAAAATCAACTTTATAATAGAGATATTTATTTTGACTTAAATCAAGTGTATGAAATGGATTAGTTTTCAATTTTTGCTGTTTTGTTTCTTAACTAATTTAGGATTTAGTTATGCTAAAAATATGCCTGAACCAGAGCAAAGACCTCTAATATTAAAGTATAAAACTACTAGAAACAACGAGGATGTTAAAATACTTATTAATAAGGGGATTACGTCGGATAATTATTATGAATCTAACTTATCTCCAAGCCAATATAGGATAGGGGTTGTGAGCGCCTATAATTATGAGGTTGATTGGAATAATGATGGAATTTACGATTCTAGGTATGTAAATGATGATGCCTTGCATAGTTATGCAAGTCCAGGAGAACATATTGTTAGAATACGTGGAACTTTTCCTGGATTAATGCATTTGAATTTTGTAGGTGTGAAAGCCGCTGATTTGGACTCAAATCAAAAGAGTATGATGGATCAAGCTAAGAATTATGGTTCTAAATTAATTGATGTACTTCAGTGGGGTGATATTGAGTGGGAAAGTATGTATTGTGCTTTTTCACATACTAATATTGTTGAGTTTAGTGCAAATGATGTACCAAATACGAGTAAGGTCGAATCTTATAAATTAGCATTTGGATCATCCACCGTAAAGGATAGCCAAAATAAAACTATATTCTTAAGTAAATTTAATTCAAGTAAAATAAATAATTGGGATGTTTCTGGTGGTAAGGATTTTAGCTTTATGTTTTATGGAGCAACATGTTTTAATCAAGACCTCAATAATTGGAGAATGCCTGAGGCACTTAATTTAGGAAATATATTTTGGTATGCTGAAACTTTTAATGGAAGTGTTTCTGGTTGGGGTTTAGAAAAGCTTATTGAATTAAGATCAGCCTTTAATAGAGCATACCGATTTAACAGGGATCTTTCAACATGGAATCTTCAATCTATTCAATGTTTGAGATATGCTTTTTACAGCGCTCATGATTTTAATCAAAATATTAATCATTGGAATGTATCTAATCTTACAGATATAAGATATTGTTTCATGTATGCTAAATCGTTCAATCAACCTCTCGATAAGTGGGATAATTTTAAAGCTACCAATTTGAGATCCATGTTTAATGGCGCCACAGCATTTAATCAGGATATAAGTACTTGGGATTTATCAAATGTAACAAGTCTGTATTATACTTTTATCGATGCCAAAGCTTTTAATCAGGATATTAGTGGATGGAATTTAAGTAACTGTCAGTGGTTTACATATTGTTTTAAAGGAGCTAGTTCTTTTAATCAAGATATTTCAAACTGGGACATGTCTAGTTGTATTTCAATAAAAGAGATATTTCAGAATACTAGCTCTTTAGATATTAAAAATTATTCGAATATAATTAGTGCATGGAAGTCCAAATTAAAAAGACAAAACTCTAGGGTTAATATAACCGTAAATTTAAAACATTACCCTTATGCATCGAGTGCTGTAAGTGAATTTTCCGGAAAAAACATTGTAATTGTAGATAAGGGAGAGTTTAAAGCTTTTTCGACTCGTTGGTTAGTACCTAATTCGAGTAAACAAGTAGTAATACAAGTTTCTCCAAAATATGAATATAGCTATTATATTGATTGGGGTGATGGACAAACCGAACACATTAACACAAACGAAAATTTAAGCCACAACTATGGAGTAGCAGGGCAATATACAATAAAAATCTGTGGGACCTTTCCAGCTATAGATTTTTCTAATTCTTCTTCACAAACCAATTCTGATGCTATTTTATCAATAAATTCTTGGGGTGATATAAAATGGAAATCTTTTGAAAATGCTTTTATAAATTGTACAAATCTTAATGTAAATTCTTCTGAGACACCAAATTTAAATGATGTTCAATCTTTAAAAAATTGTTTTAATTCAGCTTCTTCTGTCAATTTTAATATCTCTAATTGGAATATGTCTCAGGTTAATGATATGTCTGGTATGTTTCAAAATGCCACGGCATTTAATCAGAATATTGGAAATTGGGATATATCAAATGTTGGAAATATGAGAGATATTTTTTCTTACTCTGGCTTGTCAATTCAGAATTATGATAAGATATTAATTGCCTGGGCTAAGAAAATAAATTTGAAGGCAAATGTTCAACTTGATTTTGTAGATAGTTACCATTCTATTCATTCCTGTCCTTCTGTGGATGTTTTGGAATCCAGATCATGGCGTATTAATGATTTAGGTTGCTATTCTATAATGCCTATTGCTTCAGATGCTGAGTATAGTGATTTGTATCCTAATACTGTGTATACTATAAATTCAAATGATATTAAGAAACTATCTGAGAATTTATTTCCAGTTACTAGTATTAATATTATTAGTACTCCAACGGAGGGGCAATTTTGGATAGATCAAAATAAGAATTCAATTATCGATTTTAATGAACAAAAGATAAAGCAAAATGATAAAGTCAGTATTTCCAATCTGAAAGATAATACATTAAAGTTTTTAACTGCTGTGTCTTTTGGTTCGGATCAGCTTTGTTTTAAAGTTGAAAATTATATAGGTGAATCAATTGATCATAAAATCAAACTTAATTATCGAACTAGGCCAATTTTAGACATTATTACTGATGAAGCGGTTTATGAAACTGATAGTGACCAAAATCATGAGGTGATTTTTAGGCTTAATGAAACAACAACTGTTGATATTAGCTTGAATTTGTCAACGGTTGATATATTAGCTAATGTTGATGATGATTATCAGATTAATGATAATTTAGTTACTATTCCTGCTGGGGAGCTAGAGCTGAGAAAAAATATTATAATTAAGGCTGATCAATTTGATGAGGCTGATGAGGATTTTAAAATAGTTCTATCTGGAATTAATTATGTTAGTTGTCCCATTACTGAGAAAATAATTACAATTAAAGATGACGATTCTACCCCAAGTCTTAGTGTTAAGGAATTTGATATGAATTTAAATTCTGAAATTGGAGATATTATTTGTAGTTTGAATGTTCAAGATGATAATTTGGAGGATCTTAGTATTACTGTTCTGGAAGGTGCTGAATTTTTCTCGATTGAGGAAAATTCTAAACTTGTCTTAAAAAAGAAATTAAATTCAATAAATCCTCCTGAGGCTATTTATGTTAAATTAGAGCTGTTCGATTTATATAACAAAAAAGAAGAAGTTGTTAAATTGAATATTCAATCAAGTGGTTCTGTAAATCCTGAGATTACGGATAAAGGTTCTATTGAAATAGAAGAAAATAGTCCTATAAATATAAATGTTTACCTATTCGAAGGAACTTTTAATGGTTCTTCGACAAGCTTATTGGATGGAGTTAGTTGGATTATTGTGTCTGGGAATGATGCCTCTAAATTTATGTTGAATGATAAAACTGGTGAATTGAGCCTTGTCTCTAGTTTGGATTATGAAATCAAACAACTTTATACACTTGGAGTCCAGTTACGAGTAAGTGATTCAGATGAATCTTCTTACCTAGTTTCTGATATTTATGAACTCCAGATAAAAATCATAAATGAGAATGATAATATTTGTACAATAAATACATCATCAATTCCAGAGAAGATAATTTTGTCAGAATCGGAATTGGTAGATTATGAGTTGGTTCATCTATCGGCAAGTGATTCCGATATAGATAATTCGATAATAGCATGGGAAATTATCGGCGGCAATGAAGCTGATAAATTTAAGATAGATTCTCAAGGAAGACTGCGATTAAAAAATACCATTGATTATGAAAATAATTCAGATTCTAAATCATATACTTTAAATATTCAAGCCAGC
>JAOARN010000046.1 GCA_025210485.1 Marinifilaceae bacterium | reverse complement strand
TTTTCTTAACCTTAAAAATCATATTGTATCTCTTTTGTTTTACACCTTTAAGATACTGATTTTTAAGGTTTTATCCTAATTTAAATCAGGTTATTATCCTGAATATCAATCAATTATTCATTTTTTTTCCGAACTATTGTTAGGATAATTCATTTTTGAAAAAAAATCTTGATTTATGTTTCCTGAACAAAAGTTTCAAATAAACATAAATCAAGATTTTAAAATACTATAAACCCTGATCCATTATTTTCATAATATGGATATAACCTAGCTTACTAACATTCACCAATTTCTCCCAGTTGGTTTTACTAACTTCATCCGAGGGTCTATGATAATCATCATGAAAGCCAGCCCAAAAGAAATTAAATGGAATAGATTTTCGTGCAAAAGGAGAATGATCACTCCCTCCCTTTAAACCATCAGTCATCCAATACTTAAGACTAATATTTAATTCATACTCTTTAACAGAATTCTCCAAATATGATTTCAATTTCTCATTTTTGCACATAATCATCATGCAGGCATTCTTATCCTTGTCTTTCTTGGAATCTCTAGATATCATATCTAAATTTAACATATACACATATTTCTGCTTATCATCTAAAGATCTTGCAAAAGCTGTACTTCCCAAAAGTCCTTTTTCTTCGCCAGAAAAAGCAACAAAAATAATATCATACTTTGGTTTCTTTCCAGATTCTGAAATTGCCTTCGCGATATTTAACATACCAATTACCCCAGAAGCATTATCGTCCGCACCATTCCATATATAACCATTGTATTTACCATAATGATCATAATGTGCTCCTACAATAATTGCATGACTACTGTCCTCTCCTTTTATTATACCAGTAATATTGCGACACTTAATGGCTTTTTTGCTAAGTTTCACATCCAATTTGAATTTAACATTCTTAATCTTTTGTGCTTGTCGTTTGATTTTTGAATTACTATTAAATGGGAATAGTGCTGATTGTTTCAATATAAGATCTGCCGATTTTTTTGAAATAAAGCCAAATTCAGTAGGTAACTCAAAAGTTTCAGGCTGCAAATAAAACTTCTTGTTTATATAAGATTGCTCTGGCTTATCTCCTTCATATGTTTTAGATTTATAACGCTTAGGTAATATTGTCTGTTTTTGTTCTATTTTTTTACTATCTACTACATGTAAAACCAAGGCTGCTTGATGTTTTTTTAAATAAGTGGACAATAGCGAACTCTTATTTTCTTTTTCCTCAACCCCCAAAACAACTACCGTTTTACCTTTTAAACCTACAGATTTAAAATAATTATCATAATTCCCCTTAAACTTATCATAGGCAATCACTATCTCTGAATTAAGTTTAATAGAATTATTAGTCACATCTATATAGTAATCTGTATTTTTTACAAGATTATATTCATAGTTAGAATTAGAATTAAAAACAGATATACTACAGGTTTCACCATCTTGGCGAGTGTATTGAATAGGCGAAAAATACTGAAAATAATTTCCTTTATATGCTTCGACACCATATGACTTCATTATACTTAAAATATAGTCCGAAGCAATATAGGCACCTTTCTGTCCCATTTCTCTACCTTCTGTCCAATCCGAAGCTAAAAATTCAAGCTGTGCTTTCGTGGTTCTTTCATTGATTGCACTTAAACCTTTTTCTATAAACTCCTGAGATTTCAGGCTATAGCTACTAAGAAGCAGACAAACGATGCCTAAAACATAATAATTACTTATTTTTTTCATTTTGGTTGAATTTAATATTTTGAAATATTGTACAAATATATAAATTGAATTGCTAACAATATGTTAATTAATCACCAAAATGCTTACTTAAAATTAAGACTGTCTTTTTCTAAGTACTCTCTTACTTCTATCTGACAAGACTGAAATATAAACTATCTCTATATATCTTCCTATTTTTCTGAAAAAATCAAAATATAATGTTAGATAAAAAATTATTGTAAACAACCATATCACTATCAAGTTAAACCAATAAGTATCAATCAGATTATTTCCTAGTCTTTTTAAAGATGCATAAAAGTGAGAACGACCATACTTGTTTCTTGGAATATTGTATATCGGATCTTTTTTACGGATAAGTTTATTATCATAAACAATTATTTTTTCTAAATTATTCTCTTCTTTTAGAATATACGACAAAGCTTTATTGAAATACCTATCCCTAAAACTTAACAACAGATTCTCACTTCCTAATTTTGTTTCCATATCCATGAATATACTATCACGTTTTCTCATATTATCGGTTAGTTCAAAACGCGAATTATACTCTAATGATTTTAGAAACTGGACCAGACCTCTTCTTTCTAATTTATTTACATTATGATTATTAATCATAAATTCTTGATTTATATAATCTAACTCATTTCTAATTATATCTTGTCTCAATTTACTTTTCTTAATAGATTTATCCTTAACAATATCAATTAACTTTGGGAAATAATAGTTCGTCAAATAAGCTTGATTACTTATCTCACGTTCTATATCTGTAAATGATTTTTGAAACTCATTCCCACAATATTGTTTAACCATCAATCCTTCATAAGCCCATCGTGAAATCATTACATCTCCTATGGTTGGAACAAACTCCTGAGAACTGATACTAGGATGCAGCTTATTAAAATTAACCACAACTCCCGATAATAATATTTGTGGTACAAGTACAAATGGGATTGCAACATAAACTGCCACGACCGTTTTTATTGAAGATGATAAGTTGAGACCTATTAAATTTGCGCAAAAGGATACCGAAAATAACATAAGAAAATACTCCCAGAAAAGTGATTTTATTTCTAAAATACTAGTTG
The DNA here is from genome assembly GCA_025210485.1 of Marinifilaceae bacterium. Taxonomy (GTDB): domain Bacteria; phylum Bacteroidota; class Bacteroidia; order Bacteroidales; family Marinifilaceae; genus JAOARN01. The sequence goes on along the minus strand of JAOARN010000046.1, from coordinate 102,303 downwards.
CCAACACTACAAACATCACCGTTTGAATTGCTGACAAAATAAACAGAACAATCAATTTAGCATTTATATAACTAAATCGACTTAAGTTTAAAAAATTCTCACGTTTAATTATTCTTCGATCATGAATTATTTCCTCTGCTGAAACAACTAATCCAAGAAATAAGGCAACAATCACCGACATAAAAATGAAAGATGGAATATTTTCATTTTCGGAGAAAACATATTTTAATTTCCCTGTTTGATCTTCTGTTATAAATTTAGTAAAATATCCTAAAATCACCGCTAACAATGGAGCTTCTAGAAGACTTATAAATAGATATTGTCGATTTCGAAACTTAGAGAATACATCTCTTGAGAAATAAATTTGTAACTGCCGTAATTTCCCAGGGATACTAAAATCATTTTTAGGAATTTTATTCTTCTGCATTTTCGACTTTGAAATACTACTATTTTCCTTGCGAAACAAATCATACCATTCTTGAGGAGTACGTTTACGCTTTCTGACCTGTTTCCCAAGTTCATCCATCATTCGTGCTTCAACTATTCTCAAAATATTTTCGGAACGAATATTGCCACAATGCAAACATTCACTTTCCTCTGGATTCAAGTAATGGCTATGTGTTTTAAAATATACAACAGCATCACTAGGATTACCAAAATAAATAACCCGCCCTCCTTGATCCATAATTATTATTTTGTCAAATAATTTATAGATATCTGAAGAAGGTTGATGAATATTACAAATAACTAGTCTTCCTTTAATGGTTAGTCTTTTCAATAAAATCATAACTTTCTCAGAATCCATACTTGAAAGACCTGAAGTTGGCTCATCAGCAAATAAGATAGAAGGTTCACGCATCATCTCCAAAGCTAGGTTTACCCTCTTACGCTGACCTCCACTTATAACCTTATTTAGAGGGTCACCAATAACAAGATCCCTGGCTTCAACTAGATCAAAATTCTCCAAACACAAATCTATCAGTTCTTCGATCTGTTCGGATGACATATCCTTAAAACAGAGCTTAGCATTATACATAAGATTTTGATAAACTGTCAACTCCTCAATTAACAAATCATCTTGCGGTACATAACCAATTATTCTATTTATCTTATGCTTTTTCTTCTCTAAACTATGTCCATTTACATAAATATTGCCACTACTTAATTTCAGATTCCCATTTAATACATTAAGTAAAGTTGATTTTCCTGTTCCACTCCCCCCCATAATTCCAATTAATTCTCCTGAATTAAAACGCAGATTAACTGGGTAAATACCATTATTAGAACCAGGGAATTTATACTCAATTTCATTTGCAACATAATTAATTCGTGTGTAATTTTTTGTTTGAATAAATTTAGATGCTATTTCTGAGTAATATATTGGGCTAATTCGATGACTTCGAATAACAGAACCATATGACATAATATAGGCTCTATTTGTCTTTAAAACATGTCCATTAAGCAGCAGATTGTTTTCGCCTAAATATTTAACCAAAAAAGTATTAGTGCTCTCTAAATGCAACACTAATAATTCACCTCTTAATTTTTCATTATAAATATGCTTTACAGAACTATTACTTTCAGAATATTTAGAATTTATAATTAAGAGGTTTGAGGAATAAGGTATTTTGAATTGATCACTTATAATAAAACTCCTACTTAATTCAAATTCCTGATTAGGGATTTGAAATATATCTGAAATAACACGAATATACTCCAGGTCGGAATCTTGAGCCAAGTGTGAATCATCAATAAATTCTAACAATTGAAGCATTAACCAAACTTTCCTATCTTGATCAATTTCCTCCACAAAGCCCCTACAAAGATCTCTGATTTGCTGAAGTTTATTTGAATTAGTATCATCCATTTTAGATAATAATACAGCATCCGAAACAAAAGCCTCAAACTCCTGAATATATTTTTCTCTAAGATTTCTACTAAATACATTTTCTAAATACGTAGAAAACACATTTATAGCAATATTTTTAGATTCATCTTTTTTAACATCAATTATCAATGCAAATAATTGCATTAATAATCTTAATACTAATTCATTCATAAACTAAGAAAAGATTTAAAAGAAGAGGTGGATATCAATTGGTTTAAAACACTTTAAACTAAAAACACACATGATTATTTAAAGCAATTTTCCTACTAAAAATCTATCTATATCTATATTACTCTAATAGGTATATACCTCAACAGTTCACTTAAACATAAGATAAGCTAAATTATACATTTTTATTGAATATATAAATATGAATCTATCATTTTAGGCAATAAGATTGTTTTAAAAAATAACGCAAGAATATATAATTACATAATATTAAACAATGCTTAATTTGGACTATTCCATTTATTATTTACATAAGTATTCATTCCATAACTTTATGATACAAATAATGTTTAAATTTAAAATCATAAAAATTCTTACTAATTCAAATTAAATTTATAACTTATTGTTTTTTACAATTAATTTAGTTCAAACATAAAAGACAAATAATTAAACAGATACAATTAATTACAACTGCTTATTAATAAACAAAACTAGAACAATAACAAAATACTTCATTCAAATAATATGGATATATTTAACGGAAATAGACGACTGCAATATCATATTATGTACGCAATAGAATGGGCACTATACTCTAGACATAATAGCAATAAAACCCTAACTCCATTTCTTTTTGAATGGGAAAAGGAAAATTTATCTGTAAAAGAGATTAATAGTTCTACAGATAGAGAATCGTTCGCTTATAATTTAATTCAAAAACCTCATAATAAATCAGATCAATTCGTTTTTTGCTACGAAGGATTTCTTACGGATGAACTTGGCAAAACACATGATGCAATTGTAGCCAAAGGATATGATGTAACTCAGGAGAAAGGTGTTTTTCTTGCACAAGCATTTGAACCTATTGAGAAAAATGGAATTTTTAGTGTTTCAGATAGACTTTTCTATGTTAACAATCCAGAACTTCCATTTAAGCCAAAAACAAATATCAAACCTAATTATTCAGCTGCTAAATTAGGAGGCAAAAGCCAAATAAATTCTAATGTAGATTTTGAAGCTATTTTCTCTCATGACAACCCTGCCCTTATATCAAATGGCGTAAAAAATTATATTGAATCAGCTGTAGAGAATGACTACAGTGAGATTATTTCTGGTCGAATTAAAATTTCTCTAGTCGAAAACTTCTCTGATAAAAACTTTTTCCAATTTTCTGTTCTTAGAGCTATACAAGAAGCAAAGAATTCTAAAGCCGTCAGAAACTGGGAAAAAAACAACAATAAAAGACTTTATGTAAACTGTGAATATGAAAATGATATTTGGCTAAAAGAATTTGATGAAAGCTCTAAGGATATTGAGAAATATAATTATGTTACTAATTCATTCGATCAGGAAGTTACAACCCAAAACAAAAAAAAATATATTAATAAAAATCTAAAAGGAAACAAACATAATAATAAAAACATTGAAAAATTAATTATCAGTCTAAATAAAAACTGGAAAACAATTTATTATACTGGTTTTATACTTATTGCAATATCGATAATTCTACTTTTTTATAATTTGATCAAAATTCTAGAGATAGTTTAAAATAACTAAATATGAAAAAAACAGATTCCATAACTAATACAGACCCCAAATTAATAGAACAACTTTACGAACAGTTTAAATCAGGAAGTAAAGATCTAGATGACAGCTGGAATTCTTTTTTTGCTGGATTTGAATTAGCCCAAACCAACTATAGCAAATTCAGCGATAATGATAAATCAGAAGAAATAGAAAAGGAATTTAAAGTACTGAATCTTATACAAGCTTATAGACAAAGAGGGCATCTTTTTACAAAAACTAATCCTGTCCGACTTCGACGAAAATATTTCCCAAGACTAGATATCGAAAATTTTGGATTAAATACAAAAGATCTTGACAGCATCTTTCAAGCTGGGAATGAAATAGGTATTGGAAGCACAAGCTTAAATAATATAATTAAGCACCTAAGTAATACTTATTGTTCTTCTGTAGGAGTTGAATATCTTTATATTCGACATCCAGAAATGCTTAATTGGCTTAAAGACAAGATGGAAGCATGTCAAAACAAAGCTGAATTCTCAGCTAAAAAGAAAAAAAACATATTTAAAGGTCTTACTACAGCTGTTGGATTTGAAAGATTTATTCACAAAAAATTTGTTGGTCAAAAAAGATTCTCTCTTGAAGGATCTGAAACTTTAATCCCAGCACTATCTGCTTTAATTGAAAAGGGAGCTGAATTAGGTATAAAAGAGTTTATCTTTGGTATGGCACACAGAGGTAGATTAAATGTTCTTGCAAATATTTTACATAAACCAAATTCAGATATATTCAAAGAATTCAATGCTGAAAATTATGATGATAATATTGCCCTAGGAGATGTCAAATATCATCTAGGCTACAGTAATATAATTAGTACAAATTCTGATAAAGATGTAAAAATAAACCTCATACCTAATCCTTCTCATCTTGAAACAGTAGGTGCAATCACTCAAGGAATAGCCAAGGCGAAACTTGAGAACGATTACAATAATAACCTACAATCAATAAGTCCAATCATTATTCATGGAGATGCTGCTATTTCAGGTCAGGGCATAGTATATGAATTAATACAAATGTCTCAACTGAATGCTTATAATAACGGTGGTACAATCCATATTGTAATCAACAATCAGATAGGATTCACAACCAACTACAAAGAAGGCAGATCAAGTACTTACTGCACCGATATTGCTAAGGTTATAAGAGTTCCTGTTTTTCATGTTAATGGTGATGATGCTGAAGCAATGATCTATGCTATAGAATTAGCGATGGAATACAGACAGATTTTTCACACAGATGTATTTATTGACATTTTGTCGTATAGAAAATACGGCCATAACGAAGGTGATGAACCACGCTACACTCAACCTCTACTATATAAGACCATTGCAAAGCATCCTAACCCGAGAGACATATACGCTCAAAAGTTGATTAATGAGGGCGTTTATTCCGAAAGTGAAATTAAGCAAATTATTTTAGACTATGATTTCCAGCTTGACAATCAATATAATCTATCAAAAAAAGATAAAGTCATTAGTATCCAAGCTTTCTTAGCTGAATATTATAAAAACATTATATATACTAATAAAGAGAACGTATTTAACAAAACAAATACAAATATCAGCACGGAAAATCTACTAAAACTAGTAAACTCTTTTTGCACCCTTCCTGAAGACATGTCATTCTTTAAAAAGGTTAATAATCTAATGAAAGAACGTTTAAAGAAAGTATCCGAGAATAAATTAGATTGGGCTCTTGGAGAATTGTTGGCTTATGCAAGTTTAGTAAATGAAAAAATTCCAGTTCGTATTTGTGGACAGGACTCCGAGAGAGGGACTTTCTCTCACAGACATGCTGGCCTAACAATTGAAGATAGCGAAGAAAAGTATTATCCCCTTAAATACATATCAGATAGTCAAGCTAATTTTAATATCTACAATTCCTCTTTAAGTGAATACGCGGCATTAGGGTTTGAATATGGTTATGCCACAGCAATGCCTAATTGCTTGACTATTTGGGAAGCTCAATTCGGAGATTTTCACAATGTAGGGCAAGCCATTATTGATCAATACATTAGCTCAGCAGAAGACAAATGGGGAATTAGGAACGGCATGGTACTGCTATTACCTCATGGTTATGAAGGTCAGGGAGCAGAGCATTCAAGTGCAAGAATAGAACGATTTCTAACACTTTGTGCACAAAATAATATGCAAGTATGTAATCCAAGTACCCCGTCTAATATGTTCCACCTTTTAAGAAGACAGGTAAAAAGAAATATTAGATTACCTCTTATTTGCCTCACTCCTAAAAGCTTACTACGCAATGATGAATGCATTTCTGAATTAAATGATTTCACGAATGGAGAATTCAAAGAAGTGATTGATGATGCTAATGTTGACACCGAAGATGTAAGAAGAGTAGTTTTTTGTAGTGGGAAAATTTACTATGATTTATTAAAACAGAAAAAGAAATATAATTCAAGAGATATCGCTATTATAAGGATAGAGCAACTATATCCATTTCCAGAAAATCAAATTGGTGACATAATTAAAAAATACACAAATACTTTATTGCATTTATGGGTGCAAGAAGAACCAGAAAACATGGGGGCTTGGCAGTTTATAAACTATCAATTTAGAAAAAAGGAAACAGAACTAATTCCAATAGCACGCTTGGCAAGCGGTAGCCCTGCAACAGGTCTTTCTAAATTACATACAATTGGCCAAGAAGAAATAATAAACAAGGTTTTTAGGAAATGTGAATGTAACAGAAAACTAAAATATTGTGGACTACAATGTAAAGAAGGTAAATCGAAAGAAGAAATAAAAAAATTTCACGAATATTATGGTCTTGCTACAAACAAACATACTATATAGTTCAACAAGACGTAATTTTACATAAACAAAAAATCGACATAAGAATTTAAATTGCATTTATATTATGATAGACATTATTATACCAAGCCCCGGAGAATCCATAACAAAGGTAGAAATAGGAACATGGTTGGTAAAAGATTCCGAATTTGTTGAAAAAGATCAAGAATTAGTTGAAATAGAATCAGATAAAGCTAGTATGATCATAAGCGCCGAAGAATCTGGGAAAATAAAAATACTTGCAGATGAAGGTGAAATAGTTGAAGTTGGCAGTGTGATAGCAAACATTGACAATTCTGACAATAAAGTAAAATCAACAACAAACAAAATAAATATTAATAATTCAGAGAAAATTTTAGACAAAGCAAAAAATGAGCAAAAAAAATACCCTAACTTTAAATTAACACCCCTCGCTAAATCAATAATCGAAAAAGACGGATTAAATATTGATGAAATATTAAATAAGATAGATGGATTAAGCAATAATATAAAAGCATTATCCTTAAAAAATCTGCCTGCTAAAAGGGAACCGGACGAACAAAAAGAAACTAGAAGAAAAATGAGTATGCTAAGAAAAAAACTTAGCCAAAAACTAGTTGCCGTTAAAAATGAAACAGCTATGTTGACAACTTTTAACGAAGTAGACATGTCTAGTTTAATGGATTTAAAACAAAAATTCTCAAAAAAATTCCTTGATAAACATAATGTTAAATTAGGCTTTATGTCCTTTTTTACGAAAGCAGCATCTATAGCCTTATCTGAATTCCCAAATATTAATTCAATGATCGATGCAGAGGATATTGTAAGTTATAGTTATGCAAATATTGGAATAGCTGTTCAAACTCCTAAAGGATTAATGGTTCCAGTTATCAAAAATTCGGATAAAATGAGTATTTCGGAAATAGAAATATACATATCTCAAATGGCTAAAAAAGCAAGAGATGGAAAAATTAGTATTAACGATCTAATTGATGGAACGTTTACAATTACCAATGGAGGTGTTTTTGGTTCATTATTAAGTACACCAATAATTAACCCGCCTCAATCTGCAATTTTAGGCATGCACAACATAGTTGAGCGCCCTATAGTTGACAAAGGAAATATTGTTGCAAGACCAATGATGTATCTTGCATTATCCTATGATCATAGAATAATTGATGGGAAAGATTCAGTTGGTTTTCTGAAAAGAATAAAAGAACTAATTGAAAATCCTATATTATTAATGAATGAAAGAAAAACAATCGAATCAGATTTACTAAACCTAACATAAATACAAAAAAACAATAAAAGACAAAACACATCATTAGATTTATGATGTGTTTTTTTATATTTTTAAATTCTCATATTAATCTATACAGAAGTACTAATATTTTTTATAAAAGTAAGATGAAAAAAAACATTTTTCTATTTATCATCATAATTTTATCACATTCAGTTTATTCACAGAATTTGAGTAGCAAAAAAAAAAGAGCAATAAAATTATATCACAAGGCAATAGAAAACTATAGAAATACTGAATATAAATTAGCCCAAGATTTATTAGAGCAAGCCCTTAAGTTAGACTCTCAATTCACAGAAGCAAGTTTAGGACTAGCTGATTTATATTTCAAGAAAAAAGAATATGACAAAGAAATAAATATTTACAAGAAACTCACTGAAACTGACTATTCTAAATACCCTATAATAATCTACAATTATGCTAAATGTTATCTGAATTTAAATGAATATAATAATGCAATACATTTTTTCAACTTGTATATCGAAAACCCCAAAGCAAAAAAGTATTTACAAGAAAAAGCCAAAGAAGGTATCAAAAAATGCAACAATGCAATTAAGTTAATTAAAAACAAACTTGACATAACACCAATGGTGTTAAATTCAAATATCAATTCAGAATTTGACGAATATTGGCCTAGTGTTAACCCAAAGGGAGATATTTTATCGTTTACAAGATTAATAGTTGATAAAAACACAAAAGAAAAACAGGAAGATATCTATTTCTCAAAATTCAGCAATAATACATTTGAAAAAGCAAAAGCCTATCCAGGAGAAATAAACTCTAATTACAACGAAGGAAATCAAAGTATTAGCTCTGATGGGAAAACAATTTACTTTAGTTCATGTAACAAAAGGGACGGTTATGGAAGATGCGATATTTATTATTCGATTCTTAAAGATGGTAAATGGTCAAAAGCTATGAATATTGGCAATAATATAAATAGCGGATCATGGGAGGCACATCCTTGTATATCAGCTGACGGAAAGAAATTATTCTTTGCCTCAAGTCGAAAAGGGGGAAAAGGGGGAATTGACATTTGGGTATCTTACAAATTGACAAATAAAGAAACTCAAGAAGCATATTGGTCGAAGCCAAAAAATTTAGAAATAAATACAAAATATGACGAGATATCTCCTTTTATTCATCCAAATAATAAATATCTAACATTCTCCTCAAATAGGACTGAATCAATTGGAGGCTTTGATATATTTAAATCGGAATTAAATAACAATATTTGGACTAAGCCAGAAAACATTGGTATACCTATTAACTCTTCAAAAGACGAATCTGGTTTTTTTGTTAATTATGAAGGAAATACGGCTTTTTTCAATTCAAATAAAACTGGTAATAAAAATATTTACAAATTAAATTTAACAAAAAACTTACAGGTTGAATCGAGTTATTGGTTAAAAGGTATTATCAGAGACAAGATAACAAAAAAGAAAATAAATCGATCTCAAATCATTTGTATTAATCATAAAACTAAAGACACAATATTTGATTCAGGAAAAAATAAAACTGATGCTGATTTTTTTATTTCTCTTCCAGAAAAGTCAAATTACTTGATCAACCTGATAAAAAAAGATTATTTGTTTTTTTCAGACATAATAAAGATTGAAAATAAAGAAGGATTTTTAAATGCAAAAAATTACAATATCCAATTAAAAAAATTAGAAGTTGGTCTATCGGTAGTTTTGTCAAATATATTTTTTGAACACGATTCTTATCAACTGTTAAATAATTCATTTGCGGAACTTAACAATATTGTTAATTTTATGAATTTGAATCCAAGTATAAAAATAGAAATATCTGGACATACTGATAATACCGGAAATGAAAAATATAATCTAGAACTTTCGAAAAACAGAGCTCTCGCAGTTTGTAAATACATCTCGAATAAAGGGATAGATAAAAGTAGACTAAAATATAAAGCTTATGGTAGTAGCAAAGCTTTAGTAAAAAATGACTCTGAAGCTAATAAATCTAAAAACAGAAGAACAGAGTTTAAAATAATACACAAATAAGCATTTAACAAAATTGACAGTATTCATTTTGTTAAATAAACATAAATTAAGACAAAACATATTAATATAATACACAATTAGTTGAATATATCTTATATTCGTTAGCAGACTAGACAATTGACATATATTATTCACAAACCCACATAGTAAAATGGAGATAAAAGAATTAATAAAAAAGAACAGATCATATAGAAGATTTTTCCAAAACGAAAGAATAAATGAAAACCAACTTAAAAATTGGGTAGATAATGCTAGGCTAGGAGCATCTGGGAGAAATGCACAAAGTATGAAATATAAAATAATTTTTCGAGAGGATGAATGTCTTAAAGTTTTTAAAACATGCAAATGGGCAGGATATTTAAGCGATTGGGACGGTCCTATTGATGGAGAACAAGCCTCAGCCTATATAATTGTATGCAACGATGAAGAAATCTCGAAGAATTACTTTTGCGATGATGGAATTGCAATTCAAAATATCCTTTTATCAGCAGTAGAATCAGGATTTGGAGGATGCGTTGTAAAAGCCTTTGATGTAAAAAAAATAAAAGAATTATTCAATCTAACTGACAATATCCATCCTATTGAAATAATAGCTTTAGGTAAACCTAAAGAACAAGTTGTTATTTGCGAAATGGAAAACAATAAAATAGAATACTATCGAGATGAAAATCAGATTCATTATGTTCCAAAAAGAAAACTAGAAGATATCATAATATAATCTTGTTTTATATCTACCGCCACTTATCTGCAAATTTACTATAGTTTTATTATATTTATCAAGCAGATAGTGGTATATTTAAACAAAGACATACAAAATAAATTAATTTTCTTTCTTCATTATTAAATTCCATACTATGAGACAGCTATTAGTTATACTTAGCTTTTTAATGCTAAGCTCTACACAAGCCCAACAAATTAGGACGGACTCAATCTTTATTACTGGTGCAATATGGGATGCGGACAATGTAAATAGTCTTCCATATACACACTTTAAATTTAAAAACAAATCAAAATCTGGGATGGCTGACAAAAATGGTAAATTCCAATTTTGGGTTAGTATCGGTGATACGATTCAATATTCATATATTGGTTATCATAATACTGAATTCAGCATTTCAGATAGTTTGATTGACAATAATTATATTACAGGAGTCTTCTTAACCAAAGATACAGTTAACATAGAAGAAGTGCTTATTCTTCCAAGATTTGGAGATTTTGCACGAGAATTCTTAGGAACGCAGGTCAACACTAAGGAATATGTTAGAGCTGTAAACAACATAAACACAGCAAAATATGTAGCTCTCACGACTAGTCCAAAACAAATGGATGCGACTGCTAATATAAAAATGATGATAGACCAACATATTTCGTACAATGAAAATAAAGCTTTTATCCCTACAAGTCAGATGATTGGTGTAAGCACAACGCATACCTTAAGAGAAATTCGGAGACTTAAGAGAAAAGCGGATATGAAAATCCCCGAAGATTTAATTACTGATTCTGAATTAAATGCAATCGAAAGAATTTATAGACATTCAAGAAAAAAGAAGAGAAAAAAATAGTTAATTAATTATATTAAGATATAATGACCGAAAAGTTATACTACACTATTGGAGAAGTTGCAAAAATATTCAAAGTAAACATTTCACTAATAAGATTCTGGGAAAAGGAATTCAATATTTTACAGCCGAGTAAAAACAAAAAAGGGAATAGATTATTCACAAAGGAAGATATTGATAATCTTCATTTGATTTATCATTTGGTGAAAGAAAGAGGCATGACTCTAAAGGGAGCTAAACAGAAGATAAAAGAAAACAAACAAGACACCAATCATAATTTTGAGATAATAAAAAAGCTTAAATTCGCAAAGCAACAACTGCTAGAAATTAAAAATTTTATTGACTAAAAAAAGCAGCTTATATTAACATAAGCTGCTTTTTTTGTATAAATTAAATTACTTTTTTGGTAACTTCTGAACTATATTAACAATAAATTCAGATGCTTTAAGCATTGATGGAATAGGAATATACTCATATTTTCCATGAAAATTATGCCCTCCTGTAAATATATTAGGACAAGGTAAACCCATAAATGAAAGTCTACTTCCATCAGTTCCTCCTCTAATAGGAATTATCTTTGGCTCTACTCCAATGTCTTTCATTGTTTGAGCTGCTAAGTCAACAATATGTGAAACTGGTTTAATTTTTTCCGACATATTAAAATACTGATCGTGCATCTCAATATTGACTTCACTTTTTTCGAATTCTCTCTCAATTTGTTTACATAAAGAAATCAAATTCTGCTTTCTATCTTCATAACTTGTTTTAGAAAAATCACGAACAATTAATTCAATAGAAGTATTCTCAACGGATCCTTCAAAAGAAACAATATGATAAAATCCTTCATAATTTTCAGTATGTTCAGGAACCTCCTTACTAGGTAGGTAAGATAAAAATCTATTAGCCATATTTATAGAATTTATCATTTTACCTTTAGCTGTCCCTGGATGTACATTTCTGCCAACAAAACTTATTTTTGCATATGCAGCATTAAAATTTTCATACTGTAATTCTCCAATTTCGCCACCATCAAGAGTGAAAGCATAATCAGCTTTAAACTTAGTGCAATTAAACATATCAGCTCCACGTCCAATTTCCTCATCTGGAGTAAATCCGATTTTTATATCCCCATGTTTAATTTCAGGATTATCAATTAGGTATTCAATAGCGGAAATAATTTCAGCAATACCAGCTTTATCATCAGCACCAAGTAAACTAAGCCCATTAGTACAGATTAAATCCTGTCCGATATAATTATTTAATTCAGGAAAATCCTCCACACTCATAATTATTTCTTTGTTTGCATTAAGAGTTATATCTCCTCCAGGATAATCTTTAATAATTTGAGCTGAAACATTATCTGATCTATAGTCTGGACTAGTATCCATATGAGCAATAAATCCAATTGTATCGAGTTTTTCATCAGTATTTGATGGCAGTGTCGCCATTAGATAACCATGATTATCAAGCTCAACATGACTTAATCCCATATTTATTAGCTCATCATATAGTAATTTTGCAAAAACCATCTGACTATGTGTACTAGGAGTAGTATTACTCTTAGGATCAGATTGGGTATCATAAGTAGTATACTTAAGAAACCTGTTGACTATTTTCTGTCTCATATATTTTAAGTAAGATAAATCAATGAAAAAATTATATTAACAATAAAGATTAATTTTGTTAACATATAAGTGCTCATAAGCTCTTCTGTGATAAATTTAATATTTATAATTAAACTTTCGTTTAGTTTCACATTCTTTAATACTTTATTTTTAAATTAAAGATTAAAACAGCACTAGAACGAAAAATTTAAAACCAAGCTGACAAGACACAACTATCAATTATTGTGCCTCATTCATATATATTCAGAGATATTTTACCTGATTTTGTATTTATCAAATAAAGAGACCTAATACTATAGCTTGAAAAAATTAGGATACTTTGGATTTGAATCTTTATAATAAGATTTAATATATTTTATATCATTATCATAATCTCCAGAAGTGTAATAAGTCTCCCCTGCTTCTAATGTTTTATTTTTATAATCAATCTTAGCAAGAAATAAAGGCACTTGTGCCTTATGAGCGATATAATAAAAACCTTTCTTCCACTCGGAATTTGCTTTTCGGGTTCCCTCTGGACTAAGAACTATATATAATTCTTGTCTTGAATTGAATTCCTCTGCCATAGTATCTACTAAATTAGACTTACGACTTCTATTAACTGGAATCACCCCCCAATATTTTAACAAATAACTAAAAGGAAATATAAACATTTCTTTCTTCATTAGAATTGCTGTCGGTATTCCTATTGAAACGAGGCATAATTTACCCCAAATGAAATCCCAATTTGAGGTATGAGGAGCTGCCAAAATTACAGCTTTTTTATTTTCAGGAATTTCACCAATATACTTCCATCCAAATAATCGAAGTATAAACTTAGAAATATTTCTTGTCATTTAATTTTAAAACTTTTCGAGATTTTCAATTGATTCAATTGCCTTAAAGCCCGCACCTTGAATTTCACTTGTTTGGGAAATAGTTATAAACGCATCAGGATCGATATCCTGAACAAAATCATGAATCATTTGCATCTCTCTTCTATTAACAACTATATATATAGCTTTTTTTTCTTTTCTATCAAACATTCCTTCGGCCTTCAAAAAGGTGCCCCCTCTATTAAGGCTTCCTATAATTTTGTCCCTAATAATATCGGGTTTACTAGAAATTATAATCATAGCTTTTTGGTAATTCGAACCCTGAAGAGTATAATCTGACACTTTCCCTATTATGTAAATAGTGACCCATGAATACAAAGGTATTTGCCAATCCCAACCTATCGAGAGACTACTAATAACAATCAGAGAATCAATATAAATAACCGTTTGAGACAATGGTAACTTCGCCTTCTTTGCAATCATCATTGCTAATATATCAGTACCGGCAACTGTTGCTCGTGATTTTATAATTAAGGAGTAACCAAAACCTATAGCTATTCCACCAAAAATGCAAGACAATAGTTCGTCTTCTACTAAAGACACATGTCCCCACCATAAACTTAAGGAGTCAATAAATATAGAACATAAAAGAAAAGCCAATACTGTGCGATAGCCAAAACGAGGTCCTAAACATTTTCTTGCAATAATCAGAATTACTGCAATTATTATTAAAGAAGAAAAACCGACAGGAATACCCCCTTGATTTAATCTAAACAAATCATTAATTAGCTCCTTTAATCCATTAAGGATATAATCGACAGTACCTAAATCAGATGGCAATTGCGACAAATCAAAGATTCCATTTGGGAAAATACGTGATGTAAATTTATTAATCATAATCCCTACACCAAATATTGTACCAGGCACAAGACCTTTAGGCAATATAAAGAAGCAAAATCCAACTGCAACTACCAAGCAACCTGCAATTAACTCAAAGTAATCAGAAAATTGCTTTCTTATGTTTTGTATTTTATATTTATATAAATTCAAGATCTTAAAATTTAATGATAAAAATAATGACAAATTGAATCTGTCATAAAAAAAGCTTTCGAATCTTGTGATGTAGATTCTTTTTATCTTTCTTTTATTTCAATGCAAAGATAATAATAATGACAATAGCCCTAAAATATATTTTAAAATAACTAGTACATATTTTTAAACTATTTTACCCTCTAAAATCTATACTACCAATAACCACATAAAGTATTTACAACATAAGATAATAACATTATTAATTTTTATTCTATTTTTTAAACTAACAATACAACTTCATTCAAATAATCAAACTATCAAAACAGACATTTATCAAGGCATACATTTTTTCCTCTTATAAAATCAAGATTAAAACGAGCCATAAAAACTAATAATAAAGTAAATTTACATATACGATAAAATAAACATAATGTTAGTTTTTAATAACAACACTACAAATAGCAAATAAAAAAAGATAATGAGAAATATATATTACATCTTAAGCTTAATTCTATCAATAGGTAGTCTTGTATTTTTATTACCTTTTGTATCAAGCAAAAACGAAATATGCTATAATAAATTTTACGCAATTAAAATTGCTGAATTCCATCATCCAACATACAACAATTTCTTTAAATCGAATAACATCACAACACAGATAGAGGAAGTTAAAGCTAAAGGGAAATATTTCTACATCACTTGTATCACAAAGGATATCGAACTTGTCAAACAAAAAGTCAAAGAATTCAAAAATCCTCTTTTCCCTGACATGTCAGTAATCGAACTTCTCAGTTACTTTAAAATAAAAGAAATCAACAAAATATGCCAAGAATACATTCTTAAACAAGATGAAAATCCAGCCAAAACAAACAGAAACGGATATAAAATTGACAAGTTTGAATCTTACAAAAAGAAATCTCTTTATACTGTAAGATTATGTAAAAACATAAATAATGATAAACTTCGTAAAAACAGTCTTATTTCGATTGAACTATTAAAAATAAAAAAACAAGACTTTTATGTTAGTGGAAAATTCAATAATTTGAAAGATGTATATAATTACATTGATTTTTATAAGTTGGTTGATAATTATCCTGACTTGGATATTCTTTTTATTGAAAATACGAAAGACCTAAAAGTAATAAAATATAAACATAACAAAAAAACAGAACCCTGTTTATCTACAAACAATCTTAACTGCGAAAAATTTCGTAAAAATATTAATACAAAAAAAGAAGATAGCATTGCTTCTAAAATTAACAATAGCATTAAGCTAGAAAATAATTTAAAACGACAAGTCGAAACAAAAATTGAATACAAGAAAAATCACATAATAGTTAAAGCTAGTACGAAAAAACAGGAAACTTCTTCCAATGAAGTCAAATACTCGAAAACTGAACTTAAAGAAAAAATTAATAAAAAAGAAATCAACAAAAGCGAAGCCATAAATATGTACTGTATTCAGATTTTTGCAGGCTATACAAAAACATATAAAAAAGAATACCTAAACGATGATTTTTTTATAATATATTACCCCGAAATGAAGTTGTACCGATATTATATTGGTAAATTTGAGAAATACGCAGATGCTCTTGAATACAAGAAAACTAAATTAAAATCTTATTTTAAGGATGGTTTTATTACTAAAATAAAATGAAAATATCACAATAGGAATTAAAAGAGACATCAAATACAAAATAATTAGCCTACTAATCCTACACACACATTATTATTGATTTTCAACAATGAAAAAACAACAGCAGAGATAGAATCAGACAAATTTAACAAAACATAAAATATAGACAGATATAATAGTTTTAAATTTCCACCCCAACACAATTTGCAATTACTAACACAATTAGGTCACACACGGAGATTTTAAAAACATATACCGTTATAACACAACATACAATCAACCCATCATATAACTTATCATAACAGCTTGAACATATTTTTTTACATAAAAAAAACAAATTAAAAGATTCTTTTTATACATCATAAAAGCTACTCCGAGCATAAAAAAGTCTAAACAAAACTCCCAAGCCAATAACAGAAAAATCATAATTTTATAATCATTATATCTATATTATTATCTTAAAAATAAAACTTTATGTTTGTTTTTCTTAACGACACATAATCAAATTATTTTTTCAAACCCAAAAAAAGATATTTTTTTATGTTTAGCTTTATTAAAACAATTCATTTACGTTTATTTTTATTTAACTAAATTTCATCAATAAAATAGATTTATTAGCAAAAATTATAGACTCCTGCTTATTTTTCAAAAAAAAAGCAAAAGTTAAATATAATTTAAACACTCAGTATGTCAGTGTAATTAGCAAAAAAAAGAAATAGACTTATTAAAATTATTTTATCTTAAACTTGTTTTTATATAATTATGGATTAATTTTACAACTTCAAGCAGTGATTATAGCAAATGAATAGAAGCAAAAATCCCTTGAAATTAATATTGAATTTTATCTTTACATCATTACTAATTAGGTATAGTTTATGAGTTTTGATTTAAATAAATGGTATGAAGGTAAAACTGATTCGAACTCCATTTATTACTACAAAGGCAGTGTAGAAAATGAAAATGTCACCATTTTACTTGCTACTGTAGAAAAAATGTTAGACGGAAAAGATTTACCACCCAAAAATTCTAGAAAAATCTTCAACATATTGGTGGAGTTAGTACAAAATTTACATCACCATGGGGTTGTACCTGGTGATATGGAAGGAGAATATTCTAAGTTTGGTATTTTACTATTAAAAGAGGACGGTGAAAAACACCGCATAAATTCTGGCAATTTCATTAAAGCAGAGGCAGTACCTATGCTAAAAGAAAGACTAGATCAAATAAATGCACTTTCCTTACAAGAAGCAAGGGAACTGTATAGAATGATTTTAAATAACAATCAATACTCTGAAAAGGGAGGCGGAGGTCTTGGAATAATTGATATTGCCAGAAAAAGTGGCAATAAAATGGAGTATGATTTTTTTGAATACAATTCGGAATATTTATTTTTATCAATAGAAGTAACTGTATAATAATAATAGAATTATGGCAGATCAGAGCATTTTTATATTAGATCCAACAGATAAAACACCTGACGTTAGACTTGAAGGAGAAACTGGTGTGTTTGAATTTAAAGGGAGATCTATACCTGAAGATTCACTTAAGTTTTATGAACCAATTTTTAATTGGTTGGATGCTTATGCAGCAAATCCAATAAGTGACAACGTAACTGTTAACATGCGCTTAGAATACTTTAATACAAGTTCATCTAAATGTTTACTTGATTTATTTAAGAAGATCCAAAACATAAATGATATTGGAGTTAATGTTAATGTTAACTGGTATTATGAAGAAGATGATGACGACATGATGGAAGCAGGCGAAGACTATGACTCGATGATTAATCTTAATTTTTCTATGTTTCCAGAAGAATGTTCTTAATTCTTTGGAAAAAAACGAACTGATTGGATTGTCAGTTCGTTTTTTGAAATTTATTTGAAAAAACGAACAAATACAAGCATTTTTAACCTAAACTATTTTGCTTGTTAAAAATCTTTGCGTATACTTGCATCGCAATTGGAGAGATGGCAGAGTGGTCGAATGCGGTGGTCTTGAAAACCATTGTACTGCGAGGTACCGGGGGTTCGAATCCCTCTCTCTCCGCATTTTTTCAAATACAGGTGTAGCTCAGTTGGTAGAGCACTGGTCTCCAAAACCAGGTGTCGGGAGTTCGAGCCTCTCCACCTGTGCATCAAAAAAGGATATCTTTAAACAGATATCCTTTTTTTTTATATAAAAACATCAGGATAGCAAAATCCAAATCATTTTTTTCAAATTCTTCTTATTTGACAATATTCAAACATAATAAAATAAGCAAATACCCCTCAAGAAAAGAATATTCGACCTCAATTAAGCTAACAATAAAATCAAACTTATATCTTTGTAAATTCTGAAATATTCATTATGATAATATAATTTTACTAAAATATAAATATGAGAAAATTCCTACTTTTATTCATTTTTTGTTCACAATTATTTATTAGCTGTAAAAAACAGAATAATTGTGAAATAGCGACCAAGTCAATACAATTATCAGATATTGAAAAACATGTAAAAAACTTGGCCAGTGATAAATTCATGGGGCGAAAACCTTTCTCAACAGGAGAAAAACTAACACTTGACTATTTAGAAAACCAATTTAAAAAAATAGGATTAAAAGCTCCTGTAAATGGAAAGTATATACAGGAAGTTCCTATGGTAGAAATTAAAATGAATCCATCTGAAAAAATGATTATAACGAAAGATGGTTCAAGATTAGAACTTAACTATCAAACAGAATTTGTAGCATTTTCAAGAAAGATTGAAAAAGAATCATTTATACAGAACTCAGATATCATATTTGCTGGATATGGTATTGTAGCACCAGAATACAACTGGAATGATTATGCGAACATAGATGTTAAAGGTAAAATTGTTGTGGTTCTTGTAAATGACCCTGGTTTTGGTACAGAAGATAAATCTTTTTTCAAAGCTAACGAAATGACATATTATGGAAGATGGGTATACAAATACGAAGAAGCAGCAAGACAAGGAGCAAGAGGATGTATTATAATACATGAAACCAAAGCTGCTGGATATCCTTTCTCTGTTGTTAGAAATGGGGCTGTTATTCCCAAGTTATACTTACAAGACAAGGATGGATATAAAAATAGATGTGACTTAGAAGGCTGGATAACGCTTGATGCTGCACGTAAACTATTCGAATTTACAAAAACCGATTGGTCGGTAATAGACAAAGCCAAAGTATCAGATTTCAAAGCATTTGACATGAATGCTAGGATTAATCTGGATATAAAAAAATCTTTCAAATACAATAAATCATATAATATAATGGGCCTGCTTGAAGGTACTGATCTTAAAGACGAAGTTATAATTTATTCAGCACACTGGGATCATCTAGGTATAGGTCCAAAATTAAATGGAGATTCTATTTATAATGGAGCTGTTGATAATGGAACTTCTTTGGCTTGGATGTTAGAAATAGCTGAAGCTTTTACCAAATTAGAGAAAAAACCAAGAAGATCAATTCTTTTCTTAGCCCCAACAGCAGAAGAACAAGGAATTCTGGGATCTTTATACTATGTTCAAAATCCTGTTTTCCCTCTTTCAAAAACAGTTGCTAACATAAATAATGATTTAATGTTACCGTATGGAAGAATGAAGGATATTATGGTTACTGGTTATGGACAATCAGAACTTGACGATTATGTAAACAAACTTGCTAAAAAACAAGATAGATACGTTTTACCTGATCCAAATCCTCATACAGGCATGTATTTTAGATCTGATCACTTTAGATTTGCTCAGTACGGAATACCTTCACTATTTGTAAGAGGAAACTGTGACAGCAGAGAAAAAGGTAAAGAATGGATGGCTAAAAAAGAAAAAGAATGGTTGTCTAACAATTATCATAAGCCCCAAGACCAATACGAAAATTGGTGGAATCTTGAGGGTGTAGTTGAAGATTCGAAACTACTATTTGAGCTTGGTTATATATTAAGTAACGAATCTAAATTTCCTAAATGGAATTCTAATTCTGAATTCAAAAAGATACGAGATTTACAATTTAATTAACCAACATAAATCCAAACACTTATATTAATTATCATTTTTTATGTTTATTACAAGACGATAATTAACAAACATAAAAAAAGCTTAGTTTTTTATAATAAAACTAAGCTTTTTTTGTCAAGTATTAGTTGACTCTAGACAACAGTCAATTTTTCAGATTTCATTATTTCTTGCTCAATTACAGAATCTGAAACAGTTGCCATATGACTTAACATCTCATTAAGTTTATGCCATATTTTATGACATGGCACATAAAAATCTTTATCCTCTATTGTTATTGTTAGAGTGGAATCCGCTCTCTCCCATACCCCTTTTAGTTTTATACCATGATTATTAGTATTTACTTTCCACGGATTACTACCTGTTACCTTTGCACCATTTTTTTCAAGCGCATAAATAATACCATCCATTTTTGTTCTATTAATACCGCTATAGGTATGTTTGCCACATTTATTTGAACTCATATTTGTAGAATTTAAATTTAATAAACAAAAAGGTCACATATTTATTTAAGATGGCTATGTGAGCTATTTCCCCATCGTATAGTTTTTCTAGGCGACTGCACAGTATATATATTTAATTAAATAGTATGACTGTATTAAATATGCTTCAAATACTGTGATTTTATAATATAAACGAGAGATAATAAAATCTTACTTAGAAGTAAATGCAATGAAAGACATAATGCATTTGAATAAGATTATCCTAATATAATAATTATTTTTGTAAAGCTAGAATAAATACTAATAAATTTCACTGGTATAATTTTTATTAACATGAAATCAAGAGAAACGACTTATTCTCATTTTTTTTATACAAAAAAATAACATTTCTATGATAATCTATTTTTAAAAAGCGAATAAGATATTTTCACTATTGAAAATATATTTTCGCAGTCATCAAAACAAGCTCAAGAATAAATTATATTTTCCCGATTGCACATTTGGTTTTAAATTGAATTAAATATTAATCTTAAAAAAATAAACTTATGGACGATGTGCAAGTTATGAATCAGAAGAAATCTTCTGAAATTGCAGAGAAAATTGTTAGAAATTCTAAGAATCATTATGATTACTTAACTAGAGGTCTAAATAATAAAAATTTAGTCTCAGCATTATATAAAGGTGAGCAAGATTACATAAAAGCCGTTAGTTCTATTAGGAAAGTAAGCACAGGTTTTTTTGTTGCAGGACTAGCTGCGGATGTTATGTTCAGCCTACTACAGGGTGAAGATCCAGTTCTCAAGGCAATACAAGCTTTAACAGAAAAGATAGATGAGCTTAGTAAACATCTAGATCAAACTACTCAACGAATTGAAAATGTAACCAATGCAATTCCTTTTAAAACTGCATTGAACGAATGTAAGGTAAGATATAATAAAATAATCCGCAAATATAATAATATTACAAATTTTGATTCAAAACTAGAAGACAATTTAGCTTTATCAGAATTCATGAATGAAGTTGATAATATAGAGGATGTAATGGCAAGAATAGCAGAACTTTTTACCTCTTCGGAAGCTGGTCTTCACAATACAATAGCAAGTTCATTTGGTAATTTGGGAGAACTTTATGCCTACTCTGACATTCTATTAGAAATGTTTGATCGTATGAAATGCTGCCTATTGGCAGGAAGAATTCTACAAGCTAGAAAGTCTAAAATAAATGCTTCTGACCAAATTATATTTGAAAAAAACTATACAGATTTATTAAACAAAGACAAGGAATTCTACGATGCGACTACCAACACTATGATTAAACGTATTATGAATATGTCTTTGGAAGTTACAAACAAGCAAAAATCATTTTTAAAAGATTATATCGATACTAAAAAAATAAGGAAAATAACAGTTTCCAAAGATTCTTGTACAGATTTGCTTAACAAGCTTGAAAAAATGTATCCCTTCCAGAGTTTCTTTGTTGCAATATATACCCCTACTAAAGGAGACACACAGCATTCTATTGGACCTAAAAATGGACCAAAACAGCTAAAATACATCAAAGTTGACATTAAAAATTCTGAAGGTAATTTAGTTGTATTCTGGTGGAATAAACAATTAACCGAAACCAAGATTAAGAGTGCACATGCATTTAATAATCTATACAAGTTCACAGATTTAACAGGAAGCAACCAACATAAAACCTCAGAAAAAAAGGTAGATGATAGAGTATCAAGTCTTATTTGTTTCGATAAAAACTATACAAATCATTCAAAGTGGCTTGCTATAAACGAGTGCGGCTTTGTTAATGGAAATAAATTTCCTCTAAGAGATAATTTTAATCTCGATAAAAAATACAGAATTACTCACAACACAAAACGATGTCTATATTATGCTCATAGCAAAGATTTAAAAGCAGATCTGATTCTTCTGTATAAATATCACACAAAAAGCAATGCCTATGCTCCTCAAGTTCACAAAACAATTTGTACCCCTCTAGTTTTTATTAATCCAATTCAATAGAAACAAATGGTTAGAAACACTATGTTAATTGCATAGTGTTTCTTTATGACTATCACCAATTATTCTCTTACAGCTTCACATAAACAATTACCCTTCTCCAACTTATCGCTAACAATAATAAAAATTCAATTTAATCAAATACGAGATGGATCAGTTCTATTAATACTATTTCTAGTAACAATTATCTTTTTTTTGCATAAATTTTCCTCCTACAATTACTAATCAAAATAATTATCAACCAAAGAAATTCTAAAACTTAACAATTTAGCATAAATAAGAAGAATCATGATTTATCTATTTTTTATTTCTATTGAAAAAAGTCTAAATTTGAAGTGAAAAATAAAATATTATGATATTACCATATAGCATCTACAAATTTAACATCAAAAACTTTCAGGGAATAATTGAAAGCAGCCTAGAAGGATTACCTGAAAATTCACCATGGATTTTCATAACAGGTAAGAATGGATATGGAAAAACATCCTTATTAAGAGCGCTGGCAATAGGTTTATATGGAGATATTGACAAGGCTGATGATGAAAGAAGACTTGCAGGAAAAGAAAGCTTAGTTGAATTACAGGTACGTATCATAAACAAAGATGGATTAAGCACTAAACGACGATGGGTAGCTCAAGCAGGAGAATATTCAAAACATAATATTCCTGTTTTGGCATACGGTCCTGTACGAATTCCTTCTGAAAAACAAATAAAAACAACAAATTCCAATGTAAAAAGTCTGTTCTTCGCTGATGGTGATATTTTAAACGATTTTGAATTAGAATTAGTAAATTTATTTCAAAATGAAAGCAAAGCTGATTTGGAGTGGCGAAACGATGTAATGAATGATTATAATAATGCTACAAGTAGTTTACTGTCTTTTAATGCAAAATTCAAATCAGAAGAAAACAAAGATTCCAAGCTTGATATTATCATTGACAAATTAAACAAAATCAAAACAAAAGATAACTTTGTTGCTGATTTTTTAAACCAGCATCAAGAAATATTTACCAAAAAAGAATTCTCATTTGAAGACATTTATGCACTACAGGAAACATATGCAAAATTTAGCGATATAGCTAACAAATTGCCTCTATATGATGCAATTAATTGTTTCTTGTTAGAACTAATGGATAATATTAAGGAAATTCGAGTCGAAAACAACAGATTGGTTTTTTTCGAAAAAGAACAAGCTAAGGAAGCCAAATTCATAAACCAATTGGCATCAGGTAATAGAATGTTATTTACTTGGGTTGGGGATATGTTAATTCGTTTGAACTATCGTAATTTTAAAACTCCTAAAGATATAAAAGCAATAGTTATAATCGATGAATTGGATTTACACCTTCACCCTAACTGGCAAAAAAATTTACCTTGTATTCTAAGTGAAAATCTGCCAAATATTCAGTTTGTGGCATCAACACACAGCCCCCTTCCTATATTGGGAGCACCACAAAACAGTGTGTTTCTAAAGGTAAGTAGAACCGAGGAAAAAGGAATCTACGTAGAGCGTTGGGAAGATATTGAAATTGAAATTGATCATTTATTACCAAATTCCATATTAAGTTCACCTATGTTTGAACTTCGGGAATTATTCCCAAATAGACATGATCGCAATAAAAAAATTCGTACAGAAGATAACTATACTGAAATAAAAAAAAGAGATAGAATAAAAAAAGAACTTAAAGATAGAGAAGGTTCAGAACTTGACAAAAAGCTAAAATCATTTATTCAAAAAAGAAGAAATGAGAAAAAATAATAGACGAAATCTATTTAATATTCCGAAAAAACTTATTGATAATGAAGATAAGTGGGAACAGATTGCAAAAAAAGAACTAGCTAAGGACAAAATTAGTGATAGCATATACAAAGGAATAAGACAAGAGAATGGAAGGCGAATTTATGAAGTGAGAGATCTGCTAAAAAAAATATTTCACAATAAATGCGCCTATTGTGAAAGCCGAACAAACAAGCCCGAAATTGAACATTACAGACCAAAAAAAGAAGTATATGAAGATCCAACTCATCCAGGATATTATTGGTTGTGTTATGAATGGACTAACCTATTGCCATCTTGCAGATACTGTAACACAGAAGGAGGAAAAGGCAATTATTTTCCCATCGCTGGAACAAGACAATATGCAGCTCCATTGGATCAGAACAATTTAGACAAGAATGCATGTAAGATTTCATCTAATGAATTATTAAACGAAAAACCTTTACTGTTAAACCCAGAAGTAGATGAAGTGGAAAATTATTTTAGTTTTAAAATTACTGGAGAAATAATTGGAATTGACAGCAAAAACAGAGGAAATAAAACGATTAAAATTTGCAATTTAAATCGAGATGATTTATTAAAAAATCGCCAAGATATCATAGACAAACATTTAGAAAATATAGAGGATATTATAGAAAATGCAACTGATAATTTCAATCATATTGAAATATTATTTCGACAGATCAAGAAAAAACTAAAAAGAGTAAAAGATGATTGTGCTGAAGATCAGATATACTCTTTAGTTAGCATGAATATTTTATCCGATTATGAGAATTTAATTATTTCCCAACTACCAACTAAAAATCAAAAGGATTTTGTTCGAGAAGCATATTTGGAGTTTATAGATGAGTATTTTTAATTGAATATGAACAAGAAAAGTGTTTAAAAACCAAGAACAAAAGCCTCTATGCTGTGCTCATTTCAAATAATTTTTTGGAAATATCTTTATTGTAGATTTTTCAATATTTCAGATTGTTTTCGGTAATCTTTATCGGTTAAATTAAATAACAATAAAAAAGAGAAGAAACATACTCTTTTCTATTGTATAAAATGATTAAACAAGGAGGCTTATTTTCCGATACAGAAATTCTTAAATATATTTCCCAAAACTTCATCGGTGGAAATATCTCCCGTAATCTCGCCCAAATAATGTAAACATTCTCGTATATCTTGTGCTATAAAATCGGTAGGAATAGAGCTCTCTAATCCATCGGATACTCTTTGTATACTTTCCAATGCAGTACTTAAAGCCTCAAAGTGTCGCGCATTACTTACAATCACATCTTGATCATCCCACTGTTTGGCATCTACAACTTCTACAAGCTTGGAACTTAATTGCTCAATATTTTTATTTTCTTTGGCAGAAATTAAAACATAATCATGGTCAGATATATCCTCTAAATTACTGGTATATTCTATTTTATCTATTTTATTATAACATAACACAAAACTTTGATTATCCAAATCAATCTTATTCTCAACTATTCTGACTGATTCTTTGACTTCTTCTATCGAATCAGAAGAATCAATTAACAAAAGAACAATTTGCGCCTTATCTATATTTTCAAAAGTCCTCTGGATACCAAGATTTTCAATAGTATCAGTTGTTTCTCTAATACCTGCTGTATCGATAAATCGAAAGTTTATTCCCTCAATTATACATGTATCTTCGATAACATCTCTAGTGGTTCCTGCAATATCAGACACTATGGCTTTTTCTTCATTTAGCAAAGAATTAAGAAGGGTTGATTTACCAGCATTTGTTTTACCAACAATAGCTACAGGAACACCGTTCTTAATAGCATTTCCATAACTAAAGGATTTTACCAATTTTTCAATATGTTGTTTTATGTTTTCAACCAAATTATTCAATCTGGTTCTATCAGCAAATTCTACATCCTCTTCGCTAAAATCTAACTCTAACTCAATTAACGAAATAAACTGCAATAATTCATTTCGTAAATCAGCAATTTTATCAGAAAAACCACCTCTCATTTGATTTAAGGCTATTCGATGAGATGCAGCGGAACTTGAGGCAATTAAATCAGCAACAGCTTCTGCCTGAGATAAGTCCATTTTTCCATTAAGATAAGCTCGCTGAGTAAATTCACCAGGATTTGCCAATCTAGCTCCATTTGCAATAATCAACTGTAAAATAGACTGCTGTATAAACCTTGAAGCATGACACGAAATTTCAATAGAATCCTCACCAGTATATGAATTTGGGTTCTTAAATATACTCAATAGAACTTCATCTATGATTTGGTCCTCATTTTGAATTGTTCCAAAATGAACAGTATTACCCTTTTGTTCTTGAATATTTTTGGCTTTAAAAGGCTTGAATATTTTTTCTATTATTTCAAAACATTTTACACCTGAAATTCTAATAACAGCAATAGCTCCTTGTGAACTTGCTATTGCACATATTGTATCTTGAGAAGTCATATTATTTACGATTGTATATTTTTCACAAAAGTAAATAGTCTGAAGTTGAAATACAAGAGGAATATATAAAGAAAACATAATCAATATAATCAACTTAATACATTGACTATATCTTCTTTATAAATACAATAAACTATTCGTTTTATTCTTGATTAGAATTTTGCACTTCGCTTGTCTTATTTTCTTTATTTTGCTTTTTTATTGTTTTTTTACGAGAATTTAAATTTGTAATCAAAACAAACAAAATCAACAAAACTACAGAAATACAGAGAGCATATACTATGTTAAGCGACATCCACAAAATTGCCAGAACTACTAAATACAAAATAATTGAAAGCAACACAGATAAAACAAGACAAGTTCCTGAAGCAATATTTCCAAATATTGGGATAAAAGATAAAATCTTATTAAAAGGTAATACTACCAACATAAGACTAATTGTTAAAATAATAAAAAACAACAATCGAGTTAGCCATTTGGTAGATTCATTGTCATCTAACTTTTGATCAAATACTTCATCAAGACTTTTTTTCCCTTCAATAACCCATAGCAGTTTTGATCTTTTAAACTTTGTATATGCTTGCAAGTTGCTTGAATCCTGCTTCGCAACTATGGTATACTCTGAATCCACAGGAATGTATCTATACAGAATGAGTATATCGCCTATTTCAGGATTATTGATATCGCCTTCTCCTATGAAGATAGCGTCTTTACCCTGATATTTTACTACCGAATAATTCTTTAAATTTAATTTTAAATCTTTGCCAAACTTAAGGTTTTGAAAATTATCAAATTGTGATATCACCTCATTATCTAATTCATAAAAACCCATACTAGCAAATGGATTATCAAAACATTTATCAGCATAATCGGCAAACACTTTATTTTGATAAACCTTAGAGTCTGAAAAATTATTATGATTTATTTTGTCATCACTCCATATCTTTTCATAATAAAATTCCTTAGAAATCACGTCTGAGCCCGCAATATTCTTATTATGTTTTTCGTGTGATTTTTCCTCCCATTGATAATATAAAACATTTCGTTCTAATCGAAGGCAAATCAAATCCATTCCTATCTCAGCGTCATTGATTGGGTTATTTGTAAAAACATTCCCACTTGTGTACACTAATCTATTATTCAAATCCTTGTCATACTGATTATTATCTGAGCTAACAACGATTTTTTGAGCATCATGAATATTTTCGTTATCACGCAATATTCTTAACTCAGAACTCACCAACAACACCAATGTTGTCATTAATAACAATAGACCTAAAAAAGGTGCAAATAATACAGCTATTGATTTGTGCAAATTTTTAGGATGGTAATTCTTAAATTGTTTTTCATTCATATCTAAAGCTTTACGTTATATTTAGCCAAACTAACACAAGCCTCAAATTTGAGCTCAATACATTTTAGGAAATATCATTTTTAGAGGATGAATAATCCATTCTTTTAGTATTCTTGTACAATACACAAACAAATTTTTCAAATTAACTTATACACAATATTTATAGAATAAGCATAATTTACAATCTATAAAAATTACACAACAAATTAGATATACTAATCATAATCTAGCTAAGCTTAATGATATCTCTAATTAAAATTAAGATAATTAGACTCAACAAAATACTGTCCTGTATTTATTTTATTGAAAACAACACTAAATTAAAAACTAGTTAGTTTGATGACTACCACCATTTAACCAAATTTTAAAATCACTAACCTTCTCTCTACTAACTATTAAATCACGATCGTAATTTTGATTCAAAACGACTTTTAACCTAGAATTAGAATGTACCAATACATTGCTAATGCAAGAAATATTCACTATAAAACTCCGTCCAATTCGATAAAATTGTTCTGGATTTAAAATATCTACTAATTCTTCCATTTTATAATCAATAAGATATTGAAAATTATCCTCCAGAAGTATAGACACATCTCTACCTTCAGCAAAGAACAAAGCTATATTTTCGACCTGAAAAGACCGAAGCTTCTCTCCCACCTTAACTAAAAATCTTCGTTTATAATTCTTCTGAATTGTAGCCAAAACTTTTCCTAAATCATTCAAGTTTGCTTCTTGCTGATTTCCACCCAGGCTTTTTTTAAGATTATCAAGCTTTTTTAGTGCTGAATACAAGTCATCAAATCTAATTGGTTTTAATAGATAATCAATTGAGTTTAATTTAAAAGCGTTTAATGCATATTCATTATAGGCAGTTGTGAAAATAACAGGTGTTTGAACATTTACTCTTTTAAATATTTCAAAACTCAAACCATCCACTAAATGAATATCTAAGAAAATAAGGTCGACTTTATTGGAGGGGTTGCCAAGCCAAATAGATGAATCTGTAACCGAATTAAATTTATCAATAATTTCAATTGAAGGATCATATTTATGTATTAATCGTTCAAGTTTATCTGCTGCTAAAATTTCATCTTCTATTATTATGACTCTCATTTCTGTGGTATTTTTATGGTAAGTAAAATAAGACAATTACTGCTATTCTATTTCAATACTTGGAATATTAAGTTTAGTATATTCTTCATCCTCTTCCCAATGTACTCTTTTATCAGAATAATAACCTATAGCTTTATTTAAATTCTGAAGATTAGTTTTTAGTTTATCTTTTTCATAATTTAAACTATAATTAGAGAAAAAACAGAATTCCAAATAATTATCAGTTTTGTTCAGTTCAATTTCAAGACTTTGATTTGAACTTATTATTTGACACTCCTCAATTGTCTGAAATGCTAAAAGCATAGAGTTTGGCACGACATAAATCTCCGAGTTCAAATCTTCAAAATTAATATTCAATTTCAACTTATCATTATAATTAAAATTCTGAATATAGATATATTGATTCACTTTCTCCAGCTCATCTTCAATATTAATAATTTCACTATACCTATTACCAAGTATTTTTCGATAAAACAGGGCAAGATTTTCAAGATATGATTCAGCTGATTGTATTTGTTTTCTTCGTATTTGAACAATAACACTCTCAAGACTCGAAAATAAAAAATTAGGATTTATCTTATTTTTAAAAACTTCCATTTCAAATTCAATATTCTTCCTATTTAACTTCTGCTTTTCCAAAAGAAGACTTTGTTGTTTATCCAAAAAGCTAATACTTAAGTGAAATAGATGATAAAATATTGCAACCAAAACATGCACAATCAAAATTGAAATTAATTCAGGTGTAAAACCACTAATCTTAACAATATTAATAAAATAGAATGAAAATATACCCCATACAATTACAAAACTAAGTATGATATTCAAAGTGTATAGAAATGGATAATAATACCTACTATCTCTTAATCTTTTGTTAAACACACTAATTACAAATCTATATGTTTCAAATAAAGAATAATTTATTATGACAAGAACCAATAATTCTGTAGGATTAAAATTATTAGATATTTCATCAAGCCTATCAGAAATCAACAGAATAAATAAATAAACAATAAATGCAGTTATTGGTGCAGAAAATATTCTAAAGAATGGATTATTAAGATAATTAGTTTTCATTATGAGGAGCTGTAACTTATTTTTAAATGCTTATATAAATAGATTTTTGTCTAGTATTTTCCTTGAGTATTGGAAGACCAACTATAAAATTATCATCTTTTTTTAATTTTATTTCTTTTTGAGTAAAGTAGGAATATCTTTTCTTTATGTTTTCTATTCCAATCTGAAATGACTCTGGCTGATTTTCTTTCAGACTATTAATATTATTCTTTATGTATATATACTCGTCTTCGTAATATATATTAACATTTAGTGGTGAACTCGGTGTTATTAAATTATGTTTGATAGCATTTTCAACCAGCATCTGTATGCTTAATGGAGGAATAAAAGAATCAAGTATAGAATCATCAATTTCTATTTTTAGTAGATAGGCATCTTCAAATCGCACTTCTAACAGATAATTATAAGCCTTAATAAAATTTATTTCCTTTTTTAATTTAATCAAAGCTTTATCATTTTGCTTAAAGATAAATTGATATGTTTGACAAAATTTTCGAATAAAACGATCAGCCTTATCCTGATCAATATAAAGCAATGATGAGATAGTATTCAAAGAATTAAATAAATAATGAGGACTGAGCTGGGAACGCAAAGCTTCGAACTGCAAATTAAGCTGATTATTAATATGTTCAACCGATCTTATCTCCTCTTGTTTTAACTGCTGAAAAGAATAGATTACAAAATCAACAATTGAATATAATAAAACAAAGAAAAATAGAATTAACATCGATTTAAAAACCTCATCTTTATAAATCAACCAAAACTGAGAATAGGTTAAATCTTGTGTTTTGGACATTACAAACAACTCCAAGTATATAGCTGATAAAATTGTACCAACACTAAACAATAAAATAACTTGAATTAAAAATCGAATTCCATATTTTGACTTCCAATTAAAAATATTATTTAAGTATTTCCCAATATACATACCTGCTATACCGGCTAATATACCAAATACTGCAGAGGTTAGATAACCTGACACCAATTTATCGGAATCGGGTATCTCTCCCATTTGATTATAATAAAGTAATGTATAACATAATATCCCGATAATCGGACTTATTCCTATAAAACGCAGTAATTTATTCATTTATTATATATATGGCTTTGATAAGTTGTTTCAATATTGTCAAAATTTAGTTTTTCTTTTCTGGATAAGAGAAAATTGCTTTCATAACCTTTCCATACTCATATTCTGAATCAATTTTCTGGCAACAAGCTATAATAGACTTTCTAATCTTAGTATTAGTCATGTCTGTTTTAGACATAAATTTTATTAGAAACTTTGATAAGCTATAGTCTGAATCTATAATTTTTGACTTTTCTAAAATTTTTAATTCTTGATCAACACTAATATTTTTGGTTTTAGAATGAAGCTCCGCCAAATATCCCGCAAGTTCATAATCTGAATTTATATCATCAGCGGCACCAAGCAAAAAATCGAATTTTTCAGGACCTAATTTATCATATTCCATTAATTTAACAAGAGTATTTTTATACTCGTAACTAGATGAAAACTCAGAAAGTATATTACTAAAGCTATCAAAATGTTCTGATGTAAGAATATTATTTTCAATTAACACTCCTAGAATTTTGCCCGATTCAAAATCAGAATTCAGACTCTCAGCCATACTTATAAGCTTCTCTACATTTAAATTTGCGAAATCCTCTGTTTTTATGGCAATTTCCATAATTTGAGAGCGTTCATAATCAGAGGAAATATTATCCACTAATTTCAGTAACAAATCATGTCTTGTTTTATTTATTTTCTTGAATTTCAAGGTAAACTTAATCAAGGTAGATTTTTCAAAATCAGATCTCAAACTCGCGATTGTTTGCAGGTATAAATCAAACTGAATATCATTGAGTTCATTCTTCTTATATACAGCTTTTAAGACTTGTGACTTCTCAAAATCAGAACTTATTTCACTAAAACTTCTAAAAAACTCCTTACTTAAAACATCCGTTCTCAAAAATTTAGAATTATGATGTTTTAAAATTTGAGACAATTCAAAGTCTGATTTTATTCTGTATGGAAAATCTCTTATTAATAAAACTAATTCATCATTAGACAGTTGTTGATCCTTCAACAAATTTTTCACCATCAATGCCTTTATATAGTCACTTTCAACACTTGATATCTTATCTATAAATCCATTCAAACCTCTTTCTTCATAAGTTGAATTTACTCTATTATTCATATCTAGATTTGAATCTCTGATTAGATCAGGCAAAACATTTGCTAACATCTCTCGTCCACTTGGTTCGAAGTCGGCCTCTTTCTTTCCGATAAAATATCTACGACTAATTTTTCCGTCTATCTTTTCAATAGTTATTCGCCTACGAATACCAAAGCTAACCATATAAATCTTTACAAATGCATTATCAGACATTCCGATCACATCTGTGTACTGTTTATTAAACTTAACTTTTCCATGAGTAATGATATTAACATTTTCCTTAAACGAATTTGGAGAAATGTAATATGCTAATTTTTGTGTTGCCGAATAAGCTGCAATACTTGTAATTGCTGTATGGCAAACTAAAAACCCGATTAGAATGATAAGAAATTTTCTCATAGCTATGTGTTTTTGTAACAAAAGCCTTTTAATATTTAAATTTTCTGGTGTGGTTTTCTTCTATCAACAATTAATTTAGGTGTATATAATTATTGTTAACTTAAATTGATTAAAAATGCTAATATTATATGTTTAACAATTAATAGTTTAGTTTCTTTCCAACCTTGTATATTTTTTTCCTAATATATACTTTGGTTTACTTTCATATTACAATAATCTTAGTTTTTTCTTAGAAAGCAAAATCAAATGTATTCAATTGTAGATTTTCTGTAATGAATTGCAAAGTACTGTAACAAATAGGATTCAGGTTCCGAAATTATGATTATATTTTTATCTTAAAACAAACATTCAATACGTCTATACACATCAATATCTGCGAATTACAAATTCATTGTCTGTCTATAATTATTCATACAAACTTTATTATCTAAAGAAACGAAATATCTATATAAAAATATGTCAACACAATTATTTATTCCATTCAAGACTTTCAAGTAATTTTACAATATCTTTTCCGATATAGTCAATCACAGGTCGCAATGAATCATAATTAGAATGGGAATTAAAATACAAAGCTCCTCTTATAAAGTGATTTACACTATCTGTAGCAGCAAATTGATAAGAAGAGGCAACATTGCCTTTTACTGAATATAATATAGCAAAAACATCCTGTTCTTTATTAACAAAAGCTTGTTGATTTATTGAGCTTGCTTTAACACTATGCTTATAGGTCATTGTTTTAGCATCCTTCCAATATTGATCCAAATTATTTTCAATTTTCTTATAACTCAAATGAATAGTAGCATTATATTTCGGATATTTTATATTTGCCCAATAACTTTCAGCACCAACTTCTTTATCCTCATCAAACTCTGCGTCAGAGTTTAACATAAACTTATACGGAAATTTCTTGTCCCATTGCTTATAGTTTGGCTCATTAAAATCTATTCTAAAATAAGCCTTTGGCTTAGGAGTGTAATTATTACTACAAGAAACAAATATTAAACTTAAAATTATTGATATTATTATTTTCTGCATTATTTTACTTTTTTAACTTATTTGCTTTAATAAGCATTAATATTATTCTTGTATAAATCGGATTTGCTTTATCCTTCTATTATCAACCGATTCGATAATAAATGTATTTCCATTAAACTTGAATTCTTCTTTTTTCTTTGGTATTTCGCCTTTATGCTCCAGAATAAGTCCTGCCAAAGTATCGGCATCACCTTTTATTTCATCAAACAAGCTTGGCTCAATATCTATAATTTTGAAGAAATCGTTTAACAATATCTTACCTTCAAAAACATAAGATCCATCTTTATCAATAAAATAATGAGTTTCAACTTCGTCTCCTTCCTCTAAAATATCTCCTACTATTTCCTCCAAAATATCTTCAAGTGTAACTATACCAGCACTACCACCATATTCATCAACAATTATTGCCATATGTTTTTTCTGAGTTTGAAACTCCTCTAGTAAGTCATTAATCTTTTTGGTTTCTGGAACATAATATGGTGGTCGAACTAAAGTTTGCCATTTAAAATTTTCTGATTTATAACTATGAGGTAATAAATCCTTAACATATAAAATACCCTTAAGATTATCAAATGTCTTATCAAATACAGGAATCCTGGAATAACCAGATTCTAAAATAACAGTTTTCAATTCCTTAAAACTAGTACGTATATCAACAGCAGTAACATCTATTCTGGATTTCATAATCTCAGCAGCATTAACATTACCGAAATTTACTATTCCTTCAAGCATTTCTTTTTCAACGTTTATTTCATCAGAGGTCAACTCAAGAGCTTCCGATAAATCGTCAATTGAAATATTGGTTTTTTTAGATAATCTTTTGTTTACAATATTTGTTGTACGCACCAATATAGCCGAAAGAGGTGCAAATATCTTATCAAAGACATTCAAAGGAACACACATAAATTTCGAAAATTTAAGAGAATGTTGTGCCGCATATACTTTTGGAATAATTTCACCAAACAATAGTAATAAAAAGGTAATTAGAAATACCTGTACAATAAAACCAATTCGAGGCGAAAGAGAGAAATCAAATATTGAATTTGTGAGGTAATCAGAAAGAATAACTATGCCAATATTAACAAAATTATTTGCTATTAAAATAGTAGCCAAAAGTCTTTCTGGTTTTGAAATTTGTTTTAATAATAACAAAGACTTTCCTGTTTCTTCTTTTTTAAGAGATTGTATATCCGAAGGAGAAAGAGAAAACACAGCCACTTCCGAACCCGAAATAAGTCCCGAGCATAACAATAAAATAATTGTTACCGACAATGACAAAATACTTTCAATATCAAACCCATTAAATATAATTTGAGAAATGTTAAAATAAATACAATGAAACGGATCTACTTCCACAGTTTAATTTTTATTGTTAATAATTAATGTAATGAAAAAATAATGATCTATATTTTATGAGTTTCATTCAATATATTTCATTACACCGGAACAGTTGTTTTAGGCAGTTTACAAACATAAGACTAACTGGATAATAAAATTTATCCTGATTTCGAAATCTTATATGCATGCCTACTAAAAATAAATATCAGTATCCATTATAATAAATACGGATAATGAGGTAAATATACATAAATTTTTAATTTGGATATAGCTTTTTTATTGTAAAGAATAGGTTTTACTAATTTAGTAAATATTTTGGGTTCATAAAATCAAAATGTAAAATAACTATAATCAAAGCAGAACCGAAACCAAATTAAATTTTCAATAAATTATGTATCATTATTTTAGAGATATTTAACAACAAAAGAAAGCTTTCGTCATATTTATTTAACGAACAATTTACAGCATAGTTTTATTTACAAAATATTATTACAGACATTAAAAAAACAGAATATAACTGTTATTATTCTTCAATATTTTTATTAATTTAGAATAGATAAAAATTATAATATATTTGTACTCTCAAAACAAAAAAATAAAATTTTATGTCATATAATTTATTAAAAGGAAAGAAAGGTTTAATTTTTGGGGCATTAAATGAAATGTCCATTGCATGGAAAGTTGCAGAATTAGCCGTAGAAGAGGGAGCTGAAATTGTACTTACGAACACCCCAGTATCGATTAGAATGGGTGATATTGACAAATTAGCAGAAAAATGTAATGCTCAAGTTATACCTGCCGATGCAACCAATACTGAAGATTTAGAAAATCTTTTAAACAAAGGAATGGAATTAGTGTCAGGAAAGTTTGATTTTGTTTTACACTCAATTGGCATGTCTCCTAATGTTAGAAAAGGTAGATCTTATGATGATTTAAACTACTCGTATCTTCAAAAAACACTTGATGTTTCAGCTATATCATTTCATAAGCTATTGCAATCATGTAAAAAGCTAGATGCCATAAACGAATGGGGTTCGGTAGTAGCATTAACATATGCTGCTGCACAAAGAACCATGTTTGAATACAATGACATGGCAGATGCCAAATCAATGCTTGAATCAATTGCAAGAAGTTTTGGATATATATACGGAAGAGAAAAACGAGTTAGAATAAATACAATATCACAATCACCAACAATGACTACTGCTGGTAGTGGTGTAAAAGGGTTTGATTCTCTCATTGATTTTTCGGAACGAATGTCTCCTCTTGGCAATGCAGATGCTGAAGAATGTGCCAACTATTGCATTAGTTTATTTTCAGATTTAACTAAAAAAGTTACAATGCAAAACTTATTTCACGATGGTGGCTTCTCAAGTATGGGTATGAGTTACAGAGCAATGCATCAATACAATAAGAGTTTTGACAATGAAGATTAATTTTTAAATTATTCGAAAAAATAATAAAGCCAGCTCTAAATTTAGAACTGGCTTTATTATTTTTACAAGTTTTCTTTCAAAAATTTATTAAATCTGTTATATAAATGAAGTCTTGTTGCGCCTCCATAAATACTATGATTTCTATTTGTATAAACTTGCATTTCAAATTGTTTATTAGCTTGAACTAATCTTTCTGCAAGTTCGTATGTATTTTGAATATGAACATTATCATCATCGGTTCCATGGCATAATAAAAGCTTTCCTTTTAACTTATCGACATGGTTAATTGGTGAATTATCGTCATATCCATTTGAGTTTTCCTGAGGAGTTCTCATAAATCTCTCGGTATAAACAGAATCATAGTATCTCCAATTTGTAACAGGAGCAACTGCAATAGCAGCTTTAAATACATCTGCTCCTTTCATCAAACATAATGAAGACATAAATCCACCATAACTCCAACCCCAAATTGCCATTCTGCTAGCATCGACATAATTATTTTTTGCAAAACTCTTAGCAGCTGCGATTTGATCATCAGATTCTAATTTTCCTAATTGTTTATAAGTACATTTTCTGAACTCTTGTCCTCTTGCACCTGTTCCACGAGCATCAACACAAAGCACTATATATCCTTCCTGAGCCAAATATTGATACCAATCAAAACTAAAACTATTTTTAACCTGTTGCGAGTTAGGTCCACTATACTGTGTCATAAGAACAGGATATTTAACATTAGGATTAAAACCAATAGGTTTTAACAGATATGCATTTAACATAGTTTTACCATCAGCAGCAGGTAGTTGTATAAATTCTTTTTTAACAAAATTATATGAATTTATTTTATTCATCAATTCTTTATTATCTTCAAGAACTCTCAATAACTTTCCTTTTATGTTAAACAATTTAACCTGATTAGGAGTTGCTACATTTGAGAAATAATTAATATAATATTTAAATCCATTACTAAACACTGTTCTATTTGTTCCATTATCTTTAGTAATCAATTTTTTATACTTCCCATCTGTTCTAATTGAATAAGTATTTCTTTCCATTGGAGAAATTTCAGCAGATGAATAATAACAAAGTCTTTTCTTTTCGTCATATCCATAAAAGTCTGTCACATCCCAATTCCCTTTGGTGATTTGTCTAACAACATTTCCAGTAGCCATACTATAAAGATAAAGGTGGTTGTATCCTGAATCTTCGCTCATGTAGATAAAGTGCTTACCATCATTAAGGAAAGTTAAGTTGTCGAAATTAGTTTCCTCAACATAATACTTATTCTTTTGTTCATACATCAAGTCTGTTTTTCCTGTTCTAGGATTTGCCAATAATAGTTCAAGATGATTTTGATGTCTATTTAGACGATAAATAGTAAGTTTTTTAGGATCTTTTGTCCACTTAATCCTAGGGATATACTGATTAGTTTCGGAGCCAATATCCATTTTTTTTGTAATTCGATCACCTATATTATAAACCCAAACTGATACAATTGAATTATCTTCACCAGCTTTAGGATATTTGTATGCATAGTTTTCTGGATATAAAGAATTCTTTTTTCTTTGAGGATACATTCCTTCAAATCTGTTCATATTAAACATACGAACTCTCGATTCGTCGAATTTTATATATGCTACAAATTTACTATCAGGAGACCATTCATAAGCTTTATTAAATTCAAATTCCTCTTCATAAACCCAATCAGGAGTACCATTCTGAATTTTATTAAACTCACCGTCTTTGGTAATTTTTGATTCTGAATTATATAAAATATTGTGAATAAAGATATTATTGTCGCGGATAAAAGCAATTCTATTCCCATCTGGAGAAAAACTTGCTAATCTTTGAGCTCCTTTTTTTGACAAAGATTTAAGCTCTTTGTTTTTAAAAATATAAACGAAATACTCGGCAGTATATGATCGTCTATATATTCTATTTTTCTTTGTTGTTAAAAGTATTTTGTCTTCTTGATTGGAAAACTGATAATCGTCAATTCTTTTAATCTTGGAATCGGCAAATTCATTAAGATCGAATAATACTTCTATTTTTTTACCTGTGGCATAACTATACTTAACAATTTTTTTCCCATTGTCCTCAAGCGTAGTATAATGAATTCCATCATTCATAGATCTAAGTCCATAAACAGATTTTGCATAGAAAGTACCTCTTATGGTAATATCTTCCATCTTGATTTGCTTTTTCGCATTCTGAGCTAACAAGGAAAAAGAACTTAGCATCAAAATGGATAAGCATAGTAAAAATGATAATTTTCTCATTTTAAGAATATTTAATTTAGTTTTAAGATTTTCGTATAAAATAATTCAAAAAATATCATAATGATAATTTGTCAATTATATGTTCATTGCACACTAAATACAAATATACATAATTGTAAATTAAAATTTTAGAAGCCTCAACAGCCTAAAATCAAAATATAATTTTATGATTTATTTTATATGTTTTTTTTCAGTCTAGACAAAATTAAAAATATTGCATAATAATTCTATTTAAATGCTTCCATTTTTTATTATCTTAATATAATAATTTGAGTTATGATCTGACTTTAATTATTAAAATTTGAGTATGAAAGCGATATTCGATATAAAACTAGATTAAAAAAAACTCACAGATGGAACAAGAAAAAAACAAAATGGGACTACTCGAACATCTTAGTGTATTAAGAATCCATCTTCTAAAAGCTAGTATCTATTTTATAATATTCTCTGCGATATCCTGTTTTTTTTCGAATTTTCTTTTTAGCAGAGTTATATTCAGCTTATTCAAAAAAGACTTTATAACAAATCAAATTTTAGAATACTTTGGATTCAACTCTTTTACATTCAACATAAGCAACAAACTTGAAATAATAAATACTAAACTTGCTGGTCAATTTATGACAGACATAAGTGTGATTGTAACATTTGGTATTCTTCTTAGTTTTCCGTTTATCTTATATCAAATTTGGACATTTATAAAACCAGCACTCTATAAAAAAGAAAAAAAATACAGCCGTATTATTATTTTATCTTCATGTGCTTTGTTTTTTGTAGGACTGCTATTTGGTTATTATGTTATATGCCCATTATCTTTTCGATTTTTAATTAATTATTCGGTTAGTTCTGATGTAGTTAACAGAATAGAAATCAGATCTATTATATCTAGTTTTTGTGCAATAAATTTATCCTCTGCAATTATGTTTCAGCTACCAATAATTATTTATGGATTAACTAGATTAGAAATTGTAAGTCCTAATATTCTGAAAAAATATAGAAAACACGCCTTTATTATTCTTTTACTTCTATCAGCATTTCTAACGCCACCTGATATCTTCAGTCAAATTATTGTGTGTCTTCCATTAGGAATATTATACGAAACTGGAATATTTATATCGCAAAAAGCATATAAAAAGAAAAAACTATATGTTCAGAATTATTACAACTAATTGTTATTTTTTATGCATGTATAAGACCAAACTAAAAAGAAGTGGCTATCTCCTTAATATTTTTTTGAAATTTATGACAACTCCCATCCCTCACCATTAATAGAAAAAGGAGTCATAGAATAGATTTAAACTTGGAATAGACGTTGTTGAGTTTATTACGGAGTTGAAAGAAAATAATGATAGATTATTTCTGAATTAGGCAGCAGACTTAATGTTTCACTATTTGGCTTCATTGAAAGCCAAAGGTTTTAAATTGAAACATATCGTGAAAGTTTTGAAAAATAGATATCAACAGTAGTCGAATTGACTTAATCAGGACTTTCCCCCTCTGTCATCATCAAAGCTGGGTTTTCAGAATCCACTCCTAGACATCTAACTCTGGGAGTATTGAAATTATAACACAGAACTTAACATACATCTCACTGCCTATATTATAATATCAAAGATGTCAAACTCAAGCCTAATTAACTGTATTTAAGAGATAGAAGATATGTTTAATATTAGCTATTAGAAAACAAATTTAAATTAATTTTTCTAAGCCAAAATCACACCACTATTTTAAGCTAAAAGTACTATATATTATTTATGTCCTCTATTTGTTTAAGTAAATTTTTTGTGTGATTTTTGCTTGGATTTCTTTAACATATATCAAACAGTGGACTATACTTACAAGCAAGACAACATCCATCAAGACATTGCTAAAATTTCCAGCCACTAATTTTAATAACAGCTTAAATTTGTTAAATACCAAAACATTATTTAGTATACATAAAAAAACGAACAAATATGAATATTTCGAAAATAATATTGTTTTTATCATTTATGATTACAATCTCATCATGTGCAAAAAACGAAACCGAAAATCCTAAAAATGAAAAAGACAAGCCCAATATTATATTAGATACAGAAGTACCTAACAGATCTTATAAACTATTATTTATTGGAAATAGTTATACATATGTGAATGATTTACCTAGTCTTATTTCTTCAATTGCCAAGGATTTTAATATTAAAATAGAGAAAGATCAGTCAACCCCTGGAGGATATCATCTTTTTGAGCACATTACAAATACAAACACTTTATCAAAAATAGAATCACAAAAATGGGATTATGTTATTATTCAAGATCAAAGTGTCACGCCTAGTATGCCAATAGATAATTTGAATGGAAATATTGAATATGCTGTAGTGCCCTTAGCCAATAAAATATATGACAATAATCCAAATTCAACAATCATGTATTACCAGACATGGGGAAGAAGAGATGGTTACACTATAGTGTCAGATAAAGTTTACGAATACGATTTCAAATCACATAATAAAGCTTTGAGAGAAGGTTATCAGCGTTATGCAGATGCGACTAATGCAGAAATTGCGCCTATTGGTGATATTTGGGAGAAACTATACTTTGACACCAAAATACCTTTTATCAAAACTGAAATGTGGAGTTCAGATGGAAGCCATCCAAGTGCAATAGGCTCTTATATCACAGCAGTTTGTTTTGCTACGAAACTATTCAACATCAACCCATTAAACATAAAATACAATTATAATCTAAAACCAGAAATCGCCAATTATATCAAAGAATCAAATTCCATCTATTTTAATACCAAGAATCAATCAAAACATAACTAACTCCCACATACATTATTTATATATAGAGAATAAGCTTTTCAGAAAACGACTAGCTAATTTTAACAGCAATAAATTTATAGCAATTCAGTATATCGGAATCAAAAAAACATACTAATATCATTAAGGTCAAAAAACGTCAAACATATCTAAAACGAATTTTCACCACAAAAACCTATAAAACAAAAGAATAAGATTCATCAACTGCTTTATCCCCCAAAAGAAGACGTCTAGGAAAAGTAGGAATTACTGACTTAAGAATGATATCCAATATGTATAGGATAATCAGTAATTAGTATTAATCAATCAGTAATTAGTTGTAATTCTTGTAAAGTCATCTGTCTACTTTTGTCTTACTAACAATTTAAAAAAATTCGATAAGATGAAAAAAACAGTTTTAATTACGGGAACAAGCTCAGGATTTGGAAAATTAATTTCAAAAAAATTCCATCAACAAGGCTGGAATGTAATTGCAACTATGCGAAATCCAGAGAAAGAAACAGAGCTGAATCAGTTAGAAAATGTATTCGTAACTCATCTAGATGTTACCAACAAGGATTCTATTTTAAAATCAGTTGCTGAAGGAATAGAAAAGTTTGGCAAGATTGATATACTTGTAAACAATGCAGGATTCGGAATTTATGGTCCGATAGAAGATGCCACAGAAGAACAGGTCAGAAAACAAATGGAAGTTAACTATTTTGGACTAGTTAATGTAACTAAAGCTGTTTTACCGCACTTTAGGAGTAATCGAGAAGGTGTTATCATAAATTTTTCTTCAGTAGGAGGTAGAGTTGTTTTCCCATACCTTTCAATGTATCATGCAACCAAATTTGCCGTAGAGGGTTTAACTGAATCTTTACAGTATGAATTAAATCCATTTGGAATTAAGCTAAAATTAATTGAACCAGGAGCATATAATACTGATTTTGCAACACGCTCATTAGATTGGGTAGAAATGAAAGATGGAAATGCCTACAAACCTAAATTCAATGCTTTTCTTAAAGCTTCTGCAAAAATGCTAGGGACAGAACAAGATCCTCAAGACGTGGCAAATATAACCTATCTTGCCGCAACCGATGGCTCAAAAAAATTAAGATATCCCGTTGGTGCAGATTGTGAGCAGATTTTAGCAGCTCGTGAACAAATGAATGATATTCAGTTTAATGAAATGATTATTGAACAAATGGGTCTTTAAACAAAAGTATTGTAAGGTATGCGATATAGTGTGTTTCTTAAAAGTTATTTTCACATACCTTACATTAAGATAAATTACAACATAGTGTAATTAAAAGAAATTAAACAGATAAAGCAAAAAAAGATAAAT
This sequence comes from Marinifilaceae bacterium, assembly GCA_025210485.1. Taxonomy (GTDB): domain Bacteria; phylum Bacteroidota; class Bacteroidia; order Bacteroidales; family Marinifilaceae; genus JAOARN01. The sequence continues at coordinate 58,850 of JAOARN010000046.1, read as the reverse complement.
ACAGACCTTATATGAGGGATTAAAAAGCGACAACTATATTATGTAAATTCTAATAATTCAGCAATTCTGTAAATATATTATAAATTTCAATTCCAATATGGTCTGATTAAGAGCAAAATCAAGCCCCTAATAAAGATTTTTCAACTTTATTTCAATTCCAATATGGTCTGATTAAGAGCTCTTGGATAGAGATTTTTAAAGATGATTTAACAATATTTCAATTCCAATATGGTCTGATTAAGATGATGTTGAACATATTACAAATACTGTTATAAGAAGCTTATTTCAATTCCAATATGGTCTGATTAAGAGTCTCTTTGTCAGAATATATAATGTCAGATTATAGTAAATTTCAATTCCAATATGGTCTGATTAAGAGAATCTAAAAAAATGGCTTGGTCGTACTTTTTCGGATAAATTTCAATTCCAATATGGTCTGATTAAGAGGAATTCAAATTTAAGAAAATTTATACTTTTAACTACTATTTCAATTCCAATATGGTCTGATTAAGAGTCTATCAGGAAACTTATAACCAAACTCAGGGAAATTAATTTCAATTCCAATATGGTCTGATTAAGAGTACAATCAGATTTTTTAAACTGAGAGAAAACTTGTTTAATTTCAATTCCAATATGGTCTGATTAAGAGGTTGAGGATGGCGTTAAGTATGTTATTGGGACTGTATTTCAATTCCAATATGGTCTGATTAAGAGATTCTGCGGGTACAGAGGTTATAAAAGTTTCATGCCCTATTTCAATTCCAATATGGTCTGATTAAGAGTGTCGCTCGCACTAAAAACATAAAAGGAGTCTTTAGGATTTCAATTCCAATATGGTCTGATTAAGAGAAATCCAAAAAAGGATATTGATTTGGTTGTATTATTTAAATTTCAATTCCAATATGGTCTGATTAAGAGTTGTTCAACATCAAGCGTTTTTATGTCATTTTTTTTCTCATTTCAATTCCAATATGGTCTGATTAAGAGAGTATTGTGGACTGTAGAAATTATCAAGTAGATATGAATTTCAATTCCAATATGGTCTGATTAAGAGTAACAACCTTTATTATCTACATAAAACTTGTGATTCTTATTTCAATTCCAATATGGTGTGATTAAGAGTCGATACCTCTAACTTTGCTAAACTGGACGGATTAAAATTTCAATTCCAATATGGTGTGATTAAGAGTTTATGTTTTCTTGTAATGACATATTTTATTTTCTAAATTTCAATTCCAATATGGTCTGATTAAGAGGAAAAGCTTATGAGTTGATAACAAAATACAGCGAAGCAATTTCAATTCCAATATGGTCTGATTAAGAGGTGATAGTAATTGTCTAATAAACACGCTCTTACATTCCGATTTCAATTCCAATATGGTCTGATTAAGAGTAACAGCAGAATTAGTTATTGTACCTTTGTTTAATTTATTTCAATTCCAATATGGTCTGATTAAGAGCAACCTTTTGACCTACCGCAGATTTTACAACATGAATTTCAATTCCAATATGGTCTGATTAAGAGTATTAAATCATTATACTTCAATTGTCCGACATGATTTATTTCAATTCCAATATGGTCTGATTAAGAGGTTAATACCATGTAACTTATGTTCACCCGTTTTATCTATTTCAATTCCAATATGGTCTGATTAAGAGTTATTGAAAATGTTACAAAAGGTTCTTCACCTTTATGATTTCAATTCCAATATGGTCTGATTAAGAGGCGACAGCAGCTACTTTTAAAAGAAGTCTAAAAAGCTGATTTCAATTCCAATATGGTCTGATTAAGAGGAGGGCAAAAGCCCCCTATTGTTTGTTATTGTTCTTATTTCAATTCCAATATGGTCTGATTAAGAGTCCCCCGCGGAGCGAAGTTAAAGTGAATTTTATTTATTTCAATTCCAATATGGTCTGATTAAGAGTTGTATTCTTCAAATTGATTGTTCTTTTCGTTCTGACTAATTTCAATTCCAATATGGTCTGATTAAGAGGCAATAGCAATTGCGGGCGGTTTTGTTCTTAATCAAGATTTCAATTCCAATATGGTCTGATTAAGAGACTTACATTTGCATCAGTTAATAATTAATACCAATACATTTCAATTCCAATATGGTCTGATTAAGAGACAAAAATATTGATTTAGTGGCTTTCTCGTTTGATAAATTTCAATTCCAATATGGTCTGATTAAGAGAAAATCGAAATAAAGCCAACACACCGAGCGATTGCGAATTTCAATTCCAATATGGTCTGATTAAGAGACAGAAAGTATTTAAGTACAGAGGAGTACAAGGAAATATTTCAATTCCAATATGGTCTGATTAAGAGAAAAAGTATGTTAACAGATTTAACAATGCAGATACATTTCAATTCCAATATGGTCTGATTAAGAGTTTTATATTCTTTATATTCTGACAATAATTTACAGTAATTTCAATTCCAATATGGTCTGATTAAGAGTAATAATCCTTCGTTGTGAAATACATCGTTAATTTCTAATTTCAATTCCAATATGGTCTGATTAAGAGGTAAAGTACATTTGGTCAATGGTGATTTGTTATACTTATTTCAATTCCAATATGGTCTGATTAAGAGTTATGTGAAAACTTAAAAGTTAAAGCCGTTAATGTATTTCAATTCCAATATGGTCTGATTAAGAGGAAAATCAACACCTAACTTACTTATAATCAATTCTTCTATTTCAATTCCAATATGGTCTGATTAAGAGTTTGTAATCTTGCGCACATAAATTAATATTAATACAAATTTCAATTCCAATATGGTCTGATTAAGAGATATTGATAAATACGCAGACTGCTTAATTCCTGAGGAATTTCAATTCCAATATGGTCTGATTAAGAGATATTAGCCCTCACATTCAAGGCATAGGGGTTGATTTATTTCAATTCCAATATGGTCTGATTAAGAGTATTTTCAATTTTTCCTATTGGAGCACTTCTCCTATTATTTCAATTCCAATATGGTCTGATTAAGAGGACCTGAACACAACTATAAACACATATAGGTACACCTATTTCAATTCCAATATGGTCTGATTAAGAGCTTTCTATAAGTGTGTTTTTATTCATTTTGTTCAGTAATTTCAATTCCAATATGGTCTGATTAAGAGCTAACTCGCTTATAATTACAGCCAACAGCTTGAATTTATTTCAATTCCAATATGGTCTGATTAAGAGAGGGAGTATGATATTATTAATGTAGATGTGCTAGGTAAATTTCAATTCCAATATGGTCTGATTAAGAGTTCAGGGTCTTTGTCTGTTATCTTAGACAATGCAAAATTTCAATTCCAATATGGTCTGATTAAGAGTTTGTAATCTTGCGCACATAAATTAATATTAATACAAATTTCAATTCCAATATGGTCTGATTAAGAGTTTAGATAGATTTTGTTATTCTAACGACAGAAATAAATTTCAATTCCAATATGGTCTGATTAAGAGTAAAGAAGCCCCTGCTTGCCACGCCCAATCAATATCTATTTCAATTCCAATATGGTCTGATTAAGAGGATGATAAAATCAAAAAAGTACCAAAAAAGCTTTTATATTTCAATTCCAATATGGTCTGATTAAGAGGCGAAAGTTGTAAAAAAGATAGGGGGTTTTAAAATATTTCAATTCCAATATGGTCTGATTAAGAGATAAAAAAACAATCGTTAAGGTTGGTGTTTATACAGACATTTCAATTCCAATATGGTCTGATTAAGAGTTACTGATCAATCTACCCTTTTGTTCTGATACTTTAATTTCAATTCCAATATGGTCTGATTAAGAGGGTGAGGGAAGTTCCTCGAATAAAAGACCATATTTTTCATTTCAATTCCAATATGGTCTGATTAAGAGTTGTATAATAAAATCAAGTCTGAGTTAATAAATCCTGAATTTCAATTCCAATATGGTCTGATTAAGAGTAGGAGAGGACAAGGACAAAACATTAAATAGCCTTATTTCAATTCCAATATGGTCTGATTAAGAGTATGCATGCAAGCTTATCTTCTATTTCTAGAACTTTATTTCAATTCCAATATGGTCTGATTAAGAGAAGCGTCTAATAATTCAGTCATATATTTTTTTTGTCTATTTCAATTCCAATATGGTCTGATTAAGAGTCTGTATTTAAAACTAACTGATTTGCTTGCGTTAAATTATTTCAATTCCAATATGGTCTGATTAAGAGTATAATAAGCAAACTTAAAGCATTTGCCAATAAAAATTTCAATTCCAATATGGTCTGATTAAGAGTGAAAAGAACGCCCCTCATCTTCCAAAGCTTTTTTAGTATTTCAATTCCAATATGGTCTGATTAAGAGTGTAATTGCTTCCATTTGTTTTGCTATTTAATATTGAATTTCAATTCCAATATGGTCTGATTAAGAGTAGTTATTTTTAAAGTTAATACCTACTTTACCAAAAGCATTTCAATTCCAATATGGTCTGATTAAGAGTTAAAATACTTTTTAAGGCTATGTTTTCCTTACACCAATTTCAATTACAATATGGTCTGATTAAGAGAACATCAACCTCATCATCTTTTAGAGCCACCACGCAGATTTCAATTCCAATATGGTCTGATTAAGAGTTGGGGGAACTACCTTTTTTTTTATTAGTTTTGTAGATTTCAATTCCAATATGGTCTGATTAAGAGTTCTTAAACCTAAGACTCATCCCCTTCTCTACATCAATTTCAATTCCAATATGGTCTGATTAAGAGCATCAAGAGATTCCCACTTCAATACAAAATTAGCACCATTTCAATTCCTATATGGTCTGATTAAGAGTATTTTCCTTATTTTTTTGTTTAAAAAAGGTTTTAGTATTTCAATTCCAATATGGTCTGATTAAGAGTAAAAATTCGAGTATGTGGAAAGCCCCTTTATTCATGAATTTCAATTCCAATATGGTCTGATTAAGAGTGGAGAGGAAAAGCTTGCAGTTCCATTAAATTACATTAATTTCAATTCCAATATGGTCTGATTAAGAGGCTTTACTCGAGTAACAGAAACAATAACTAATACATAATTTCAATTCCAATATGGTCTGATTAAGAGTCATTTTGCTCATTCTAACTACTGGGTTTAAACTAGATTTCAATTCCAATATGGTCTGATTAAGAGCGGGACAATCAAGCACAAAGCTTTATTAGTTCACATGAATTTCAATTCCAATATGGTCTGATTAAGAGAAACACAAAGCCCTATTAGTACATATGATGCCAGAGGCATTTCAATTCCAATATGGTCTGATTAAGAGTGATTTCTGACATTTGGAGTAAATTTTATAATCTGTCATTTCAATTCCAATATGGTCTGATTAAGAGTCGCCACAAAAATATATAAAAAAAGCTTTATACCAAGCTTTTAAATTCTAGAAATTCATCACAAAATGCGTCGATGATCTTTTGTATAAAAACGAGCTTAGTTCGACAAGTTGCTAAGCGTTTTATTTTCAGTATGTCAAAGAACTTTTATTGCTGTAATTAAATTAAACATATCGTTTCGTATTGATTCGACAATCTTTATTTATTGCAATGGTACTATATTTTAATAGCTTATAAGAATTGAGACAAATCATTTTTTTCCATCCCTAATATTTTCTTATCTAGCCATCTTTCATTTCTGCTGCTAAAGATAATAATACTATCGGAATCAGATTCCATTATCTTACGTGCTTTGGATTCTAATTCTTTCAACTTAACTTCTGTTATTTCTCCTTCGAAAACCGAGTTTTGTATCCAATTTAAATATTGTCGGCAAAGCTTTAGCATTTTGCCTACTCGCTTTTCTCCTATATCGTATACTAATATTACATACATAATTTAAAATTACTTTTTCAACTTCATTCTTTTATGACAAGATTTACATGATGAACATGATTAATGCTTTCTTCTACCACCATATTTTAAAGGCTTTATACTCTTCTACTCCAAGCAGATGTTTGGCTAATTTATAACATTCTAGTTTGATCAAGTGTTTATAGCTCACATTTTTACCTAAATTTCGATGCTTAATGGTTTCGGTTAATCGTGACTCCCATGCTTCAATAAATTTTTTCCTGCCCGAATCTTTTATATGCACTCTATTAAGTTTTATATCAAAGTCTTTTTCTGAAAGCATCTTTTTATTAAGCACTTTAAATATTACTCTATCTACCAATATGGGTTTGAATATTTCTGCTATATCCAATGCCAAAGAGTACCTTCTGTCTCCAGGGCTATGTAAATAACTAATAGTAGGATTCAATTGCGTGCAATGAATGGCTCTTAAAACCTGAGAATAACACATCATATTACCGAAGGAAATTAAGGAATTTACTTCATTCAATGGCGGTTGCATGGTCCTGCCACCCATCTCAAAATCGTTGATTATTGTATTAAATGCTTCATAGTAGGTCTTGCGAATATTTCCCTCTACTCCCATAAGTTCAGGCACTTCATTTACCGAGTCTATTACAGCTCTTAGGTTTTCAATTTTAGCAATGTATTCACTTAGATCTTTTTCTCGTTTATTGTAGTATTTCAAATTTTTGAGCATATTAAAACTTGCTCCCTCAATAAACTGCTTGGCTATATAGATTCGTTTTTGCTTTGAATTAAAAAACTTGGTTTGTGCAATAATCATTTTGCCTGATAACAAACCATCTCTAGGCATAAAAGAGCCTGTATAGTTTTCATAATAATCGAAAAAATGTATTGAGATATTGTTTTTACCCAAAAAGTTATACATCGCAGAATTGGCATCTATGCTTCCATAACAATAAAGTTCTTCAACATTCTCGACTGGCAAATAGCGAGGCTTTTCTTCCTTGCCATTTTCATCAATTGGAGTAAATTTTAGAGTATTGTCCTTTCTGGATAGGCGACCAGGGTTGAACATATAATAGGTTTTCTTCATTTTATTTACATAATTACAGAATTATCAAAATTTACATAATATACTTGTCGCTTTTTCAATCCCTCCTAGAAGGTCTGTACTTCCTAAATTTTCTTTTGACTACTACTGATGGTCCAAAGTTGATTAACAAACCATCGTCTATTCCTGTTGCTACCAAATAGTTTACCAATTGCTTCTCATGTGCTATACTTAAATTTTCAACAGCCTTGAGTTCAATCACCAAACAGTTTTCTATTATTATATCTGCAATAAAATCTCCAACATTCTCTCCATTGTAAAATACATTAAGCTTTTTTTGAGCAGCATATTTAAATTTGTTTTTCCGTAATTCAATCAATAATGATTTTTCATACACAGACTCTAAAAAACCAGCACCTAATTCATTATGAACCTTGTAACAAAGCCCTATAATTTCTCGAATTAATTTATCAATATTATTCATACAAATTAGTTTATACTAATTAATTTATAAAAGATTTGTGAATTATGGAAATTCTGAAATTATGTATACTCAACAATAACAAAAATCAAAATAACTACAGTTCTTGCATCGTTTCATTTCAACTCTATCGGGTATTTCTTCAGACTGAATGATTTCTTGTATCTTAAATTGAATTTCTATCAGTTCATCTCTATCTCGATCACTTAGGTAGACCTCCTCTTTTTTTCGCTCCTTAGGATATTCCAAAATTCCAACTACACCCTCAATCCCTGCTTGCTCAAGAGTGAAAATATAGAATTTGATTTGCCAAATATGTGTTTCGTGAAATTTGGAAGATTTCTTCACTTCGTGAATTACTTTATTTTTGGCATCATAAAAATCTATCTTAGCTCCTCCTATTAGAATTTGTTCATATTTTGTTGATCGTTGATCATAAGAAAATTCCTCTATTACTTTACCCATTGCAACATGTTCGGAATTGCTCTCCATTTTTATCTCATTAGCATGCAACCACATTCTTCTAAAACAATAAAAATAATACGATATTAAAGTACCTGTAACATTCATTAGAAATAGCAATCTTGATGATTATTTAAAATTAAACCTTCTTTCTCGGAATAGTTATCTGTAGAAATAAATTTTATCCCTAAAATATCTGATTTGAATTGAGCTGGCATTTGTGATTCATTGTATTTATTAACCCTGATATTTATAATCCTAGAGGACAGTTTTTTTATATAATCTGAAATCTTTATTTTAATTCGCTTCACATTCTCAAAGCCTTCTTGTTGTTTCAATTCCTCAATAAGAGATTCCAATTCTTCATAGCAATAATCTTCATCATTCTTCAAGATATAGTATTGTTGTTGTCTACCAATACTATTATCAATTAACTTAAAGCTACCAAGTTTTTCAAATTCAGCCCTATTAATACATTCAATCATATTAACATCTCTTAACTCTCCATTATAACTTACCTTGAATTCTCCAATTGTTAAATTATTTTTTATATATGAAAAAAAATCAGACTGAATATTAAAAAGCTCATTTTCATTAATAAATTCAGGTATGTTTTTTTTACAAAACTCTAAAAATTGACTTCCTTCGTTTCTATAAATCATTTTTGACCTTGATTGACCACTGTCACTTATTAATTCAAAAAAACACACCAAACCCATATCAAACAAATTATTTCTATTACATCTGCCTGCGCTTTGAATTAAACTAGGTAATGGACACATATCTCGAAAGACTATAGGAAAATCAATATCTACACCAGCCTCAATTAATTGAGTAGATATTAGAATCACCTTCTCTGATTTTTCCAAATGCTGTTTAACACTATCTATAATTTTAGTTCGCCCCTCTGGAATAAAATGAGTATTCAAGAGATATATGTTTTCAAAATTTTCTTTAAGCTTAACATAAAGATCTTTAGTATCGGCAATAGTGTTAAGTATGACTAAACAAGAATCATCAACAGATAAAATATGCTTTGTCAATTGCACTGAAGTTAACTTTTCAGCTAATACTTTTATCTGATATCTGTTAAATATGTTTTCTGAAAAATATTTCTTAGCATTTAACAATTCCGCTGGTTGTAAATAATTCTTAAACAAGAGATCAGCTCTTTTCTCAATATCGGTATCTTTAATCGGAATATCTAGTTTAGGCATTGTTGCAGTTGAAACAATTGCATAAGAATTATATCGTCGACAAAACTCTGTTAAAAGCGCAGAAAAAAAGATATACAACCTTGGAGGAAGGGCCTGAACTTCATCGATTAAAAAGATTCTATTCCTAAAATTTGGCAACTTCAACAAAGTAGAATTTCGATTACTTACCAAAGTTTCAAAAAACTGAACAAAAGTTGTTATTACAAAAGGATGATCAAAAGTATTTTGAATGAAATCTTCTTTTAAAATTACTTTCAAATTTTCCTCTGTCTGATTATTCTCAAAACTTATTTGTGCATTTTCAATTCTTTCATTTTCATTTTTTGAATTAACTGATAACACATTCGACAATAAGCCAGAAGCAATTTTCTCAACCTGTTCTGTGATTGATAAAAATGGCAACGAATAAATTATTCCTAAATTTCCTTTTCTACTTCTGATTTGATTTGCTAAAGCCAATAAAGTATATGTTTTCCCTGCTCCTGTTGGTGCAGTAAGAGTAAAAACTCGCTCATTATTGTTTAACAAATTTTCTAGATTTTCAACGGCTTCAAGTCTAATAGCTGTTCTTAATTCGTCTAATTTGGATTTTTTTTCAGAATTTTCAAAACCTAAAAAAACCTTAGCTAGGTTTCGATTTAATTCAACTACATTATTCTCTATCGAACTCGAGTAAAAATAATTTGAGTTATTCCCAGCATCTCTCTTATCCGCTTCAATTAAGGAAGCAAATGCTTGTTGTGTTTCCAAGAAATAATTTAAAGGTGCTTTTCCCCATGCTATCTGATGAAATTTCGAGCTAAAAGATATTAACCGTTTATTTATTTCTGACCATACTAATTTAAAATTTTTAGTTTCTAAGTGTAATTTACTCTTAATAAATTCAACTATAGGTAAAGGTGAAGTTAAACCATTAAGAAATGAGACAGCATGTTCAATTTCATCAGACCCTTGTAATACTTCTTTAAAATTTTTAAGGTTTTTATGATGACAAAAGATAAGTGCTGAAACCTGTAGAACAAATAATGCATAATCCTCTTGAGTAGAAATATTCATCTCCGACATTAAAAACATTCTATTTTCAATTGCATAATTTACAAACACAATCACAGATAATGCAGAATGATTTGAGTATCCAGAAGCCCTATCATATAGCTTAAGTTGAAAATTAGGATTTATCTTACCCAAATCATGAAATAGAGCTGCATATCTACTTATTCCAAAATCAGAATTTGAGAGAGTACCCTTAAGCACTCCCTCTATATGTTTTTCTAATTTTTTTCCTGGATGCGATTCAAAATTTATATTAGACACCATTGAGATTCCTTATTAAATTCATAAAAAACACCATTTGATTTTATCACCGAATTATCTGATGGATAAACTATAGAAACAAATTTATCTGGTACATTCCAAAAATCATTATTTTGATAAGTAGGAATTTTATCAAAACCTATTCTAATATTTTCGACATTATCTATAATTGGCTCATATGTATCAGGCATAAAACCTTTAGTAGAAAACTCTCCATCTTTTTTTGTAATTTCAGCCTCTTTTATAAAACAAATTTCAGCTGGACAATTATGTAATCCTAAAACAGGAGTAAAACAGGCTTTGCCATTCTTACAATAATCTGTTAATTTTTCAAATACATCGATAGATCTATTCTTACCTAAAACAATAATGACTGTATAATTTGGATTTTTTATAAACTCCATTTGCTTAGGTGATTTTTCAAAAACGTGATTCACATTTCTCAAAGTAAAACCCCATGATTGTTTTATTACAGCATTATTAATCTGAACGGAATATAATAAATCTTCACTCAACACAGGAAATAACTCTTTCATTTGCTCTCTATCTTTTCCTATTACAGCACCAATCATACCAATTAAAGCTGTTTTGGTTATCAAATCATGAGAGAGAGGATTGTTATTGGTTTCTGCCTTACGAAACTGCGCCCAATTTCCTTTTATTTCCAATTGTATTGCCTTCATATCAGATAGTCATTTCTTTAAATTTTTCCCCTTTTAAATCATTCTTTATTGAATCAATTTCAGTATAAAATCTTATTTCTTTAACTTTTTCATTTTTTGATATCTCTATTAATTTGGTGAAATCAAATTTATAATCTTCCATTGAACGTAGTTGTTCATCTTCTTTATCTGAACTTATATCAATTAATCTATCTGTCCCATATAATTTATCAGTTGGTTTGGTGTATACAATTTGTAATAAAAGAACAGAGCTTTGGTTCGACTTGCTACGAGTATTAATATTATTCACACTATTCCACATTGCCGAAAATAATTCGTCAATATCACTTGTTTGCAATCCGCTCAATTGTCCTGAATAAGGATTAATCCAGCCTTGAATTTGATTGATAGCATAAGGTACTACAGAAGTTGTCCCAATAGCTCCTTGTTCATTTTCAGATTTTGACAACATTGTACTTGTATTCTGGTGAATTCTTAAATCAACTTTATTTATTGAGGGATTTAACAACCCAAACTGAACTGGTCCAGTTATATTTAGATGAAAATTCTTTAATTGTTTATCTTTACCACCAATCTTAACTTTTGACTCCTTTTTCTCTATTGTAGAAATTCCACCAAATATTCTAACATCAATCAAGTTTTTCATAACCTTCTTAACATCTTCTTCTTTTAGTTCTACTGCAAGATGTTTAATCATTTTTTTTACATCAGTTTTACCTATAGGTGAGTTCTCTGTTATGAAAATCGATCTCCCATTTTGTTCAAAATAGTCTCTCACATATCTCTTGATTCTAACATCCGAAACCAGGACTTTTTTAGTTTCTTCATCATAGCGTTGTTCTCCAGTAAATGGATCTCCGTTAGGAATAGTAAATTTGCTTTCGAATAGGAATAAAATTTCTGATTTATCTTTTAAATTACTCATGGTTTTATATTTTAATTTTGTTCAACATTTTCTTCATTAATATCATTTTTATAATAGCTTTCGAAAAAGCCTAATGCACAGTTATGCTTATTGTACTTTTCTCCTTCAAATTGATTAATAATTTCAACCATCTCTAAATATGCTTCTTTTACATCTTTATAAAGCCTATTATGAATAGTTAGTTTTTCATTTACAAACCCTGAAAACTTAACCAACTCCTCAATACTTGAAATTCTTCTAGAAAGATTTCCTACATAGGATTTTTCAAATGATTTAATTGGGCAATCTTTTCTCCATGCCGCAAATTGCTTTGACATTACTCCCAGATTCTTTCCGAGAGCATAACTTTTTGATTCTGTTATTTTTGACATATTATCATATTTTTGGATATTCATTAAAAAATAGAAATCGTATTTTAAGATATAAAACTCAAATTGCTTATAAAATGGTTTATTCTCTCTTATATTATATTCTATTTGTTCAATTAATTTTATATTCAAGAGCTTATCTTCAAAATAAGTATTAGTATAAATTTTAGGAACTATAGATAAATAGTGCCTATTTAAAATATAATCTCCTATTTTTTTGTTTTTTAAAATATTCTCAAATGATTTAAAAATGGTAGGATTATATGGATACTTCAAAATTTCATCTTCATTACTCATTTCTATAATCATACTTTGAGATTGTTTTATGATATTTGAAACGGTAATAATTTCACTTTTTTCAATTGTTCCAATTCTTATAAAATCTTCATAACTTTTCTTTGTACTATTAAACTTTATTAAGGTTATATGAAATTTAGTTTTGTTATGAAATTTTTCATCTAACATAGGTAAGACAAAATCATCGAAAAGATTAGAATTTGTCAATTCAGTTTTAAGTTGAGATTCCTTAATTAGCTCTTCTCTTGTAGACTTATAGTCTCGATTATAAAACTCTTCTAATATATCTTTATCAATTCCTTCTCCATAGGGAATAACATTAATTTTATACCCCCCACAGTTAATTGTTGGGTGTGAATATGCATTTTTTGCATATATCAGATTTAATAGCTGATCTATTGAAAAGGTTCTCCCTTTGTATGCATTCCGAACTCTATTAAAATCGGGTACTCCTCCATAATAATCATGTTCCCCACCTATTAAAGATTTATAAAGACTTTTAGTCAAAACATACCCTCCTGCCAATTCATTAAACTCTGCAAAATCATGTGCCATATTGGCATCAACAAAGTCAATAATATCTGGTATCTGGAACCAATGTTTTTTATTAAAACTAAAGTGAATTATTGTTATTTGATTCTTTTTTAGCAACTGAAATATAGCATCCTTATTCCTTTCAAATTCAACCCTAAAGTTCGATATTATTTCATTCGAAACGTTTTTCGCATACTCTTTGCATTTTTCAAAGGAATTGTTATGTATTATATCTCCATCACTTTTGGAATATAATTTAAATGAACCTTTATCATCTGCATTTATTAATCCATTTCTTTTTTTTTCATTTACATATGAATGAACAATATCACCAAATAAATATTTAGATGTTGTATCTTGAGAAGATGTTTTAAAGTTTAATCTAAATAGAGATTTTTGTTTATCTTCATCGTCAATGAGTGTACAGTTATCAATTTTGATTTTAATCGTAGAGTCTTCAATTTCGACGGGTATTTCATAATATACAGCCTTTACTTTATCTCCATTTTGATCATTCTGCTTCTTCAAATTTTCAACTTCTGAAAAAACATTCTTTATTTGTTCATGATACTTATGAGCATCAGGAGCTTCTCTGTATAGTTTTCCTATATTTATAACTGTATCAATCATATCTTGTAATTTTTATTATTTCTCTTATCATATAGTTAAATATATCATATTAATGTATCTTAATTCTTCAATATTAAACCAAACCAGCTTTTCGCATTTCGTCTTTTAATGCTGGTAAATTTGGCTTATGATTATATAGTTTTGTTGTCAACAAATATATTGACGACCTTAATTCTTCGAAAGCTTGAACTACTTGAATCAAACCAACTATTCTTCGATAAACATTCCTTCCTCTTTCTTTTTTAAGTAAATTTTGACTGACTTTCTCAACAATATAAAAACAGAACATGGGCTCAATTTCGACTATAATATTTAACATTTTGTTTAAATCATAAGAATCTAAATCACCTTCAATAATATCTTTTATATCATCATATTTTTCTTCTATAGCTAACACTTGAACTAAAAGCAAACTATTATGTTTTATAGATTGATAAAACTCATTTTTTTCGTCTATACTCAAATATTCAAACACATCTCTATAATAAGCAGCATCATAGTTGTAGTAACAATATTTCAAACAGAGTTTTTTATACAAGTCCAAATCATAATCTCTAGTTACAACAGCCTTTATTTTATCTGACCAAGTATAGAAATTAATATCTATGAGGATTTCGGCTAATTCTAAATACTTCAGCTTATTATTTACATAATAATAATCTAAAAGTTGATTTGCCACATCGAAAGAATCAACATAAGATTTTACAGCTAATTTCTCCCATTGATCGCGCTTACCATTCTCTTTGATAATCTCCAAGCAAAACATTGGCATTGGCTGCATTTCAAATTCAATAAGTTGATATAAAGACTTAAATTTAGAAACATCTGAAATCTTAGTAAGCAAACTATTAAACAACAAATCAATATGTTTCAACAGATATAATCTATCTTCATCTAATTTATTTATAAGATTTATAGCCAAGTTAAGAGCGTTATATACTAAGCTCTCTGATATCTTGAGCATCTCTATTTTAGAAATCATTTGATCAAACAACAGCTCTATTTTCCTAAGAAAGAATTGGGACGATGACTCAAATAAGTTATCAGCTTCATCATTAATCTCGACCTCCTGAGATGCAAACAAAAAGGCAAGAGTTTGAGAAAGCATTTTATCTACTCGACCCTGAAGCAAACAATCTAAAGTTTCTGTTTCTATAAAACCAGTTGCCTCGTCGATTATTTGCTCCGCACAATCCTGGTCTATTTCCCAATAATCTATATACCTATCATAACCATCATTATCATAATCATCACTATCAAAATTCACTATATCAATTTCATTAATAATATTAACATAACGCTCATAATAACTTTCAAATTGATTCTCAAATTCAGATAAACTAAGAGTTTCACCATTATACCTCTCTTCATCTTTAATATTTTCTAAAAATTCAAGTTTGAGTTTTTGATCTTTCTTTAATAAGTTGAACAAAAAATTTAATTTATAATCCAACTCAATCTTATTATATAATAATTCAAAATCCATAATTCCTAATATTTATACTACTTATTTATTGACATAATCCCAATACAATTACCTTTCTTTTAGGGAGATATAAAAACATCAAATACTACTTCAATGAAATTTATAATACAATCCTATTTTCTTTTGTATTATCAACTCACATTTCACCAATACAAGCTTTTAATTCTCCAAACGTATTTATCTACAAACTTCAAATGAAAAACCTAATCAACAACCTCCACAAATCCAAAGCCCTGCGAGCCCAACTCTCCAACAGAAGAGGACAGTATTAGTTCATGAATTTCTTTAGGAGCCGTCAGGTCAAAATAATATTTAAAGCCTTTTACCTTAGTTTCTTTTTGAGTTCCTTTGGCTATAGTTATCAGACTACTAAACTGTTTTTCAGAAAGATTCAAATCTATTTGCTCCTTATTTACTTCAATGGATTGGGTGTCAGCTTTCCGAATCAAATTTGCGATAAACCTCTCTTTATAATCTGCTTCCTGTGGTGCAATATATTTTTTTCGTAATCTTTCGGCTTGCATTACTGGTCTAGAAATCACAATAGGAGATTTTGATCTATACTGCATCTTTTGTGTAATTTCTGGGCTCGGCTCATTGCTTACTTCAGCAACTTTAAATTTAATAGTGTTTAATTGATCGCCTATTTCACCATTTCGTTCCTTGAATAAGCCCATTATAAACTTTGCTCCATCTGCATTGATATAAAAAGAGACTTCCAAAAACAGATAGTTGGATTGCACGATCATTCTGTCTCCAACATTTTTTTTTCTTGGCACTCCAAAATCTGAAAAGCTAAATAGCTTAAAATTGGCTTTACCATCTTTGGTTCGGTAGCCATGGTCATGTAACCATGCAGAAAATTGCGTATCGCTTCTATTAAGAGTTTTGTAAATCCAAGCACTGGTTTCATACCTATTGCTCAAAGGCAAAATATTTCGGTGCTTTGAGTCAAGTTCTAATTTTAGTTTTATTTTCATAATATTGAATTATAATATTTGATACATTCATATTAATATGTTTATATAAATAGAGCATAAACATACAAAATACATACCAATAAAGGATAATATTATTTAACATTATTATTATTTTAACATTTATATCCACCCACATAAAATCAACATAATATATTAAACCCACAGCTTTATAAAAAAGTATTGACTGGATTTAGATATTCAAAAAAATCTCCTTTTGGATTTACTCTAATTTTATATAGTATTTATACTTTATCTGAGTGAGTATTAGTGTTGCTGTCACAAAACAAATATAAGAGGGGCTTCGGGTCAAACTAAGACCTAGTAAGAAAAAAACTTAAGATTAAAATTATCAGCAATGAAATTAAAGCCAAAAACATACTCACAATTAGTTTTTCTTTAACGAGTAGATTCCACACTCGAACCATAACTTAGTAAAAAACTACTGAAAAATAAATCATAAAAGATTGGAGACTAATCTTGATTATACTATAAAACTATAAAGATTAATTCATGGCTTTGAATACAAAAAAAGGAAGGAAAATAGTAAAAAAATCTATAGGAAGTACAACCACCTAGGCGGTGTTACGAATAATTCAATTTATTATAATATTACATACATACTAATCAAACAAGGCAGCTAACTTTTTTTGAAAAAACCCATATGATTTTTTGGAAGGTTCAATTTCTCTTACAACTAGAGAATCTGATATTGGAAGATCAACTGATTGCTTTTTATGCAAATCATCGACCAACAGACATGCGCAATCTTCTACTGGGTCAAATATTTCGGCTTCATCAACAAATTTAACAGGTTGACGAGCCTCAGACAACTCCTGCCTCTCCCCTGCATTATGCAAACCTGATTTTTCCGTGAATATTGAATTAGTTTTTACGGACAAAGCCAAACTATAATTATTTACCGCCTCAGAAACAACATCATCCTCTCTGCCATAACTTACTGTAAACTCAATATCTTGATTAATAGAAATATTGGTGGAATATAAATTTTCGTTTTCGAAAATAATTTGACTACCTGAATTATATCCTTTTGTCATAATATTTATAGCTTAAGATGTGAATATTATTCTGTCATTTTAGATTGTAATAATTTGAAAATTATATGTTAATAAAATTAGCAAAAAAGCAATCTAACAGAATTTATGCAAATTATAAATCTCAAATACTAATAAAATAACGCTAAATCAAGCTTTTTATTATTTACAAAAAGATTCAAATGATCAAAATATTTTGGAAAGTTTATCATTTTTATTTCATTCACAAACAAACGACACAACCAACATTCACATATTCTAACAGTTAACATATATGAAAATAATCATTATCTAGAAAACAAACCTGTTATTATCAAACTATACAAGATACAATTTTGGGACAAAAAAAGAATTGACAAACAGTCGAATATTAACAGTATTAAAAAAACATAATTATACAAGAACAAAATAATCATCTCATGTAATAATATTATGTGTATAATTAATCAAATAAACTTGCTAATTTCCTTTGTAAAAAACCATATGATTTTTGTATTGGTTTAAACTCTGCAAAATCATCTGATTTGTCCGCTGAGAAACTTAAGCATTGTTCTTTCTGAACAGACTCATGCAAAAAACAAGCGCAATCTTCGACAGGATCAAAATTTTCGTCCATATCCTCAAACTTTACCCGTATGCGATTTTCTCTATTCTTGCTAGACTCTAAATTTTCTGCTTTATATGCTTCTTCATCTGATATAGAATTTGTTTTAACTGACAAAGATAAACTATAAGTATTGATTACCTCAGATACAGAATCTTCCTCCTCTTCATAATTAACTACAAATTCCACATCTTGATTATAAGAAAGATTAGCTGTGTATAAATTTTCATTCTCAAAAATTATTTGGCTGCCTGAATTATATCCATTTTTCATAACACTTATAACTTGATAGTCGAATATTGTTTTATCGTTTAAACAATACAAATATATAGACAGCTGAGAATTGAGCTAAAAAAAAATGATACACAAAGCACAAACAACAAAACACAAAGCCTTATCATACTGTTATTTACAGCAAACTATTTACATAAATTAAAAAGACAAGAATTTGATAAAAGACAAAAAAAAGAAGTTAAAAACAGCATAGCATTTTAATTTTTCTCAAACAATTCAATCAAAACATCTGCTCTATAACTAAATATTTTTCGTAGCATAGATTTCACAAAAATAAAATGAGCTAAATTCCCAAAAAATCCGAATGGAAGCTTATATGATAATTTATCGATAACCAAACATGATTCTTCATCTATTCTTTTAAATATATGCTCATGATGCCACATCTTGTATGGTCCAATTCTTTGTTCATCAACAAAATATTCCTTTTCTTTCAGATGAGTAATCTCAGTCACCCAATTTGTTTTCAGGAAAGGCAAAATCTGAATCTCATATGTAATTATCTGACCAGCATATGTTTCAAGTTCTTTTTCTGAGCTTATTTTAAAACCCATTTTTTGAGGGGTTATCTTGGAAAGATTTTGAGGATTTGAAAAAAACTCCCAACACTGATCAATACCAATATTGATTTTTTGCTCAAGCACAAGGCTATGAATCCCAGAGTGTGAAAAAAATTTCATATACAATTATATTTAGTTAAACTAGACGAGTATCTAATTTAACTAAATATGCGATTACATACAGATTAAATTTTATAAAAAATCCATATATAAGCTAAGAAGTAAATGAATGTGAATGCAAATATGAATTTATTTTTTCATTAATACTATCCTGTAGAGAAGAAGGATATATTATTTCCACTGAATCCAAAACACTCATAATAAAATTTGATATACCTTCTATTCTCGAATAAGAGAACTCAGCCATATAAACATTATCATCCTGTTTTTTTATGTGCTTTTCTGCAGATGGAAATCTCTCACAGAGCAAATTCTTTGACATTAAATTTAGCTTCAACTTACATTCAGTTAAACTATCCCCTGTCATTGAAAAAACATCCATAAACTGAGCTGTATGATTATAATCATATCGCCAATCATCTAATATCTCAATATCTTCAATTCTAGCAATTTTGAAAACTTTATTCTTATGGCTCTCGTGATCATAACAAAAAACAAAACCGTAATCTTCGGTTATTTGAAATGCTTCAACTATCCTATTTCTAATATTATTAGAATTAGAAGAATGATAATTTATTATCTTGACTGATTTTTTTTGATTAATTGCCTCCGTCAGCTTACCTATATTATCAATTGTCCTCTTTTGAATATATTGACTAATCAAATGTCTGTAATAACTATGATACTCTATATGTTCAACAATTTCAGACTTTTGCTGACTACTTAGTTCATTAAAATTGCTGTTAAATAGATCAATTTGCTTTTCTCCTGGAAGAATGCATTCAATTATCATCTTAAAGCAAGAACAATCCTTATCTATATGATAATACTTACCATCTCGAACAACTTTAAAACCGAGATTCTCAATATCCTTAACATATCTCTTAAAAGTAGACTCCGAAATAGACAAATCTTCCATCAGACTTAACTTTGTACATCTGCAATCAGAACTAAGACATAATATCAATTCAATTATTTTAGAAATAGTTTGACGTGTATTCATAACTTAACATATATAAATATTGTATTCTCAAATATATTTATATTTTATTAAATTATAAACACTATAGCTTCCCTAATTTAATATTAACAACAAGACACAAAACTAGACTAAAAGAGACAGACCACATGAAAATAAAGCAAAAGCCTGCGATTCAAATTTTTAATCAGCTACTTCCGAACAATTAAACACTTTGAAAATTCGAATTCCAAACGCATAGCACATTAACAAAAACAGAAAAGTTTTATATAACATAAACAAAAATGAGCAAAACAATATAAAAACAAAACCAATTAAAGAGGAAATCTTTTGAGAAGGATTAATTGCAGTTCTTAAAATAAAAATCTTACATTTGAAGAATAAAATAAGTAATAACATAATACGATAGTCATATCATTCTGGTTCATTGAATTTTTAAGTCAATACCCTAAACATAATAATTCACAAGGCTGTCGTTAAGAAAAATATATTCAAAAATGTTAAATATTGCACTTTTTGGCCCTCCTGGAGCAGGTAAAGGAACTCAATCCAAAATGCTAATTGAAAAATATAATCTCGCTTATATTTCCACAGGAGACATTTTAAGACAAGAAATAGCATCTGGCTCAGATCTAGGGCTTCAGGCAAAGGATATTATAAAAAAAGGAGGTTTAGTATCTGATGAAATCATTGTTCAAATCATTGAAGAAAGAATAAAATCAAATACTCAAGTTAATGGATTTTTATTTGACGGCTTCCCAAGAACAACTGTCCAAGCATACATACTAGAGGGTGTTTTATTAAAGTTAAATACTCGACTTCACTGTATGTTGAGCCTTGACGTTCCTAATGATCAACTTAGAGAAAGATTACTTGATAGAGCAAAGAAAGAAAACAGAGCTGATGACACTATAGATGTGATCAATGTAAGACTTAAGGAATACGAAACAAAGACAGCACCAGTTGCAAATTTCTACCAAGAAAAAGAGATTTATCATCAAGTCAATGGATTAGGCAGTATAGATGATATTTTTAACAGATTGAGCACCGTAATCGATCTTACCTTGGAAAAATCCTGGTTAAATCTTGTATTACTAGGAACACCTGGATCTGGAAAAGGTACTCAAGGAAGAAAACTTGCTAAAGCTCACAACTTAGCATATATTTCAACTGGTCATCTAATGAGACAGGAAATAAAAAAAGGCACTCCTATGGGGAAAAGTGCTCAAAAATATATCGAAAAAGGAGATATTGTACCTGATGAGATAGCTATAAAACTCATCGAGAAGGAAATAAAAGAGCATCCTAACTCTAACGGCTTTATTTTTAAAGGTTTTCCACGCACAATAGTTCAAGCATATATACTTGATGGGCTATTACGAAAACTTGATATGTCAGTAACAACTGCTATTAATCTTGATGTAACAACCTTGGAATCAATCAAAAGATTAACAGCTAGAAGCAAAACAGAAGACAAAAGACCTTATGATACCGAGACAGAGGTTATAATTCACCGACTTGAACAACACGAAAACAAGAGCAAAATGGTAAGTGACTACTACCAAAAACAAAATAAAATTGAAACTGTAAACGGTGTTGGTACTCCAGACGAAGTTGAAAAAAGACTTACAGAAGCAGTAAGTAAAGCATTCAAAAAAATTAGATAATATATCTTCACAAAATCTCTGCAATAAATTTGCAGAGATTTTTTCAAATATTAGATTAAACATAAACCAAGAAAAATTAGTTTATGTCTTAATTATATTATGATACTACACACTACTATTTTACTTATCATAAAATACATCTTTTAGTATTTTACATTCCGAATGTCAATGCACACAACAACAGATAATCTAGAATACATAAATCTATGTGTCGAAAGAGAAAACTTTAAATCGCCTGAAGAATATCTACATGCATTTGCTGAAAGACTTGCAAATACTTCTGTTATAAAAAGTTTTGGTATTTATTCGAAAAAAACGACAAACAAGATTTGCGGGAACTTAGAATTAAACCACAAACTTATCATAAATGATAAGAAATATTCGAATAATCATTTTTATGCATGTAAAGTAAACGATAATGTATTAAACTTAATAAAGTTAAAATTCGAGTTCGACAATCTATTTTATTTTGGAGACAAAAACTATTTTATTTTTATTCGACTAGTTAAAACAACAGAAAGTCTATATATCAATTTAATAGGTGAATGCAAACATTTTTTATGTACATTAAACAATTATAAAAAATCATCCGAAAACAAAATTACTAATAGTAAAATAGACAAGAATATAATAAAAGAATATCATTTGAAATCATGCAATCAGAAGTTAGATAAATCAAATATTCTTAATAATATAAACCACGAACTCAAAACCCCCTTAAACTCTATAATTAATTTTGCAAAGCTTATTCAAGATATAAAAACTAGTAAAAGACAGTCCGAAAGATTTGCAAATAAAATAAGAACCAATTCAGAAAATTTACTTAACATATTTGACAAAATAATAAATTCAAGCCAGCTGATATTTGATAATAAAGAATTTAACAATATTAGATTCAATATAAAAGATCCTATAATAGAGCTTTACAATAAATACTATGCTGATTTTATCAGAAAACAAATAGACTTTAGGCACAATATTACCAGTAAACAAGAATCTGTATACGCCGACTATAAAGGTTTTAATACTATATTTTCTAACCTAATAGAAAATGCTTTGAAATTCACCCAATCTGGCTGTGTTGAGATAGGCTGTATGGAAATAAACAACGAACAAGTATTTTATGTTAAGGATTCTGGAATTGGGATAGAAACAAAATCACAAGAATTTATTTTTGACGCATTTACCCAAAACAACTCTACAACAAATAGAGAGTTTAACGGAATGGGCTTAGGCTTATTCGAATCAAAATTAATAATAGAACAGCAAAATGGTAAAATTTGGCTAGACTCGGAACCAGATTACGGATCTGTATTTTATTTTAGCTATTCTAATAAAACGCTACCTACTGATCAAATCAACTTTATCAACTGTACTCCAGAACCAAAGATAGATATTCAATCACAGAACATAAACGAATTTGAAAACAAATCCATATTAATAGTCGAAGATGTTAAGTCTAATTATGATTACTTATACTCGATTATAGAAATGACAGAGACTAAAGTTCTATGGGCTCAGAATGGTCTTGAAGCAATTGATATTGTCACAAGTGAAAATCCAGATTTAATATTAATGGATATTAGAATGCCCAAAATGGATGGATTAGAAGCAATTGACTTAATTAAAAAGATAAGACCAAACACTCCAATTGTAGTACAGACAGCATATTTAATAAATAAAGAAGATGATATCTGTTTAAAAAAGGGAGTAAAAGAATTCCTTATAAAACCAATAGAACCAGAAACAATTTATAAATTATTAGAAGATTATCTCTGTCATGAATAAACAAAAGGAACTAAATTAAACATAACACATTTAATTCCTTTTGAGCATAAACATCATAATTGCATTTTTAAAACAAAACAGCTATTTACAATTATTAAATCAACAGGAATAATAATTCCCCATCATTTATCTTATCTTTTAATATATCAATAGCTCTCTTCCGCTGGGATTTAACTGTATTTACGGATATATCCAAAGCTTCCGCCACATCATTATACGATGCGCCTTGTATGAGAAGATTAAAGATTTTACGACACTGATCTGGAAGTTGATTAACACTTTCCAACAACTGCAATTTGACCTCTTCTTCAATCATAACATTTTCAAAACTTTGCGAAAATTCTTGCTCTGGATCAAGGCTTGAAGAATAATTATCCTCAAGCTTGTGTCTTCTCAGTTCTGTAAAAATACGATTCTTGACAGCAGTATATAAATATGATTTTAAATTAGATATTTTTTGAGAGTGCCAACCTTCATTCCAACATTTGAATAAAACTTCTTGAACACAATCTTCGACAATAAACTCATGTGAGGAACAAAATCTAAAACCAAAGAGACACAAAGGCTTATAAAACTCATTAAAAATAGATTTAAATGAGCTTTTACTATTCGTTGTCAGTTTATTATATTGGTTGGCTGAGCTAGATTTCATCAGTTTAATGTAATTTAAACTCAAATATATATTAGTATTTACTAAATAAAAAGTTTTTTAGTATTTAAAAAGATTTAATTTTAACTCAACCGAAGACTTGGCTTACTAAATAATAATTATTAGTCTACAAAAACTTTAAACAAACAATTATCTATTAATAGCTTCATAAATATTAAATAAACCAACACCGTATACATTTCACTACTTTATTATTTCCAAACTTTGGACAGATCTATATCAGAAGGAAATCCCGAATAATTAAGTAGTTCATTTTGGCTAAAAACAAATTGCTTATTAATTACCTCCCCTTCTTTTTGTAAAATAGCCTTAAACATGTAATTATCATAAGAATAAAAAGAAACCACAGGATTAGGTATAATCATAATTGAAGAATAGGCTGATGAATCAAACTCCTCCGATCTAAACTTTTCCCCATCTCCATATAAACTTAAACTAAGCTTATCATATTCATACCCAAAAATAGCATGCAAGTTAATATTAAAAACAATTTTTGGAGACGCAAAGCTTAACCGATCCATTATCAATTCGTTTTGATTAAACATACTTGATAAAATACGATACATATTAAAATCAATCTTTCTCAAATCATGTTGTTCCGGGAAAAAAAACTCTTTATTTTCTAAAACCAAACTGTATGGTCGCCAATTAAACCAAATCTCAGCAGATTCAGCCAAATACTCTTTATAATTTTCATTTATATAAAATTCTTTTGGCCAGATTTGCAAAACTTGAGCTTCTGAGAATGCATATTTTAAATCCTTATTAAAATCGGGAAATAATTTCAATGCTGCAAAATTATGAATACTATGCATTATTTCATGAACTAAAGAATTACCTTGTTTTATTCTTCCTTTATCATTTTGAAAAATCCCTTCTGCAACTTCGGCAACATTATAACAACAAAATCCTATAACAGGTATCTCTTTTGTAGCACCATATGCATCAGCATCTGAAAAACTTCGAAACTCTGGAAGCTGTATAGTACCCTTATCATTTTCAGGAAATATTGCTATTCTAAGCATATTTTGAAACAAAAGATCTCTAATTTGCTTTGATTTTGACTTATTCAAGGATTTATCAGAAAGCATAATCCCTACTAATTCTGCAGTATTTTGCAAGTAAATATCATCGACTTCAGAGCTTGAAACGATTGGAATCCCCCATACCGATGTATACTTTGTATAGTATGAAAGATCAATATCATACTTCTCGCTTAATTCTTCTGGAATACTTTTTATATCAAAATCTTTTGCTAAAATAGCTTCGGCACTATTAGGAGCTTCTCCATTTTGAAAATTGGGATATGTAATTTCCTTTTGACAAGAAAACAAAAACACTAAACAAATAACACTAAATAAATTCCTCATAATTAAACATATTTAAACAATTTTAAAAAAGCTACCATTAGAATCATAATTATTGATACCATAATGAAAGATAATCTTATATCTAATATTTTGATAATCGGCTCCAATATAATTGGAGATAAAAATTGACCTAAATATATAGCCGTATTAAGGTATCCTATACTTTTTGAACGATTAGCTGTATTAACCCTACTAACTATCCAAATATTCCCTAAAGGCATTAACAATCCTATTCCAAAACCTGATATGATACAACTTATTATAATTTCATAATAGTGATTTGCAAATCCGATACCCAAATATCCTATTGCCATAAAACATAATAAAATAAGATAAATAGATTTGACAGTATACCTACTTGTGATTTTTTTATAGCTAACAGAAATTGCTGCAGCTGACAAATTCATTGAACTAATAGCAATTCCTATCATAGAATTTGAAACACCAGCTATTCCAGATAGAATAAAAGGTAACTGGATTGGTATCATATAAAAAAACATAATAGCAATAAATATCAGAATATATATATCAAATAGTTTGTCATTTTTATTCACACGAACTAATTTATTATCAGTACAATCTTCCTCTATGGTAGGCTCATGCAAATTACGTATTGATATACATAACACCACAATTGACAGTAGATATATCAAAAAAGGATAAGACCATTTTAAATCTGCAACAACCCCTGATAAAGAGATAAAAACAACACCTCCAAAACCCATAAAAGCGGCCTGCAGACCTAGTATTTTGTTTCTCGTTTCGCCTTCATAGTAATCAGCTATCAAACTTGATGACATACTTATCAAACCTGCAACAGATATTCCTAAAAGTGCCCGACCTATTAATATAGAATATATATCATTTAGATAATAAGCTGATGATCCACTCAGTGCATATAGGAATAATGAAGATAGCAGTATATTCTTCTTCCCAAGTCTATTAGCTAAAACTCCAAATATAGGTGCAAAAATAGCAGTTAACAAAGCTGGTAACGAGAGAATTAACTTTACCAACAAAGCAATAAATTCTATTTCATAAAACATTTTTTCAATCTGTGGTAAACAAGGAGCAATAATTGCCCCAGACATCATTGTAAACGTGCTAGACACCAACAGACAAAACATAATCATTTTATCTCTCATTTACCTAGTAAAATTTGTCCAAAGCGGAGATTCAAAGATTCCTACTTTCGCTTCATTTTCCATCTCAAGAAACATATCCCAACTCACAGAATAAGTGAAAATATCATTTGGTAGTTGATTAAGAATAGTATGTCTTGCAGCTAAATCAATTAAACCCAATACTGCTTTGGGGTTCTCTTTTTTTGACTGCTCAAAAACAAAATTCCCAATCATCTGACAAGCAGCACCCTGAGGCGTAATTGTTTGATTTACACCTTCTGTAATAGATCCCACTAAAGTCATCAATGCTGTTAACTCCAGAGCATTGACTGTAAAAATAACAGATTCAGGTATTTCTCCTTCATTTAGTTTTTCTAAAGGTTTAATAATTCTATACTTCTCAGGAAAGTTAAAAATCGGAATATCCTGTTTAATCCACTTTAGAGCTTTTTCTTTAGAAGAGTGGAAACGCTCACCTTTTAATAGTTTCTCACAAACACCCGCAGGCATTTTTCTTGAGATATCTTCATACTCTTTCTTGTTAAGAGCACTCTCTATTCCCTTTGAAAAAAAAGATGCAAAAGTTTCATAACCGCCCAATGCTTTATCATAAGCAGTACCAAAACCTAAACCTGCACAAGCTCCAGGACATCCATAAGTTTCTCTGTCAAGAACAACAGTTTTGCTTTTTTTTACTACTTGAGCGAAGAGTGACATTATGCAAAAATATTTTCCTTTTTGAGCCTGAATATCATATTCCGATTTAACATCTGATTTTAAGATTACAGATGTTTTAAGACTAGGTTTTAATTTTTTCACTATAATACTATCCATAAATAATCTCATATTTTTATAATTAATATGCGACAAAATTGTTGTATTAATAGCTTTTTTTCATTGACCTAAGTCAATAAACTGTCTAGTCTGCAATCTTTGCCCTAACTCTAGACAAGGTTTCTGGTTTTATGCATAAATAAGATGCGATATAATAATGTGGAATTTTATTTAGTAATCCAGGAAATTCATCCATAAAATTAAGATATCTTTCCTTAGCACTTTCTCGTAACAGAGATATTTCTTTTCTTTCCTTTTTAACAATAAAATCAACAAGGACTTTCTGCCACAATTCATTGAACTCATTTTCAGCCAACATTTCTTGAAATTTATCATAAGATATCTCCCATAATAAGACAGGACTAAGACTTTCACATTGAACAATTCCAGCTTTCTGAGAAATAAAACTTGATATTGAATACATGAAATAAGCTGGAGCAATTATAAAATTTTTAGTAATATCATTTCCCTCCTTATCCACATAAAAATGACGAACAATTCCTTTCTCTATGAAAATAAATTTATCAGCAATTTGCCCCTCTCTCAACAATATAGTTTTTTTATATTCAATTCTCTTTGTCGAATTTTTTTTTATGTATTCTATCAGTGTATTCATTTATTATCATATTATAGAACTAGAAAGTAATGTAAAAACTCTTTCTTTACTATGGTATTACAACTACAAATTACAAAAGCAACTAAGACAAGATTTTTTTATCTTATTAAAACAGCTCATAAACAAATGTCTAAAAAACAACAAATCAACTAAAATATACTCATCCTTTTAAACTTATAAGTTTCGCTCTGTTTATAATTTCTATTTTCTTGCGTTTTAGCTTTATTGCTCCATCAGACTCCAACTCCTTAAGGCTTCTGGCGAATGAAGGTCTAGTAACTCCAAATAACTGAGCCATTTCCTCTTGAGTTTTATTTAATTCAACAATATTTGTTTCACTAACTGGTTGCTGCAAAATATAGTTAGCAATCTTAGTTTTTAGATTGTTAAATGTAAGAAACATAAGTTTTTGAGCAAGGAATTGACTTCTATTCGAAATTTGATTAAGATAATTAACTAGTAGCACCTTATTTTCCTGAAATATCTCCACCAATACCTCTTTTGTTATACTAAATGTTTTCACATCAGTATTCGCAATAACATCGACGGGAAATTTGTTTTTGCCAAAAATAAAGGCAGATGCAATTGGGAAAGGAGCATATATATCTTCAATTTTTATCAATTTACCTGATGGATCCATCATTTCTCCTTTCACATTTCCTTCTAGTATTATAATCAAGCTATTACACTTATCTTCCCTAAAAGCAATAAAATCAGACTTCTTATAAGATTTAATTTTATAAGGATATTTTTCTAACACTGCAATAATTTCACTTTTGCTCAAACCTCTAAAAACTGGAGATTCAACAAGCTCGGAAGCTAATACATCTATATTCATATTGATTTAAATTATTTTATATTCCTAAAGTAAGTATAATTGACAGATTAATTTTAGTATATATAAATAAAAACTTTTTTATTTACATAAAAAAAGCATGCAAAATATTAATTGCATGCTATATTACATATTGTTAAGACCAAACTATTTATAAATCAAATCAGTTCTTGTTATTGAATAAACTGCAAAATATCCAATAGCTCCATTTGATATATTGGTTTTGATATTAGCAGGTTGCCCGTCTACCATAGGATTATATCCATTTGCAATTTCTTGAAATTGACTCACAAAATCATAATAACCTTCAGTAATAGAATATGTTTCAAGAATAATTTTATCTGACTGCCTTATAATTTCTTCTTCTTTTGCCTGATTAAAATGTAAAATACTTACATCATCTATTAATTTACCATTGAAATAATCATCCTTAATAACAAAAACATCTGTTAACTTACTATGAACTAATTTATCATTAAGAAATGCTGCAAACATATAGTAATCTTTTCTTTTTGAATTATCTCTAGCTGTTAATTTCAAAACCAAAAGAGGATCATCTTCTTCATCATCATCGTAAATTTCGTAATCAGGATCTTCACCCACCCATATTTTCTCAAGCTCGTGAGCTGGGTTCATTGTTGCTTCAGCGGTGTACTCTTCCATTTCACCATCCTTATTGATATCAATATTTGAAATAACAAGTTTATATTTCACACCAGGAATACCTTCAAACTGCTCCTTACTATAATACTCCCCCTCATTTTTTTCTTCATAAATATACTCTTTCTCATTAGCAAAAACCTTCACTTCTGCATTTGAAAGATTTCTAGGTTCAACTGAATTATAAATATCAGTTGTAAGTGAGAGTTTAACAAAATGATTTTTCATATCAGTATCAACAACAGCATCAACGACCATTTTAGGGTCAATATTCTTTACATCAACATCTATCCTTTCTGTACATGAAATAGATACAATTAGAATGATTAGGTATATATATATATTCTTCATTTTTTCTTATGATTAATCATTAATATTTAAAATTAAACGTAATAGAAGGAACAAAAGTAAAAAGATAGGTCTTTTCAGCATAAATAACATTTGGATTATCATCCTCTTCTTTAAAACTAATAGCCCAAGGATTTTTTCGACCATATATATTGTAAACAGAGAAATTCCATTCCGTTTTATATCTTCTAGTTTTGTTTTTCTTACTCTTAATAGTTAATCCAAGATCAAGTCTATGATTATCCTCCATTCTATAGGAATTTCTATCACTATAAACTTTTATATTCTCTCCATGATATATTCCTCTTGCAACAGGATATGTTGCTGGAGCGCCAGTAGAGTATGTGAAATTGGCAGAAAGATTAACAAGCTCATTAATATCATAAGATAAAGTTGCTTTAACATTATGTGTAATATCATAAGGAGAATTATACTTCTTCCCATTATTAATATCGGCAATAGTTCTGCTGGCATCACTGTATGTATATCCAATCCATCCTTGTAGTTTTTTCAGGTTTAAATTAGCCATAAATTCAAAACCGTAAGCTTCCGATTCACCAACTCTTACCTCTCCCTCAATTTGCTTATTTAACAATAAGGAGGCAAAATCTTTAAAATCTATAGTATTTTTCATTTTCTTATAATATGTTTCAAAAGATAATTCTAGTTTATTATCAAAAACATTCCTAAAATACCCTAAAGCATATTGATTTGCATATTGTGGTTTTATATTTTTTGAAGCTGGAAACCAAACATCTAATGGCATTCCACCTGTTGAATTCTGAGACAATTGCATATATTGAGTTGTTTTTGAGTAACTCAACTTAGCTGAAGACTTTTCATTTATAGTAAACTTCAGACCTAGTCTTGGCTCCCAGTCACTATAGGTTTTAATCACTTCACCTTTCTTGTACTTAGAAGAATCAACAAGATTATACTTTTCATCGAAGTGATAAACAGTAGTACTTCCCATATGATTAAAATTAGAAAATCTAATTCCATATTTTAATGTTAATCGCGAACCTATCTTTTGTTCATTTGTTATATAAGCAGCATTTTCTAATGCATTTGAGCCAGGAACCTTATATTCAGATATAAAAGATTTTGCTCCTTTTGCTCTTGCGTTCCCAGGATCGAAACTATGATAAATAGTAGAAGCTCCAAATTTAACAGTATTATTAGTGTTTAAAAAATATGTAAAATCTAATTTCAATGATTTGTCTTGCATTTTAGAATCCCATACAAATCCGGTACTAGCATCATCACTGTTTAGTTCATAATTATAAGTACTAAATAAAGCCGTTGTATTACAAAAAAGCTTATTGTTAAATAGATGGTTCCATCTCAAACTAAAGGTTTGATTCCCGAAATCAAAACCCATATCTTTTGATTTAAAAACATCTCTCCCAAGATAAGATGAAACAAACAATCTATTTCTATCGTTGAATCTGTGAGTTATTTTTGCATTTAAATCATAAAAGTAAACTATATTATCTTTTACATCCTCATTCGATGACATTCTAAGAAACAAATCCATATAACTCCTTCTTCCGGAAACTATAAAACTTGTTTTTTCTCCTATTGGGCCTTCTAAAGTAAGTCTGGATGAGATGGTTCCTAAACCTCCTTGCATGCTAAATTTCTTTGCATTTCCATTCTTCATTTTAATATCTAATATCGATGATAAACGTCCACCGAAATTTGCAGGTATATCACCTTTATATAGTTTAAGATCAGAAATTGCATCATTATTAAACACTGAGAAAAAACCTAATAAGTGGGATGCATTATATACTGGAGCCTCATCAAGTAATAATAAATTTTGATCAGGGTTACCACCTCTAACACTAAATCCTGAAGAACCTTCCGAAGCTGGTTTTACACCGGGAAGCATCTGAACAGTCTTTATCAAATCAGCTTCTCCCATAAGTGCAGGTAGTTTCTTAATAATACTAGTTGGCAAATTCACTACACTCATTTCTGCTTTTTCTACATTCTGATTAGAGCTTTTTCCTGTAACAACTACTTCGGTAATCTGCTCAGCCTCTGGCTCTAAATTTACGTTCAAAACTATATCTTTTTGTAAATCTATCTTTTTACTGACAGCCTGGTTTCCAATAAATGAAAAAATTAATTCATGTTGTCCTTTAGGCAATGTAATCGAATAAAAACCATAAGTATTACTTGCAGTACCAATCTTTAGTCCCTTAACATAACAAGTTGCTCCGATTAAATCTTCTCCATTTGTATTATCACGAATATATCCACTAATTGTATATTTATTTTTTGCATCTGTGACAAAAGATAAATTATTTTGATCCAATTCATAGTCTATATCAAGCTGCAGTGCTATTTTATCTAACAAAACATCTAGTCTATACGATTGCTTTCCGAGGAAAATTTTTTTATGTTCATTTTTATAAGAATATGGATAATTACACTTTAATCCTGTATTATTCTCTATTAACTTCACTGCACTTGCAAAAGTGTAGGATTGATTTGTTGTAGCAATTGTTTTTTCAAATAAATTTTGAGAATTAACGCTACTGACCATAAAAATAAGCATTAGAAGAATGCCTGTCCTTAACTTAAGTATCATTTATAATAGTATTTAAATTATTGTGTGTTTCTAATTTTAATTATTTTGATTAAATAAAAATTCCGACAAAAATCTGAGTTTGAAAACCTAACTCCAATTGCTAAATTTTGAACTCCAATTATCTGAAAAATAAATTTAATTTTAAATTTATGGCTCAAAATCATAATATTAATTTGACATGTCTTTATTACATTTTAAAAAGAGATTTCTACTTAAAAACAAGCTTATCTCTAGCCGAACATTTACATGACAAAAAAATACTAATTAACCCCTAATGGAATTTCTAATTTATCTACTTTTTCATCTAAGCTTATAAACTCTAAATAACAACACAAAATCTAAATCTTTGTTTTACTGAAGTTTACAAACAAACATAAGAGCTTATAAAGCTATTAAAATTATATTTAGATATGAAAAAAAATTCCAGAATAGTTCCAGTAGGAAAAACATTCAAAACATAATTATTATTTATTTTTCCCATATAGAAAATCATAAAAATTTTCTCCAATATTATCATAACTTAATCTAAACTAAAAGTAGTTGCAAATTCAAACTAAACAATACAGGACAGATTAAATCAATTTAAAGAAGAGAAAAGTACCTACTTAGCTTTTTGGAGAAATATAGAGGAGTATAATAAGTTTAAGTAAACTAGTATAAGAACAAATATCAACATAATATTTTGGAAAATATATAAATGACATATGGATAATTAAAAAAAAATAACAAATCTAACAATAGTGATATTAGCGAACTGCAGCAACAAAATTTATAAATAACAATATCGGACAAATAAAATAATTACCTATTAATTCGAAAGCACAAAACTGGAACAAAACAGCTGAAAGAGTTAATAATTACTCAAAATTAAGACACAAACTAAATATTTTTGAATTCACCTTTTCTATGGCATTTGTATACTCTTCATAACCAGGATTTTTTTTATCTAAATCATGATTCAATACATCAAATAAACCAAACGCAAATTTAAGTTCGACCCCCAACTTAAAATAAGGCAAGTAAAAATCCAAACCAGTTCCAAGCTCAATATAAACATCAGAGGATTTCATTCTCACCAAAATCTCCTTATCAATATCTAATCTTTTCTGAGCTTGCACATCAATTTTATAAGCTAAACCTCCTATGATATATGGTCGATAATTATTAATTCTTTTAGCCTTATACTTTAATAAAAATGGGAAATTTATAAGGACTGATTCTATTTTGGTTTGCTCGTATTCAAGCTCTTTGTACGAAATAATTCTTTCTCCAAATTCCAAACCAGGTAAAAATCTAAAGCTAAAATCATTATTGATCCTAATTTCCGAAATTATCCCAACAGTAAAACCATTCGAAAATTTAACTTGTTCACTTCTAGCTTCTGTATTTCCAGAATTATACACCGCAAAATCCATTTGATTTATACCTAAAGTAAAACCAAAGTGAAGAAATTTCTCATCTACTTTTTGGTAATTTAGTTGATGTTCTGGTTTATATTTCGACTGAGCTCTCGAAGTAAACGAAATAAACAGAGCTATAATTATGACAATATATGCTTTCAAATGCTTAAGATTTCCCAATTATTTATATAATATCCTTTGTATTATAACTATATTTATTTTTATATATTGTGTGGTTTTTTTGCTATATATATACTTGCAATACCAAAACTCAACCTAAGCTCTTGTGTTTCAACAAATCCAGCAGATTTTAATATATTCAAAAAATCAATACCGTCGGGAAATTGATGAACAGATTCAGGCAAATACTCATAAGCAGAATTATCCTTAGAAATGATTCTTCCAAAGAATGGAAGTATATTGTCAAAATAGAAGTTATACAAATGCTTTATTGGAAACTTGCGAGGTTCTGAAAACTCAAGAATTATAGCGGTTCCATTTTCATTTAGTGTTCGGTATATTTCAGCAATTCCTTTTTCCAAGTTTTCGAAATTTCGAACCCCAAAAGCACACGTAATTATATCAAATTCGGAATTAGAATATTTAAGATTTTCACAATCTCCTATTTCAAATTTTATATTTTCCTTTTGTTTCTTTTTTGATTTCTCTATAGCCTTATCTAGCATTCCCTGAGAAATATCAGTGCCTATTATCTCTTTTATGTCTAGTTTTGAACAAGCAAAAGCTAAATCACCAGTACCTGTTGCAATATCCAATTGTTTATCGTGCTTTAATTTACTTATTATTTTTACAATTTTTCTTCTCCATAATTTGTCAATCCCTAAGGATAAAAAATGATTAAGAAAATCGTATTTATGCGCAATATTGTCGAACATTTTTTTCACCTGTTCTTTCTTGCCTTTATTTGAGTGTTTATATGGTGTAGCCAAAACAATGAATATTTAATTAGATTTCGAAATTATATTTTTTATTTTAGTTTCACAAAAGATATTGTTTGATAATTAACAAAAGATTAAATTGAAACTCAATTTCATAAAATTACACACATAATAATGTGTGATTTTTTCTAATAAATTTATATTTAATATTATACTAATTACAATATCTTCTCATTTAAATCCAAGGAACTTAATAAATCCTTGGTGGTATTTGTATCAGTTACATCTGCAGCCTTTAGCATAATCTGCGCACATGCTAAAGCATCATCTAAAGCATTATGATGATCTAATTCTATGTTAAACATACTTGCCATAGTATTTAACTTATGATTAGGCATAGCTGGCCACAATTTTCTACTAATATTAACAGTACAGGCGTATGTCAACTCTGGCTTTCTAATTCCATATGTCTTCAAACAGGCCCGAAGCACAGAAATATCAAAACTAGCATTGTGAGCTACAATTGTTTGATCTATAAACAAATCTTCAATTTCTTCCCATATAAAATTGAAACTTAACTCATTTTCGACATCGTTTAAACTTATACCATGAATACTAACATTCATAGGATGGAAATACGAATCAGGAGGGTTGATTAAATATGATTTCTTATAAATAATTTTACTATCAACTACTTTAACTACACCGATTGCACACGCTGAATCTCGCTTTGAATTAGCTGTTTCAAAATCTATAGCTATAAAATCCATATACCTTAGCCTTTATGTTTATATTACAATTGATTAAAATTTACATAACAATTATAAAAATAAAATTTATTAATTCCTTTTTAAACGAAAAACACCAAAACAACCACAATTATCATAACTATGACCTATAATCATATCGGGACTAGTTAATTTACCTTCCCATGTATCAATATTATATTCAATATCTTTACTTGTCTTAACAAATATCCCCTCTATAGTAAAATCGTCACCTATCAATTCTCCCTCAAAGTATTGCTCAACTTCAAAAGATTCTTCATCCTCTATTTTTTCTGTATACTGAATTAGTCCTTTTAGCTTAACTCCTTCTTGAGTAATTGTAGCTATTCCTGTATCGGTTCCAAAACCAAAATCCTCATTAAAAGACCATTCACCTGATATATTTGCCATTGAGATAATATTTTAAATTAAACAATTTGATAAGCACCTACTTAAAGTATGATTAAACAAAGTAATTTTTAATAGTAAGTTTTAAAGTATTGTAAATATTTTATGTACAAAATATTTTCTAAAAAAGGAGAGTGAAAAGTGATCCCTCTGGGGTTCGAACCCAGGACCCCAACATTAAAAGTGTTGTGCTCTACCAGCTGAGCTAAGGAATCTTGTTTTTGTTTTTAAGTCGTATTTAGAACTTGTGATCCCTCTGGGGTTCGAACCCAGGACCCCAACATTAAAAGTGTTGTGCTCTACCAGCTGAGCTAAGGAATCAGTAGCTTTGATTTTCAAAAGCGATGCAAATATAGAGTGATAAAATTTAATATACAAACCAAATTCACTAGTTTTTTGTTAAGTTTTGAAAACTTTTTCTCTACTGCTTTGGTATGTAGGTTAATATTAAAACAAAAAAATATATATTTTTATTAAAAAAACTAAACAAATATTGGCTTCAGATTCACTCTATGCTCCTTTTTGCATAGTTTCATTCATTCGTATTTCCATAATAAAAGAATAATTCAAACTGAAATTAAATAAAATCCCGTTCGAAAAAGTAAAATTTTTACACTTATTCAAAAAAAGAATAATATTTAATACAGATATATTTTTTCATTATATTAGTTTTGTAATTGTATTGTTGAACAAAACTTACAAAAGCTTAATAATTACACAAACCATAAAAACAAAAACATTGAAACTAAATTATCAGGACATTAAAGAATACTCGAAATTACTAAATCCAAGACAACTAAAATCCAACAAAAAACTGATTATTTATTTAGTTTTTGTCTCTATATCTTCAATGCTCTGGTTTTTAAATTCTTTAAGCAAGGAATATGTTGCAGACATTAATTTTGATATAAAATACTACAATTTACCCACCGACAGAGTACTAGTAGGAAAAACAGAAAAAAACATTAGCTTAAGAGTTAAAAATTATGGGTTTGAAATAATGAAATACAAGATTAAATCTATTTTTGCAAACTTAAAAATAAATTTAATTGAAGAACTGGAATTAAACACTGACACATTATATTCAGGCAACCATAGTTTAAACTCCAATACCATAATAAAACTAATAGAAAGTAAATTAGCATCAAACTTAAACATAATAAGATGCCAACCTGCAAATTTAGATTTTAAATTCAAACCATATGCTAGGAAAAAAGTTCCTATAATATTAAATCTTGACTACATATTAAAACAACAATATATGCAAGATGGAAAAACTGAACTAAGCGTAGATTCAGTTATGATAAGAGGAGAAGAAGAAAATTTAAAGAGAATTAATTTCATCAAAAATGAATCTAAAGACCTAGGAGAACTATCTAAGTCCAAGAGAGTCAAATTAGATTTAATTATCCCCACAAACGTATTTTGCGACACAAGGGAAATCGAAGCAATAATTCCAATTGTAAAATACACTGAAGCTGTTCGAGAATGCAAAATAAATAAAGTATCGGTACCTGACAGTCTAGTTTTAAGACTATTCCCTGACAAATTAAAACTTAAATATTTCGTGGACGAACAGAAATATGAAACAATTGAGATTGAAGACTTCAATTTTATCGTAGATTTCAACAAAATAAAACATTCAAAAAAACTAAAAATAGAAATGATAGACAGTGCGGTTTTTGTTTCAAATATTAGATATTCTCCAGACAGTGTAAGCTATATAATTGAGAAAAAAATCATTGAGTAAAATTTACATTTTAGCAAAAATATCATACCAGATAATTTTTTTATGTTACAGTTATTTGTTTTTTATTTATCATATTTACTCCATCTAAACTCATAAAAGATTATTTTAAAAAAAATGAAATCTATATATCTTATTTTACTAATATTTGCATCTAATATATGCTATTCACAATACAAAAATGCCATAAAGCAAACAACTAGCAACTTCCTAGAAGACCCTGAATTACAAAATTCATTTTCTGCAATATCCATATATGATACAAATAAAAAAGAATATATCATCTCTCATAATATTGAAAAAAGAATGCTTTGTGCATCTGTCATGAAACTGATAAGCACTTCAACTGGACTTCTAACTCTTGGTGCTGAATATCGATTTAAAACAAAAATTGAGATTACAGGGAAAATAAAAAACAACAGCCTTTATGGAGATATTAAAATCAAGGGAGGTGGTGATCCAACTTTAGGTTCAAGGTATTTTAAGAACAATAATTTCATCAGTTTTTTTAGAAAAATATTACTAGAAAACGAAATAAAAACAATAAAGGGTTCTATAATATATGATGACACATACTTCAGAGTGGATATTCCAGACAGCTGGATTTGGGAGGACATAGGCAATTACTATGGTAGTATCCCAAATGCTCTAAGCTTTGGAGACAATATGTTCGATATATATCTTAAATCATCAAGCGTCGGAAGTAAAACTGAAATATTAGGAACTAAGCCTAAAAACATTGGGATAAATTTTCAAAATGAGGTTTTTGCCTCATCAGTAAAAAAAGATTTAGCCTACGTATATGGAAGCCCTTTTTCAAAAACTCGCTTAATAAAAGGAAGCATACCTGCGAATCGAAGTAGATTTAGAGTAAAGGCAAGTATGTTTGATCCTAAGATAAAGCTTATAAAAACCATAGAGAATACACTTGAGGAAATGAACATTGCGGTGTATAAAAAAAACATAAAAACAGAAACATTATTAAAACAATACAATTTCTATTCTCCCAAATTAGAAGAAATTTCAAAAATCACGAATAAAAAAAGTATAAATTTATTTGCAGATCATATTTTTCTTGAGATTATCAAAAACAATAAAGGCAAAGTTGACTGGTCTACAGCATCCAATTTCATAAAAGAATTTTGGAAAACGAAAGGAATCAACACCAATCATATTGCAATAAAAGATGGTTCAGGTTTATCCAGATTAAACTACCTAAACATACAATTCATAAATCAGGTTTTAGAATATATGTATAACAATAAACCTATGTTTATGTCACAGCTTTCAATTGCTGGAATTGATGGAAGCCTAAAATATATAAACTCCAAATCAAATTTGGTTTCCAATTTATATGCAAAGACAGGATACATAAATTCGGTAAGAGCAATATGTGGATATCTTAAAACAAAGTCAGGAAGAATATTACAAGTCTGCATTGTTGTAAATAATCATAATCTAAAATTCACAGCAATTAACAATAAACTTTTAAGGTATTTAGAAAAGATTCAAATCAACTATTAGATATATCTTTTATATTATCCTGCAAAAACTGAATAGATTTTCATATCTTAAATTTTGTGATCAATAAAAAAACACAGATGTTCCAATAACTATTTTCCGAATATTGCTTATCAACTAAAAAGAATAATCATTTAAATACAAGAAATATAGTTTTGTTTGAGATCAAAAAAAGCATTGAATAATACATACAATTATTACCAAATGCAATCAAAAACAAATCTATATGACGGATAAGAATAAATAAAATGATTATTTGAAAAACATAGTGGTTTACATGAGGAATAATCATTGTTTTGAATTCACAACTATTTAGAATTAAAAAAAATTAACAAAGCTGAATCTTTTTTTATCCAGAAGCTATTCCTCTCTTTATGTTTTTACATAAAAAAATAAAGCAGCACTAAAAGTGCTGCTCAAAACAAAAAACTCAAACTTTGACATCTGATTGATAATCAAAAATTTGATTGATTAATCTATTATAACATTTATATAATAGGGGAAATTGTGACTACTATTTACAAAAAAATTATATTATTACCAAACGATAGTTCTATATTCAACAGATTCACTATTAATATCAGAAGAAGAAGGAAAAGAAGGATTCTCAAGATCATAAGCAAAAACACCGACAACATAACTATCTCCTTCTTTCTTTTCAAAATAAGCATTCCACCCCTTGGTATCCAAATCAAGCTCTAAGCTGTTTTCAGAAAGAGTATTAGAATAAAAAATAAATCCTCCATCTATTTTATCCATTATCTTTACTAAATAATAATCGGCTTTATCCACCTTATCCCATTTTATATCAATAGAATGTTTATCTTTATTATAATTAAATTCAGTAATATTTAAAGCATCTAATCTTTTCTCCAAAATCTTATCCTTTATGCTAATACTTTCCTGTTTTGAAGAAAGTCTTTCCACTTTAAATTCATAATCTCCATTTTCGATATCATTTTCAGAATAATCGGATGATGAAGGGACCATTCTAAAAGCTCTTGGGTCTGATGAATATTTTTCGACTTGATAATCTGTTAAAGTTCCCGAAGGCTTATACACTTTTACATTAGACAAAGCATAATTACCATACACATATATTACAGGTGAATATTTAACAACATTATCTATATTTTGAACTCTAACAAACATATCAGCAGCAACCTGAAATTCAATTTCTTCATAATCATCTTTAACACAAGATGTACAAGAGAGTGCAAATAATACGATAAATAAAAATTTTTGTAAGCTTTTCATAATAATTTAGTTTAATCTTATAAATTAGAATAATAAACAGATTAGTGATTGTTTATTATTCAAACATCTGTTACATCTATTCACATTTTAAAACATGAATTTGATACTAATTTTCTTTATTTGCTGTTTTGATGACAATGAGTCGAATTGGTTGCTTTATTTTCTCATTTTTTTATCATTTAGGTATATCAATTTTCAGAAAGGCGAGCAGCAAACACCTATATAATTATAATAAGGGGTAAAATGAAAAAATTCTAAAATAAAATTCCACTAACTTACAATTGCTATATTGTAGTTACACTAAGAACAAAACGAGAAAAAAAACATACATATAAAAAAAAATATGGACCATACTGCAATTATTAACTAATATTATATGATTACTATTTATACAAATCATATATTTGCAAATCATTATTTAGTTTCAATATTAAGATGTATTTTCTTAAATTTATTTTGAGAAGCGCATAATTATTAAAATAATATAAACAAGATATATTTTGGAAACAAATACCGAAAAATTCAGACTTATAGCAAAGACCTTCCATGGATTAGAAGAGGTTTTGGCGGAAGAATTAACAAATCTTGGGGCTGAGGAAGTCAAGATTTTGAAAAGAGCAGTAAGTTTCGTAGGTGACAAAAGTATGATGTATAAGGCAAATCTGCATTTAAGATCTGCCATCAGAGTAATCAAACCTATTGTAAAATTTTCGGCTTCGAATACAGACGAATTGTACGAGGGTATATACAACATTAACTGGGGAGAATTCATTTCAAACAAAGATACCATTGCTATTGATAGCACTGTAAGTTCGGATGATTTTAAGCACTCTAAATTTGTTACATACAAAATTAAAGATGCCATAGTTGATCAATTCTACCAGAGAACTGGAAACAGACCTTCTGTAAGAATGGTTAACCCTACCCTCAGAATTAATGTTCATATTGATAGAAACACCTGTACTGTTTCGTTAGATAGCTCGGGTGAATCTCTGCACAAAAGAGGTTATAGAGTTGGTGAAACTCCTGCTCCTTTGAATGAAGTTCTTGCTGCTGGGATGATTTTATTATCAGATTGGGATAAAAAATCTACTTTCATAGATCCAATGTGTGGTTCAGGGACTCTCTTAATTGAGGCTGCCTTAATTGCATATAATATTCCTCCAGGATTGTATCGAAAAGAATTTGGCTTCCAAAAATGGAAAGATTACGATGAAGATCTTTGGGATGATATATACAACGAAGAAACAGAAGTGGATTTCGAAGGAAATATCATAGGTGCTGATATATCAGACAGAGCAATGAAAATTGCTGAAGAAAATATCAGAAATGCAGGATTGAGGAGAAAAATTAAATTGAAAGTAACTCCTTTCCAACAGTTTTTACCTCCAAATGATGAAGGTGTGTTGATTACCAATCCTCCTTATGGTGAAAGATTAAAACCAAGAGATCTCAATGGTTTGTACGAAATGATTGGAGAAAGACTTAAACATAATTTCTCTGGTTATGACGCATGGATTCTTAGTTATTCAAAAGAATGTTTTAATAGCATTGGTTTAAGACCATCAAGAAAGATAACATTATTCAATGGTGGTTTAGAATGTAAATACCAAAAATACTCAATGTATAAAGGTAAATTAAAAGATAAATTTGAAGACAAAGATTCTAAATCTGAAGAAGATCAAGATTAAACTAAACATAACAAAAAAGGTATATCTTTCAAATATACCTTTTTTGTTATTATGTCTATTATCTATTAATATCAATCTATTTCTACCGCTATCATCTCCCAAAAAATATTTTCCTCTATTATTTGGACACCATGTTCAACTGCCTTTTGATTCTTCCTTGCCTTTAAAGAAAAGTCCGAATCTGATGGAATGACCAAATAATCCAATTTTTTTGAAACAATTCGCTTAACTATCAATCCTCTTTCACTCGCCAGTTGTATAGCCATAGAAGTATCAATTCTATCCCCATTTATTTTTGAATGTAAATGCCCAGAAAAACAAACAGTTTTTCCTTCTAATGAACGTATATTCTCAATCTGAAGAGGTGTGGTAATTGATATTTGTGTCTTTTCAAAATCAATAATCTTATTTAGCTCTTTGCGGGTAATACAAAGCATATCTGCAACTAGATTCAAATCCTCCAATTCTGTATTTGATAATATTTGATCTAGCAAATAAATTCGAATTAATCTTCTTAAATACTCAAAATGTATATCAATAACCTGCTTTTTCGATAATTTATAATACTCTGCAAAATCTACAAGCGAATCAACCTCTGATTCTGTTAATATCCTATCTGCAAGAGCCTTATCCAAAACATGCAGATATTGTCGAATTGGGATAGACAAACTAGGTTTTGTGGCAAGCCTATTCAACATATTATAGAATTTACTATTCTGAATTCCTTCTATTTCCGCTAAATCTTCTCTATGTTTAAATATATTATTTGCAGGAGGGCAATTTTTTATTTCTATTGGCTTACAATATTTTTTCAGAAAAGACTCTGTTGAGTTCTGCTGTAAATAAAGGTTCTTTAAAATTGAAAATAATTTCGCAGTTTGCTTGGCCTCGTTCAATGAACTATATTCGTCGTATTCCTCTATATCATAATAAGAACAAATCTGATTTAGACTAGTAAAATAATCATTCTCTGATACTCTTCGATTCAACTCAAGAGTGCATATACCATGCAAATTAAGCTCAAATTCACTCAAAACAGACTCTAAAAAAAGCTTCACATAATCCCAGTTATGTGCAATCAAAGTTGAATTATTTAATCTAAAGAGAATATCAGGGATAATCTCTGAAAATTTCGGTGCTTTTTTCAACATTTTTATAGAGATGCCGTGAATATCATTCGACAGATAATCTGCATTAATATTAACTAAGCTACTATATGAATCTAATATTTCACCACTAAAATTCACCTGATGTATTGCTATTTCAATTATTTCATCACCGTGCTTAGGCGAAATACCAGTGGTTTCGATATGAATAATAGAGTATTTTTGTTCAACTAAATTATCTTCAATTTTCATTCTTATAAAAAAATTTTTTTCTCTTTTAATTTAACTTTATGCTAATCACCTCTCCTGTTTTATTGGAACATAAAGTTTCAATTACAATTTTCGAAATGGTTTTGGGGCTTAATAGACTTTCCTCGTTCTCAATTCCAAAGTACTTTTCTCTCATTTCTGTTTTTGTTCTTGAAGGTGAAATACAGTTAACTCTAATTTCATCCTCTTTCCATTCATCTGCAATAGCTTCAGAAAGATTAGCAATTGCAGACTTTGTTGCTGAATACAGACCATAACCAGCCCTTCCTCTTGATATTGAAGAAGAGGCAAATAAAATTAATTGTCCTTTTGTTTTTCTTAAGTATTTATATGAATCCCGGGCAATATAAACATTAGATTTTAAATTAACGTCGATAATATTATCTATATCATCATCAACCAAGTCCTTTATATCACTTTTACAAAATT
This sequence comes from Marinifilaceae bacterium, assembly GCA_025210485.1. Classification (GTDB taxonomy): domain Bacteria; phylum Bacteroidota; class Bacteroidia; order Bacteroidales; family Marinifilaceae; genus JAOARN01. The sequence continues at coordinate 14,987 of JAOARN010000046.1, read as the reverse complement.
CAGCAGCTGTAACTACAACATAATCTATTCGTTGATGTTTTTCAAATACAGATTGCAATGCGAAAGCAATATCATGCTTACTAGCTATATCGGTATTTGTTGTTGTTTTTGAAACAGATTCGACAATACATCCCTCTTTTGTCAAATCGTCAACAATGGCTTTACCAATACCTCGACTTCCTCCAAAAACCATCACCACTTTTTTCTCCAATTGGATTGAATTAACAACACCTAAGTTTTCACCTCTATTATTTATATTCATTATAATATTATTATTATCAAAAAAACTCAAATATTCATAACAAACTATTTATGAATTTAATATTTTTTAAATAAACATTTCTCTATCTAAGATATCGCTTTAAAAAAACAATTACTTAAGATAAAAGATTACACTAATAACAAAGCTTTATTTGTCTATCAATGAAACACATACAATATTCACGAATAATTCAAAATAGACTAAAAATCGAAATAATTCTTTATTATATTTGAAATTGATTCAGAGAATATGTCATTAAAATCAATCTTCTCTTTAGAAAAAAAACTAAAATCATCTACATCATCTCCAGCTATTATATCTTCGATATTATCTACATTACAAACAAAAGCACAATCACAAGTATTGACAATAAGGTCAGAATATAAATATTTATTTGGATAAGAACATAAGTATTTCATCGAACTTATATTCAAATTTAATTCCTCTTTGATTTCTCTATACATTGCATCTTCAATCTTTTCGCCAATATCAACAAAACCACCAGGTAGATCAAGCATTCCTTTGCCTGGATTTAATGCTCGTTTTGTTAATAATATTTCACCTTTCTCATTAACAATAATTGCTGCTACAGCCGTAGCCGAATTAACATAATACACAAAATTACAAGTACTACAATGGAAATAATCTCCCTTTTTATAATTGAAGCTTGAGCTTCCGCAACGAGGGCAAAATTTAAAAATCGCTTGAGTAGAATTATTTATCATATTACACAAAATAAAAATATTCCTTTTCAACAAAAAAATAAATCTTTTGTCTTATCGTGCTTTAAAGATCTTCATTTACAAGACTTAAAATCTTCTCCAAGCCCTCTGCATCTTCCTGATCAAAAGATCCCAATTCTTTAGAATCAACATCGAAACAACCAATAATTTCACCTTGCTTATTTCTTAATGGGATTACAATCTCTGACTTGGATGCAGAATTGCATGCAATATGACCTGGAAATTCCTCAACATTTTCCACAATAACTGTTTTACCAGTATTAACAGCAGCCCAACAAACCCCAGTGTCTTTCCTCAACTTTTGACAGGCTATAGGACCTTGATACGACTCTACCAACAAATCTCCATCCTTTAACATATATACACCAGTCCAAAAATAATATTTGATTTTATGATGAAGTAAAGCTTCTATAGATGCAAGTCTAGAATTCCTATTATTTGTAGTGTGCAGCAATTCTTTTAGCTGATTGTAAAGCCTATCGTATTTTTTTAATTTGCTCATATTTTCTGTTTTTAGTCATTTTTTTTAAAGATATTGATTTTAATCTGGACACCACCATCTATATTATTAGCAACATCAATTCCAAAGTTATGTAAATCAAGAATCAACTTAACCACTATTAAGCCAGAGGTTAGCCTTTTAGTTTCTTTCTCATTATGTGTGGGTTTATAAAATGTAAAATTATAATCAGGACTATTATTTTCAAAATGCATTCCTTTATCTTCAATAATAATATTGATAGAATTATCATCGTCCACAAAACTAATTTTTACACTTGATTTTGCAGGGGCATTATAAATAGAATTCTCCAACAGTTTCGTAAAACATAATTTTAACAAATCTTCATCTGCGTCAATTTTAAATTGCTTTTTAGTTGCAATTTTCAGTTTTATCTTTCTATCTTTTAATTTAAGGTTTAAAGATTCAGAACAAGCTTTAAATATTTGATTTAAGGAAACTTCAGATTTATTCAAATCATACTTTTCAAATCTCAGTGCAGATAATAGTAAAGCAGTATCCGAGACTCCGATCAAATTTTCGCAGGCTTGTTTTATTAACTTAACATATTTAAGATGAGTTTTATTTTTAATCGAATATTCCAACATATCCGAGAAACCAATAATTCCATTTAAAGGATTTCTCAATTCAGAAGACATTAAAAACAAATAATCGCCCTTAGCCTCTTCCAGTTTAGTAAGCTTTTTATTTGCTTTTGCCAAATCCAGATTTGATTCATATAATTCAAGTGTTCTTGCAGCTACTCTTTCCTCTAATTCAAGATTTAAGCGTTTTAAAGATTCATTTTTTACTTTAAGGTCAATTTGAGTTTTCACTCTTGCACATAACTCTTTTGGATTATAAGGCTTTGTTACATAATCTTGCCCACCTATTTCAAAACCTTTAATAATCGCTTCTGAATCATTCATGGCAGTTACAAATATGATTGGAATATCTTTAGTTTTAAGTTTAGATTTAAGATACTCACAGGTTTCATACCCATCCATTCCTGGCATCATTATATCTAATAAAATCAAATCAAAGTCATTCATTACACATTTCTTTATGGCTTCTTTACCACTTAATGCATAATCAAGCTCATAAACCTCTGAATCTAAAATGCTTTGTAAAACTCTTATATTATCAATGATATCATCGACCGCAAGAACTTTATACTTCTTCATTTATAATAATGTTTTTTTGTAAATAGCGAAAGGTTTTATTTTCATAAAACCTTTCGCTACCATATGGCTAATATTCTTATTACTATAAGTTTACATACAAAAATGTAAATATATTTTTGAAATTGGAAATAAATATATTCATTTTTGAATTTTGGTTTTGCAAAATAAACAAAAATTCAATGATTTTTAGATATTTGCCATTAATTTTCAATAGTCACAAAAAAAAAATTATGTTTTATTAAGTCAAATATACTAATTAACATATATATTAAATATGAATTTAAAAGTTCTAAAGCAATCAATTAGTAAACTTGGATAGAAATTCTGAAATCATAGTAGGAACTTGAATTATTTTATTATCTTCATTCATGACAACATAAGTAGGAGCAGCATAAACATAATAACTTCGAACGATATCGCTATCCCATTGCTTATTATCTTTATAGTGAATTACATTATCATTCTTATCAAAGACCTGAGCTTTTTTATCAGCCAAATCAATATATATAACAGCAATATCCTTAAGCTCTTTTACGTATCGTTTTGCTCTTAATAGCATATTTAAATCATATTTGCACTTTGGACAATTGGAATCTCCAAAAATTAAGACTTTAACTTTATTTGGTATTTGACTTAAATTTTCATATCCAACATCTCCTAGTTTGTTGTTCTTAAAACTTATATCTGGAGCTTGCAGGTCTATTTTTATATTTGTGTAAAAATCATCAATTAAATTAGCGCCATTATTTAAAGTACAATTTGTTTTACGTATCATATCTGCCAAAAATTGATTATGATTAGACAATCCAAATCTTTCCAAAGACATAAGCATATAACTTGCTATGGATTCAATTTTAGTATTATCATAATCCTTTATATTATCAAGCATAAAAGTCAAAAAATCCTGCATTTTAACTTTCGATTTTTCTACATCTATTGCTGCAATAGAATAGTAGCCATCTATTAAACTCCGGACAAATCCTCCATTCAAAATATTACTTTCATTGATACAAGCTTTAGGAAAAGTCAAAAAAGAAGAATAATCACCTTTCCTATTAATGCTGTACTGATAAAGCTTTTCAATATACAATCGGCAAACTTGCATGTTATAAATCGCAGGTAAAGTAGCTAGTTTCCTTTCTGTATTTTTTTTCAATAATTCGATCCGAGATAATTCATCCTCCACCTGTGAAATGAAATTCAAATCAAACAATTCTGGAGTAGAGCGATATATGAATAACAAATCCTTTAATGCCTTATAATTAGAATTAAACACATACCTGTCTTTCATATATTCCGACCACATTGTATTCTTTTTATCTGATTTGTTGAAATAGTATCTATCGCTTATACTATCAATTTTTGTATTTTCATACAAATAAAAGTCAGCAATTTTTTTTCCATTAATTTTAAAATAACTCATACCTTCATACTTAATATTAAGTTTTATTTCAAAATATCCATTTTTATCTATAGCTGCTGAACCTATTGATTTTTCGATAACTCCATCAAAAGTATATAAATTCAAAAACGCAGGTTTATTTATAATAAGTTTGGATTTTATTATTTGTTGACTAAAACCAATATTGCTAACTAAACAAAAACAGAAAAAAAGATTTATTATTTTATTCATGACTATAGCTTATAGATTAATGATTATTAACATAAAAACATATGATTTTCGAATAGTTTTAATAACAGGTATATTATACTAAACTTATAAACACCCTAATAATTACACTTATATAACATATGTTTATTTTTAATTTACAAAAACATTACAATTCAAACAAATCTTTTATAATCACAGTTTTATATACTACAATGCAACAATTACATTATAGCAAAAAAATCATATATCTATAAAAAATTTATATTACTGCTATTGCTCATAATAATTAAATATATTTGTTGTATTAAATCACTTTTCGCAATCACAATAAAACACTATGTTAAAAAAATTAGGCTTTTTTATTTGTTTATTATTTTTATGTTTAAAATCTTTTTCAATAACAGTTACAGATTCCACCAGAATAAGTTTATTGACATGCTCACCTGGAAATGAATTATATTCTTTGTTTGGTCACTCAGCCATAAGATTAGAAACAAAAAACTATGATATAGTATTCAATTATGGTACTTTCGATTTTAGAACAAAAAATTTCTACATTAAGTTTGCACGTGGAAAGCTATTATATAGATTAGCTTGTGGTAATTATGATAGATTTATTGAAGAATACAAAAAGGACGGAAGAGGTGTAATCGAACAAGAATTAAATTTAGATTTACTACAGAAAAGAAAATTAGTTGATGCTTTATTAGAGAATTACAAACCAGAAAACAAATATTATCACTATAGTTTTTTATTTGATAATTGTTCAACAAGAATTCGAGATATAATTGAAACTAATTGCGGTGAGATAGTTTATGATTACTCTGACAATCAAATATATCGATTCTGGGATATGCTCGATAAATATCTCTGTGCTAATAAATGGATACAGTTTGGAATTCATATAGTGCTTGGTACTGATTGTGATAGAATAGTCGAAAACAGAGAACAAATGTTTCTGCCTGACTTTTTAATGATGGAGTACTCTAAGGCTAAATTAAAAAATGCATCTGGCAAATATGTAAAACTTGTTAAATCAGAAAATGAAATATTAGCATATACAAACAAAGCTCCAGAAATTCCATTTTTCCTTAAACCTGGCTTTATCTTTAGTTTATTATGTTTCATAGTATTAATTTATTCAATATATGGACACAGAAAGTCTAAAAAATTAATATTTTTAGATTTAGGTATTTTTATAATAGTAGGACTTATTGGTTGGATTATTTTCTTTCTTGGTTTTTTCACGGATCACGAAGCAACTTTTCCTAACTTAAACCAACTATGGGCTGCCCCATTTATAATTCCAATAAGCATTTGGTGCTTATTTACAAAAAATCATAAATTTAAAAAGCTCTATTTTAGATTTTGTACAATACTTATAATTCTAGCCATAGGAATATGGATATTATCTCCATTTGTTCTACCAATGAATTTTTTACCCTTATTATGTATACTATTAATACGATATATAGCAAACATAAAACCTTCTATAAACAACTAAAGCTTCAAATAAAATTTAAGCCTCACAAAAAATTAGACCAATGATTAATAAAATTGAAGAGCTGAAAATAAAAGTACCATCATCAGACACCGACTATACTGGCTATTTAAAAGCTTCAGCATTAAGTAATTTTATTCAAGAAATTGCAGGTTTTCATGTAAAAAGAATTAACTACGATATTGCAAATCTCTTAAAAAACAACAAAACATGGGTATTATCAAGAATTAGAATAGATATTGAAAATCTTCCTTCTATGTGGGAGAATATATCAATTGAAACTTGGTCTACAGGAGTAACACGAACAATGTTTGGAAATCGAGAATTTTTATTCAAAAACTCAACTAACACAAACTTTGCAAAAGCTATAACCAGTTGGTTAATAGTTGACACAAAAACAAAAAGACCTACTAGAATTACAGAACTTGATGATATAATGCCTAGTAAAGAAAGTATATTTGAAGCAGAACTTGGAAGGCTAATTGAATTAAAAGAATACCACAATAGCAAGGATTTTGAGATTTATTACTCTGATATTGATATTAACAAACACGTAAACAATGCATGTTATGTTAGATGGATAATTGACTCTTTAGACCACAAAGTGGTAATGGAAAACAGAATAAAATCTATTGAACTTAATTATTTAAAAGAATTAAGCCTAGGAGACAGTATCAAGGTAGAATATTCGCAAAAAAACTCAAAAGAAATACATTTTAGAATAATTTCTAAACAAGAAAACTCTACTGTTTGTTTGGCAAAATTAGACTTTTAATAAAAGAAGAAGTCATCTCACTTCTTCTTTTATTAAAACATATCTATTAACTCAATATCTAAATTAGCAAATCATATCTACTAAACGCATCAAAATTAGATATCAACATAATATCTAATTTTGATTTCTATTCATAAAATTCATATATAACAAATAAATCAACACAACAACAGACAGTACTGCAGAGGGAATAGCTGCTTCTTTTCCGAACAAACTCAAGGCACATACCACCGAAAATCCAGAGCTTTTAATAGTTAACAATAAATTTTGAGCTATTGAAACTCTAGAATCAAGTTTAATAAAATTTGAAAATATTTTATGTACAAATCCTAAAATAAAAATTGAACAAAAAACAACAAAACCTATCTTTAATAATAAACTAAAATCCGAAAAGAAAACATCTCTATTCAATCCAATAGCTGTATATATAATAATTGCAAAGCCAAAATCAATAATTCTTCCCCGAACATTTTTAGTAATTGGTTCTAATCTAGGATGAATAAGAACTCTTGAAACCAAAACTGGGAAAACTATAAGTTTTAACATAAGAAAAATCAAATCTATAGAATCGACCGATCCAGCATTTGAAGAAAAAGTTTCAATTATTATAGGTGTAATAAATATGGACGAGATAAAAGCCCCTAATGTACCTATAATTGCATACTTGACATTCCCTCCTAATATACTTGTAAATGGAATTATAGCAGCTCCAGGCGGAGTGGCTGCAATTACGATGAAACCATAATAAATATTATCTGTGAATTCAAAAAACTGCAACAAAATTATTATAACTAAACCATAAATTAAATAATTAAGTATTACTCCCGCAATCAATGGTTTTATGTTATCCTTTAATGGAAATAACGAATTTGTTTTAACACTTGTCATGGACAATGATATTGTTAATGCCATTATATAAAACACATAATCTTGTGTAAAGTCAGTAAAATCACTATAAACAAATCCAAGCACAAGTGCTGTTATTAATATAAAATTTCTATTCAACAGTAGTTTTAATATCATAATATTTATTTGTAATTAATTTAAATAAAGCAGAACGAAGATATCTAATTATCATATTATATAAAAGTCCATTGCATAATGTAGTAAAAACACTTATCTAAATATAAGCCTACAAAATTATAGTATTATAAATCCATAAAAAAAGTATTACTTTGAATATATGACAATTACGTCAAAGATTAATAATGATTTTCGAACAATTATATCAACCAGACAAACACTTTATTGTTAATATATATGAAGTCTTTTATAAATACTATAAAAAAAGGCAGAACACCCATAAAGCATTCTACCTTAACGAATTGTTAAACTTAATATCAAAATTATTATATCTATACAAATAAATCTTACATTGTTATTCTGAAAACTACTTCAAACTTTGAATTATCTTTCTTACTCTTTCCATAATTATTATCAAGAAGAATTGAATTTCTAAATCCGATTTCCGAACTCAAAATATTAGCTAACAAACAATTAAAATATATTTCTCCACCATATGATCTATACTTTTTATCTTCAATAGAATTATTAAAATCGGTAAAATTATAATCAAAAAATAGCTTAGCTGCGATTCTATTTGAATGAAAAATGCCATTAATACCAAATTCTGGGTATGCTATTGGAAAATTATAATCTACAGAGAAGGCCGCTATTTGTTTATAATTAGGTGTTTCATACCCTCGTGCATAAACGAAATCATCACTATATGAATAATTGGAATTCTTCCATTTAAGTCTACTATTAATCTCAATATTATGATTCACCATTAAACCAGGAAAATACATTGCTAAAGAAGCCTTTAATTCCTCTGCTTTTTCGTTCTCAAAAGACTTACTATAATTAAAAGACAAATTCTGCCCCCATCTATAGCCAATATTTTTTCGTGCAGTTCTTCTAATATTAAATAAATTCAGCCCTATAACATAATCATTAAAATTAAAATCATTGAATAAAATTTCCGCTTTTGATTCATAATTTATTGAATAGTGTCGAATTCCAGAAAATAAATTCAAATTTCGAGTGTTAAGGCCTGAAGAGAAATCATAAGGATAGTTTAGAATCAAACTAACATTTTTCTCATCATATTTCAACTTATTAAAAAACTCTAGTTCTCTATCATTAATCAAAGATGCTGAGAAAACAGGAATTACACGACAACCTGCATATATCAAGCTAGCACCATAGGAACTATTCTTCTCATTCTTATTATATGAGTAATTCCCATCTATCCTTAAAGTATTTAGTATATTTTCCGAAGAAATACTAATTCCTGTTTCCTGATCTGTAGATGTTAAGCCCCATCCAATAGGTTTAATCAGGTGCGATAATTTATTATATTTAGTTACTGAATCACTCCTATGTTTAGCTGATTGAATTATCTCTCCCCCTTCTGATTTAATTGCTATATTGTCAAATTGTTTCATCTTATGCAATTCAACAGGTGTAAATTCCTTATTAAAATCGACATCAGTTAGATTTATTTTCATTAGCTTGACACCGTCCGCCTTATAATTACTATATAATATTTGATTATTATCCCTATCATAACATGGCCAATACGCACCTACAGGAACAGAACTTATTTGATATATTTTTTTAGTCTTTAGATCTAAACTAAAAATATTATCAATACCTGTAAAACTAGCTGAAAAAAATAGTTTATCATCAACCAATTCAATATCCGTAACAGTCTGGTTAAATGGTCCCCATAAAACTTCTTCTTTTTTTGACTTAATATTTACTTTTAATATTGAAAAAACACCTTTCTTTCTGGTAGTGCATATAACATTATCATCATCTATCCATTTAGGATACATAAAATAATCATTAAATTTTGTTTGAAATTGTGTCTTCTCTCTTCCTGTTTCTGCATCAATAACAACCAAATAACTATTTAATTCCTTAGTGTATTTTACCGCTATTATGTTTTTCGCATTTTTGGAAAATTCAGGTGAGAAATATTTTCCTTTTTTAGTAATGGTTTTTCTGCGTCCAGATTGTAAATCAAAAATTACAATATCTGAGTAATTTTCATTACTCCACCTAGGATTAGGACTATATTCAGAAAAACATATTTTATCATTCGCTATACTAAAACCCTCATTATAACTTATGGAAGGATTACAAATCTTGCTTTCGATATTAGTTTTATGATCGATCTTTACTATTTCAGGTATCTTACTATAACTTGTTTTTAAGGCATAAATATCTTTATTATATACACTTGCAAAATTATAAGCTGTAAAATCCTTTGAATTAGAAGTTATATGCAATCCTTCATTCAAGTTAACAGACTTTAACTTCTCCTTATATTTTTCTCCAAAATATGCATATGCTTCATTATACAACTCTTTAGTTGATAAACCTGTGTGCATTCTAAGCGAATTCGAAAATGGATAAATAAGTCTTCTTAGAAGAGTGGTGTTATGTAAAACTTTAGACCAAATATCGTTCCCATACTTTTCTCGAAGATATAAACATAACAAATAACCATATTCATAATGGTTAGGTAAACTATGTTTGAAAGATCCTTGTCTGATATTTTTATATTTAAAACTCTTATCTGCTAACCAATTAGCCTTACTTCTATTTTGGAATGCAGGCAGTCTTCCCCTACCGCCATTAGTTACGGCTGTTTCATTAATAACAGCATCTCCTTCAAAGAACCAATTAGGTACAGTAAGATTAGCAAATGTTCCCCACCCATTTTCACCTTGCAGGAAATATAAAACATTAGCAAAACCCTTTTTCATATTTGCGAACTGCATTGCATGTCTATATTCATGAACAGACAGAGCATCAAAAAAATCATCCCCTCCAATAGTATATGGATCTTGAGGTGGAGTAGCATAAAATTCACTTTTGTATGGAGCTACCGAGACATAGCCATTAGGAACACTTGTCTTTGTTTGAAGTACTATATTTATCTTTTTTATCTTCCCACCAAGGGATTTTGAATTATTTGCAGCTAATTCATGTATATAATCAGAAACTCGTTGAGCTTCATCTTTAATATATTCTGGAAATATAATCCTGACAGTATCTGTATTAATCTGCATCCATTTATCCTTAGCTGGATTACCAGAAATAGACTGTGCTTTTATATTAAAATTTAATGCAATAAATAAAATAAAAATTATTAATCCTTTTAATTTGTTCATAATGAAATAAGCTAATTATAATTTTACAATCCATATTTTTATCAAAAGTAGAATTAATGAATTCCATTTTTAATAAAATGGCATTTGTTGTGAATAAAATTTGATAAATCAGCACTCTTGTTTTTACTCTACTAAATACCAAATTATAATTAAATCACAACAAAGCCATCACAGTTTTTTTTCGACATCACAAATATGGCTTGTTTTTATTATAAACATTTCGGTTTAGGTCTGAATCTGGTTCTAATTTCAGAAATCAGAATTTAATTAAATCTAAACTCTTGTTTTTAAATATTGTAAAGGAGTTGTGTTTTTACATTTTTTAAAAGCAGTATAAAATGCACTTTTACTTTTGAAACCACTTTCAGTTCCAATTGCATCAATTTTCATTGTTTTGTGCTTGCCTGCTTTCAACATTTCAATAGCATTTTTTACACGTAATTCATTAATTAAAGTATTGAAATTTTTGGAAAAATGTTGATTTATGGCGGTTGAGATTAGTTTCGAATGTTTATTTAGTTTTTCGGATAAGTTCGATATTGTAAGTTCGGGATTTAAATATAATTTTTCGTATTGAACAATCTCCAGAAGTTCAATAGCGATATTAGAATATTCTTTTCTTGCGATTGGTTCATCTGATTCTAAATTATTATTCTCAACGGATTTTGCTTTCTTTAAGAAAAACAAATTAATTGCATTCTCCTGAATTAGTGCATTAAAACCAATCAAACTAGTTCCTACTAGACTAAGAATTGAGAAGTAAAAATTCATTGCAAACTCAGACAATACTAACTCCAAAGGATAGGATAATACAATATTCACTACAGTGATATAAATCAATAACTTAACCCAATTAAGCCTTTTTCTATCAGTACTAGAATATTGTTGATTAATTAAAGTATTATGTTTTATCACTTTAATCAAAATCAACATTAATATCGAAAAAATAATAACAAATCTAAGAAATTCGATTACTGAAAAAATTTCTGTTTCTTGATTTAGATAATACCAATCATCTCCCTTAGCATATACAAAAAGCTCAAAAACAAACTCTAAAGCACCTGGTATTAGGACTAGATATGAATTTAATTTAGATTTTATCACGGAAATATTTTCAACATACAAAAAGACCAAAGCAACAACTAAGATATCAGCAGAAAATGGCACTAGGGGCTCATAATCAATACCTGGAATAGACTTAAGGGAAATAAAAATCTCAATAATATCAGATATACTAGATATAAATAATGCTAAAGCAAGAAACAAAGATGAAAGAGCCAATCTCCTTTTCCTAGAGAATAAAATCAGACTTATTAAAAATGCAATTGTAACCTGTATAGATTCACTTACAATTAATACAATATCTTGAAAATCCATTAATATAATTTTTAAAAAGGCTATAAAGCATCAAATATAATGCCATTGATATAAATAGTAATATATTAATTCATATTTTCTCGAACTAAATTTTACTTTTAAGATTAATTAGTTTTCGTAATTTTATATTATTAATTATAAATTTACTTCAAAATGGAAAATATTAATATCTTTTGGTTTAGACGAGATTTAAGATTAGACGATAATACGGCTCTATCGAAAGCATTAAACTCAAATTTAAAATGTTTACCAATTTTTATTTTTGACGAGGAGATTATTTCTAAATTAAATATTGATGATTCAAGAGTGAGTTTCATATATGATTCTATAGTTAATATTAAAAATATTTTACACAACTACAATAAATCTCTATTAGTTCGAAAGGGAAAACCTACTAATATATTTAAGGAATTGATAGACACATACAATATAAATAAAGTATATACTAATGAAGATTACGAACCATATGCAATAAAAAGAGATACAGAAATAAAAAAACTACTTAATAAACATAATGTAAAACTGGAATTTTACAAAGACCAAGTGATTTTCGCTAAAAATGATATTCTAAAACAAGATGGCAAACCGTATTCAGTTTTCTCAGCATATAAAAGAAAATGGTTAGAAAAATTCAATGCTTTAAATCTTAACCACGATCCTAAGATAGATTTTAATAATTTTATTTCATTGAAATTTAATTTCCCTAGTTTAAATAATTTAGGCTTCATTAAATCCTCTACGAAAGCTGAAGATTTTAACATTTCAAATCTAGAAAATTACGCAACGGATAGAGATATACCTTCTCTAAATTCAACTAGTAAATTAAGTGTACACCTAAGATTTGGAACAATTAGCATTCGAAAACTATACAAAGAAGTAAAAGACAACGAAGTGTTTTTAAGTGAGTTAATATGGCGAGAATTCTTTATGCAAATTCTATTTCATTTCCCTCATGTGGTAGATTCATGCTATCGTTCTAAATATAATCTATTAAAATGGGAGAATAATGAAGAGCATTTCGAAAAATGGAAAGAAGGAAAAACTGGTTATCCAATTGTAGATGCAGGTATGAGGGAATTAAACACGACTGGTTTTATGCATAATCGTGTAAGAATGATTTGCGCAAGCTTTTTATGTAAACATCTTTTAATTGATTGGAGATGGGGCGAAGCTTATTTTGCTGAAAAACTACTTGATTATGAATTATCTTCAAACAATGGAAATTGGCAATGGGCTGCAAGTACAGGATGTGATGCAGTTCCTTATTTTAGGATATTTAATCCTAGTCTTCAACAAAAAAAATTCGACCCAGAATTAACTTATGTAAAAAGACATCTTCCAGAATGGAATACTCCCGATTATCCTTCCGAAATAGTTGATCATAAATTTGCAAGAGAGCGAGCAATTTATACTTATAAATCTTGCTGATTACCATTATGAAAATAACACAATGGAAGACACTTTAGTGCTATCTTAAAACCGTGACCTTTGGTGTCTTGAAGTCCAATTTTATGCTTTAAATCGCACTAATATTGCCTTGAAAAGGTAGAACAATGCATTTGTTTATCCAGAACAAATCTTTCTTTATAAAGCGACTCATCTAGTAATGAATTTGAAATTTTATCATTTTATTTATTTCTACCAATATCATTAAAGCATTATGTTAAAAAAGACAAATTAGAATTTTGGTTGTATCAACTACTATTATCAGCATTAAAGGAAAGATCATCTTAACAAATATTGGATTAAAAAAAAAAATTCAATAATGTTTTCAGTTAGTTCAAATGCATCATTGTAATTTCATTATATGGATTCATTGCAATCTTTTGGGATATCGTTGCTATCAGATAAAATTAGCATATTACATGTTTTGCACTTTTTTATTCATCGATAAGCTACAATTTCCATCCTTGTTTGGATGATGGATGAGCTTCATATAAATGAATAGCTGACATATCCAATGTTTATTTATATGTTTCCAATAGGCTCTGCCATATTATATATCAACTACCAAATATACAGCATTTAAGGTTATGGGCGTAAATACTATTCCAACTACACTTAACTCTAAAAAATAATTCTATTGGTATCTCAGACCACTGACAGCCTGTTTTAAAATCCCTTCTGAAGTTTCTTTTGGACTTCAAACAACTTTAATCTTAATTTTTATGATCTTTTTATTCAACTCCTGAAAAATGATGAATATGTGAAAAACTTAAGGATTTATTCAGTGATATGACTTTTCCCAATTCAAATAGAAATACTGTTTTAATATACAGAAAAACGACCTTCTCTCGTATATCATTATTTAACAGCTACATAACGATTTAACACACATAAAATCAAACATGATTTATAATAGTAAACTCATGATTACTAGAACACAATTCGGTAAGAAACTTCAGATTAGATATAATAACGAAGTTAAGAATAATAACATGTATTCCAGTGCAACTTTTAAAAAACTTAATCGTATATAAATGTATACAGCTTTGATTATGTCTTGTCTACGTTAATGGTTGGTGTTTATTTAAAGACTTTTATTATGAAAAATATTATTTTCAAAAAGCTTATCGATGGGATCGATAATTTTAATAATCTGGAATTTAGACTATTAAAGGAAAAGGTGGAGCAAAGGATATATTCCAAAAGAGTATCTTATATTTTAGAAACTCCATTATCTGAACTTATATTAGCCCCGAATTAATATAAACATTTTTATTTCTAAAATAAATTCTGATATTTATAGTGGTTTTAAATAATTGATTATGTCTGAAAAGAAACGAAGAATTAGTAAAAATCAAAAAACAGAGATTGTGCTATCGGTGCTTCGCGGAGAAAGCATAGAAG